>NZ_BMVN01000051.1:0-51803 GCF_014650735.1 Streptomyces canarius
GTCCGCGACCTCATGTTCGGCGGCGCCCGCGTCCCCACCCGCCACCACCACTGAACCACCCGGTCACACCGGCTCACTCCGACGAAAGACAAGCATGAGACACGTATGCAGAACCGCGGTGCTCGCCGCCACCGCGCTGGTCGCCTCACTCGCGGCTCCGGGTGGACAGGCGCTGGCCGTGGACAACGCGCTGACCGGCGTGCACGTTGTCAGCCACCTGGACCTGGCGGCCGGTGAGCAGCCGGAGAACCTGACCGTGGAACGCGACGGCTCCCTCGACCTGACGATGTCCTTCGCCCGCCGCGTCGAGCGGCTGACCCCCGACGGACACCTGACGACGCTGGCCACCCTGCCCGCTCCGCCGAGCGGAACGGACGTCCCGCTCATCGGCCGGGCGTTCGTGGGCGGCATCGTGCAGGCGCCGGACGGCACGCGGTACGTCACCTACGCCGCCGGTACCGACGCCCTGACGGGCGTGTGGCGGCTGCCCCGGCACGGCGCGCCGCGCCGGGTGGCCGCCCTGCCGGCCGCCGCAGTGCCCAACGGCCTCGCCCTGCACCGCGGTCAGCTGTACGTGAGCGACTCCGCCCTGGGCGCGGTCTGGCGCGTCCCCCTGGGCGGTGGTACCGCCACGATCTGGTCGCAGAGTCCCGAACTGGCCGGAGCGCCTGGGAAGTTCGGCGCCAATGGGCTCAAGGTGCGCCACGGCGCCGTATGGGTCGGCAACTTCGACCGGGGCACGCTGCTGCGCATACCCGTCGGCCACGACGGCACGGCCGGCCGTGTCCGGGTCACGGCCGACGGGCTGGGACCGGTCGACGACTTCGACTTCACCGGACACGGTGACGATGTGCTCGTCGCCACCAACCCCGGCAACGAGGTCGAGCTGGTCCGCGGCGACGGCTCCCACCGCACCGTCCTCACCGCCGCCGACGGACTGCAGAACCCCACGGCCGTCGCCCTGCGCGGCGACCGCGTGTACGTCGCGGACGCCGCCTACTTCACCGCCGCCGACCCCAACATCCTCGGCGCGCGACTGAACGAAGGGCGCTGAACCGCCGGCCAGGACCGGCGGTGCTCCCGGCCCGACGGAGCCGTCCGCCAGGACGGCGCCCCCGGCACGCGCGGAGGAGGCGGGTGAGGCGGTCGTCGCCACACCCGCCTGCACGTGCCCGCGGCGTTCGGCGACTGCCGGTCCTGTGCGCGCCCAGGGGCCGGTCCGGCGTCGCACGGCACCGTCCGGCCGCGCACCCGGTCCTGGTGGAAGCCAGGCGTCACGCCAGCGGCCGTGGCCGTGGCGGTACCGAGGACGTCCGGCCGCCGGGACGGGTATCGCTGTCGCGCCCTGCCCCCGAGGCGTATCAGGTCCTCTCCGGTCGCGTAGACTAGGTAGACCGACCTACCCAATGCAAGGATGGGTGAGACAGACGTGAGCACGACGGACAGCGGGCGACGGCGCCCGGCCCGCGAACGCCTCCTCGCGGCGGCGGCCCGCCGCTTCTACGCCGACGGCGTGGCGGCGACCGGCATCGACACGATCACCGCCGAGGCCGGCGTGGCGAAGATGAGCCTCTACAACAACTTCTCCTCCAAGGCCGACCTGGTCCGGGCCTACCTGGACGCCCGGCACGAGGAGTGGCTCGGCCTGTACCGGGCCCGGCTGGAGCACGCCCGCGGCCCCCGGGACGGCGTGCTCGCGGTGTTCGACGCCTACGCCGACCACGCGGCCTTCGCCTACGAGCACGGCTTCCGCGGCTGTGGACTGCTCAACGCCGCCGCCGAGCTGCCGGCCGGCGACGCGGGCCGTGCCGTGGTGCGCGCCCACAAGGAGGAGGTCGAGCGGCTGATCGCCGGGCACCTGGAGGAACTGCTGCCGGAGCGGCCCGACGAGGCCCGGGCGACGGCCGAGCACCTCGCCTTCCTCCTGGAGGGCGCGATGGCCCGCGCCGGTCTGGAGGGCGACGGCGACCGCCTCCGCCACGCCCGCGCGATGGCGGCCACCCTGCTGGACCGGCTGTGAGCCGGCCCACCGGACCCGGCCGGTCCGCCGGGACAGGGGCGCTGTGCGTGCTGGCGGCCTCCGTCCTGTGGGGTACGACGGGTACGGCCGCCACGTTCGCCCCGGAGGTCGGCCCGCTCGCCATCGGCGCCGTCGCCATGGGCCTGGGCGGACTCCTCCAGGCCCTCATCGCCGCCCGGCCGATCGCCCGCCACGCGCCCCGTCTGCGCGAGCAGCGCGGCACGGTGCTGCTCGGCGCCGTCTCCGTCGCGGTGTACCCCCTGGCGTTCTACACCTCCATGCACCTGGCCGGAGTCGCCGTGGGCACCGTGGTGTCCCTCGGCACCGCCCCGCTCGCCTCGGCCCTGATCGAACGCGTGAGGGACGGCCACCGGCTCACCCGCCGCTGGACGATCGCCGCCGCCCTGGGCCTGCTCGGCACCGCCTTGCTGTGCGTCGCCGAGGCCGCGCACGCGGGCGACGGCACGGGCCGGGCGTCCGTGGCCGCGACGCTGCTCGGCGTGGGCCTCGGCCTGGTCGCCGCCGGAACCTACGCCCTCTACTCCTGGGCCGCGCACCGGCTCATCACCCGCCGGATCCCCTCCCGCGCGGCGATGGGCGCCGTCTTCGGACTCGGCGGACTGCTCCTCCTGCCCGTCCTCCTGGCCACCGGCGCCCCGCTCATCGGCTCCTGGTCCAACGCGGCGGTCGGCGCGTACATGGCCCTCATCCCCATGTTCACCGGCTACGTCCTGTTCGGCTGGGGCCTCGCGCACGTGCCCGCCAGCACCGCCACCACGCTCTCCCTGCTGGAGCCGGCCGTCGCGGCCGTACTCGCCGTCCTGGTCGTCGGCGAACGCCTGCCCGCCGCGGGCTGGGCGGGCATAGCACTGGTCATCGCCTGCCTCACGGTCCTCACCGCCGCCCCCCGCCGGCGGAAGCACTCCCGGAACCCGGCCGGAGCGGCCTCCGGGGGAGCACCGCCGGTCCCGGCCGGCCTCACGGACGCCTCGCCGTCGTAGGGGTGCGAGGGGCAGGCGTCAGCCGCACGCCTGCGGGGACATCGCCCTCGCGGCGCGCGGCGGCGGTCCCGTGCGCTACGGCGCCGGGTCCTCCTGTGTGTGCCGGACCGCCTCCTTCACGGACTGCTCCAGCTCGTACCGCGACACGCCCTCGCGCGCCGCGTACGCGGACAGCGCGGTCTGGAACGCCTCGGCCGCCCCTCGCCACGCCCGCCACTGGGCGTCGTACTCCTCACCGCACAGGCCGGCCAGCCTCGCACGCTCCGCTTCACAGGAACGTTCCAGGTTGACCAATTCGTCGGGAATGTCTGTCACACAAGGATGCTATGCAGACCATCACCGGGACGCCTGTCAGGACTCGGAAGACCGACGAGCGGACCGCTAGACGGTGTGGTCCGAACAGCACGGTTCGCGGCGCAGTGCCCGGCTGACGGCGAGCCAGTCGGCGTGTGCCGGGCCGGACGGTGCCGACGGGCCGGCCGGGAACGCGTTCACCAGGTCCTCGCGGCGGTGCACCCTGCCGTCCCGCATGACCCAGGCGGTACGGACGAGGTCGTCGATGTCGTGGAACGGGTCGCCGTCGATCACCGTGAGGTCGGCGAGCTTCCCCGGCTCCAGGGTGCCCAGATCGTCCGCGACCCCGAAGAGCCGGGCCGGGACGGCCGTCGCCGTGCGCAGCGCCTGGGCGACGGACAGGCCGCCGAAGCGGTGCAGGGCCCGCAGGGCGAGGTGGAGGTGGAGGCCGAGGGGGGTCAGGGGCGCGTCCGTGCCCAGGGCGAGTACCCCGCCGTCGTCGAGGATCCGCCGGTAGACGGCCGTCTCCCGCTCGACGGCGCGCGTGGCCGCGTCGTCGGGCGGGGTCTGCGCCAGCCTCCGTACGAGCGCGGCGTCCCACGGCGCGGCGAGCCGGGTGACGCGGGTGTCGTCGGCGAGCGAGGGATCGGCGCCGAGCTGGGGGAGCGCGGTGAACGGGGTCGCGATGAGCGCGAAGTCGCCGCCCCGGTACGTCTCGTGGACGTCCTGGTAGGAGTGGCCGGTGGGGCTGAGCGCGCGCCCGTACTCGGTGCGCTGGGTGGCGTGGAGATGGGTGGTGAGGTCCTGGCCGACGGCGGCTCCGGGGGACAGGAAGTGGCTGCCGGTGAGCACACCGAGGTCCCGGTGGGCGGTGCGGGCGGCCTCCCGCATGACCGAGGCGGGTGCGCGGACGTAGGTCTTGACGAAGTCGACGTCGAGCGCGACCGCCCGGCTCAGGGTCCGCTCCAGCCCCTCCCGCGTCCGGTGCGCGCGGGCCATGCTGTAGGCGACCCGGCTGCCGTCGATCAGCTCGCCGGTGGCGAACAGGCGCGGTGCGGTCATACGGCCGGCCGCCACCGCCTCCCGGATGCGGACGGCCTCGTGGGCGAAGCCGCCGAGGGAGACGTTGGTGGTGATGCCGTACGCGAGCATCAGGCTGCCCTGCCGGCTGCCGTAGGTGTACTGCCACGGGTGGGTGTGGGAGTCCCACAGACCCGGGATGACGGTGCAGGCGGAGGCGTCGACGACCCGTTCGCCCCTGCGGGCCCGAGCCCGGTGGGGTTCGACGGCGGCGATGCGGTGGCCGCGGATGACCAGGTCCACGTCGTCCCGGGGCGACTCGCCCGTGCCGTCCCACAGCCGCCCGGCGTGCACCCGGACGGTGTCGGACCGGGACGGCAGCCGCCGCCGCCAGGTGAGCGGCACCGGGACGTCACGCCGGCCGGAACCGTCCCGGGCCACGAGCCTGAGCCGCCCGCTCGCCTCGTACAGCAGGGTGCGGGAATCCCCCGACCAGGAAGGATGGTCGGCGGCCTCGTCGGTCAGGCGCCGGGGATCACCGGCGGGGGAGCCGTCCGGGTGCACCGGCATCACCCACAGCGCGGACTCCATGACGAACGCCATGGCCGTGCCGTCCGGCGACCACACGGGACCGCTGTTGCCACGGTCGGACAGCGAGGCGTGCTCGGCCGGCAGATACGTGGCCCACTGCCCGGTCCCGGTGTCCACGACACGGATGACGTTGTAGCCCTCGCGGAACCGGCGGTTGAGCCGGTTGCGGTCACTGAACGCGAGGTACCGGCCGTCGGGCGACCAACTCGGCTTCCCCGGGAGCCCGTTGGCGCCCAGCGGAGCGGCGAGGGTCCGCTCCGCGCCGGTGGCGAGGTCACGGACGAGCAGATTGCCGGTGGAGTCCTGGCAGGCGAGCCGGGCGCCGTCGGGCGAGAGCACCGGGTTGAGGCGTCCCCCCGTCGCCAGCACCTCCTCCCGGCCGCTGTCGAGCCGGACCCGGCGCACACCGATCAGTCCGTCACCGCCCGGCCCGCTCTCCCGGCAGTACAGGACGCTTCGCCCGTCCGGCGCCCAGGACGGCATCTGCGCGTAGGCGGACGGCGGCGCCTGCACCAGCCTGCGCGGGCGGCCACCGCGCACCGGCATCACCCACAGCGCGTCGAGCGCGACGAACGCCACGGACCCGCCGTCGGGGGAGAGGACCGGCAGGTGCACACCCCGGACCGGACGCCGGGCCACCGAGTCGAAGTCGTACCGCTTGCGGGACCCGGCCGGCCGCGGCACCGGCAGTTCCGCCGCGAAGGGGACCGTCTCCGCTCCGCTCCGAGCCGTGCCCGGCCGCCGTACCCTCACCTGCCCGTCCGCGACGTAGAACAGCTCACCGTCCGCCGTCCAGGAGGGCGGCAGCGGGGAGACGTCCTCGCCGTCCGTGACCGGTTCGCCGTCCACCAGCAGCGTGCAGTGCGCCGCGTTCGTGCCCTGCGCGGCGTCGTCCACCCGCACACAGGCCACCCGGCCGTCCGCACCGACCGCGGGTCCCACGAGCGTCCCCGCGCCGACCGTACGCACCACCGTGACGCTCCCGCCCCCGGCCGGGACGGAGGCCAGCGTGCGTCCCCCGTCGGCGCCGGCCCGGACGAAGACCACCGTGCCGCCGTCGGGGTGCCAGGCCGGGTCGTAGTCCTCCACCCCGGTGTCCCGGGTCAGCCGCGTCAGCTCACCGGTGCGCACGTCCACCGTCCAGATGGAGTACGAGCTGCCGCGTACGGCGTCCCCGCCCCGCTCGGACGCGAACGCGATCCGGGTGCCGTCGGGCGACCAGCTGACACCCCGGTCGTCCCACGGCCCGGACGTCAGCCGGCGCGGACCGGAACCGTCCGGCGCCATCGTCCACACGTGGAACCCGCCGCCCTGATAGGCACAGACGGCGATCCGGGAACCGTCCGGCGACCAGGCCACCCGGGCCGGCTCCAGTTCGGCCCCGGTCAGCGCCGTCGCCGGGCCGCCCGTCCGGGGCAGCGACCACAACACGCCCTGCACCTCGACGATCAGACGCCCACCGTCCGGCGAGACGGCCACGGACGCGTTGGTGCCGGCGGTGAACCGGAGGGTCCGGCCGGGCGCGGCCCCCGCGGCCGTGCGGTCGGCGGCGGACGCTGCGCCGGCCTGGGCCGGTAACGCCACGGCGGCGGCCCCCAGGCCCGCCTTGAGAACGCCCCGACGGGACACTCCCGAGTCCTGTGCGCTGTGCTGATCCATGTGTCTCCCAGAGGAGGAGTAACGGCTACGGACATCCGCATCATGGCAACGTCGTGCGTGCCGGCGCTGCCGTAAACGCTCCGGAGTGTCGGGCGGGCAACGCCCTTTCCCTCCCGTACAGCGGGCCGGGAAGAGGGTCCCCCTCACTCCTTGGTCGCGCCCGCCAGCATTCCGGACACCAGAGTGCGCTGGGAGAACAGGAAGAGGACCAGGACGGGGAGGATGGCGATGATGACGGCGAGGGCGAGTTCCGGGATCGTGATGTTCAGACCTGCCCCGGCCACCGGGTTGAACGAGGGAGTGGACGACAGCAGTTGGTTCAGGCCGACCTGGATGGGGAACTGGTCGCTGTTCGGCAGCACCAGGTACGGCAGGAAGAAGTTGTTCCAGTTGCCGACGAAGCTGAAGAAGGCCACGAGGCCGATCACGGGCTTCGCCAGGGGCAGGGCGATGCGGGTGAACAACTGCCATTCGGAGCAGCCGTCGATGCGCGCGGCGGCGAGCAGGTCACGCGGCAGGCTGGTGGCGAAGTAGATGTAGACCAGGTACACCCCGAACGGGTAGAACGAGAACGGCAGGATCACCGACCAGGCCGTGCCGATCAGATGGAACGCGTTCAGTTCCAGGAAGACCGGCAGCACGAGCGTCGCCGAGGGCATGATCATGGTGACCAGGGTGATCGCCAGCAGCATCTTGCGGCCCCGGAAGCGGGTCAGGGCCAGGGCGTAGCCCGCCGGGACACTGGTCAGCAGGGTCAGCAGCAGCGAACCGCCGGCGTAGACGGCCGAGTTGCGCAGCCACACCAGGACCGCGCCGTCCTCGAAGGAGAACAGGTGCCGCCAGGCGTCCCCGATCCTGCCGAACGAGCCGAAGGACAACGGGTTGTCGTGGACGATCTGCCCGGCGGTCTTGCTGGGCGCCAGCAGCAGCCACAGCACGGGCAGCACGAAGAAGACCAGCAGGACGGCGAGCAGCAGGCCCACCACCAGCGCGGAGACCGCCCGCGAGGGCGTGGTCCGGGAGCGCGTGAGCGCGAGGAGCCGGGTCGTCATCTCTCCTCCAGGGTGAACATGCCGGAACGCCGGACCAGCAGCCCCGCGCAGAGCAGGCCGAGGACCAGCAGGAAGACGGAGATCGCGGCGGCGCCGTTGAAGTCGCCCTGCTGGAAGGCGTACACGTAGGCGAGCTGGTTGGGCGACCAGGTCGGGCTGACCCGGCCCAGGCTGGCGGTCTGGAGCAGCTGCGGCTCGACGAAGAGCTGGGTGCCGCCCGCGAAGGCGAGGATGGCCATGTAGGTGATCCACTGCCGGATCATCGGGATCTGGACGGACCAGGCGGTGCGCCAGGGCCCCGCCCCGTCGATGCGGGCGGCCTCGATCACCTCGTCGGGGATGTTGTTCAGCGCCCCGTACATCACCACCATCCAGCCGCCGGCTCCCGTCCAGAAGGCGATCAGCACGAGGATCACCGGGAGGTTGCCGGGGGCCAGCACAGCGGCGAAGCTGTCCAGGCCCATCCGGTGCAGCAGCCAGGACACCGGGCTGACGTCGGGGTCCAGCATGAACAGCCAGACCAGGACGCTCGCCACCCCGGCCAGCGCGCCCGGTATGTAGTACAGGAACCGCAGCAGTGCGGAGACTCCCGCCCGCACCCGGCTGCGCAGGACGACGGCCGTCAGCACCGTCAGCACGACGAGGACCACCAGCCAGAGGGCGAGGTACAGCAGGATGTGGCCGAAGGCGGGCAGGAAGCGGTAGTCCCGGGCGACCCGGAGGAACTGGTTGAGGCCGGTGAACCGGCCCCGGTCGTTGGTGAAGGCCAGGTAGAACGCGTAGCAGGTGGGGAAGACGCCGAAGGCGAGCAGCAGCAGCGCGTACCCGGCGACGAAGAGGTACCCCGTCGTGCCGCCCCGCCGCCGCGGCGCGTCGCCGCGGCGGGTGGGGGCGGATACGGCGACGGGTTGGGCGTCCAGCAGCGTCATCGGTTGGTCACCTGGTACCCGTTGGCCCTGGCCTGGTCGCTGATGGCCTTCTGCCACTCCGGCAGGGTCGCCGTGAGGGACTTCCCGGCGGTCAGGGCCGGCAGGACGACGCTCGACCAGGACGTGGCGTCGGAGAACCTGGTGTTCGACCAGCCCGTCCACACCTCGTCGGCCGCCTGCCGGAACGGGCCGCTGACGTCGTCCGCGAAGTAGCTTCGGTGCGCCGGTTCGGCGAGCCATGCCTTGGCGGCGGGTGCGTAGGCCGGGTAGGTCGGGGCCGTGGCCTGGTTCGCGTCCGACGTGGTCAGCCAGGTCACGAGGTCGGTGGACGCCTTGAGGTTGGCGCTGTGCGAAGAGACCATCCAGACGCCGCCGCCCACATTGCCCGTGCTGGCGGTGGTCTCACCCGGCCACTTCAGCGGGGGCGCGGCGGCGATCCGCTTGGCCGGGGTGTGGAAGGCGGCCTTGAACAGGTACTGGCCGTACCAGGAGGGGCCGTAGGCCATCAGGACCTTGGAGCCGCTGCTCTTGGCGAACCCCTGGCTGAAGAAGCCCTCGGTGGTCACGGCCTTGGCGGAGATCAGCTTGTCGAGCAGGGTCGCCATGCGCGTGCACGTGGGGTCCTTCAGGTCGACGCGCAGGGTGTTCGGCGTGGTCAGGTGGAAGGCCGGGCACCGGCTGGACCAGAAGTACGACTCGTGCGAGTTGGTGTCGCCGACCGAGCCGACGAGATGGCCGGGATGCTCCTTGGCGACCTTCAGGCCGAGGGCCTCGTACGCGGCCCAGGTGGTGGGGACCTGGTAACCCCACTTGTCCATGAGGGACTTGTCGTACCAGAGGACGACCTGGGCGATGTCGTTGCGCAGGCAGTAGGTGTGCCCGTGGAACTGACAGGGCGCCAGGGAGCCCTTGGCGAAGCCGTCCAGCGTGCTCCGCGGGACCAACTCGTCGTCCAGCGGGGCCGCGAAGGCGGCGGCGCCCGGCTTGGTGGGGGAGGAGGCCCAGGTCACGTCCGTGGGGGAGCCGAAGACGACGTCGGGCCAGCCCTCGCCGGTGCGGTCGAACAACTGCACCTTCGTCTGGAGGTAGGTCGAGCCGTCGGCGCCGCCGTCGTAGGTGACGACCTTCATCTTCACGTCGCGGTGTGACTTCTGGTACGCCTGCACCGACGGCAGCCGCGTGGAGTCGGTCCAGACGGTGATCTCGGAGCCGTCCTTCTGGGTGGCGGGCTTGAACCGGGACGTGTCGCCCTGGTGGTCCGCCGCGGTGGACGGGTCGGCGCTGGCGCAGCCGGCCAGCGCGGCGACGGCGGCGAGGGCGGCTGAGGCGGCGAGGGCGCGCACGGCTCTGCCGCGCCGGCCGGTGGTCGGAACGCGCGAAGACGTCATCGTCTTGCCTTTCGTGGTTCGGGATCGTGCGGGGGCGGTGACGGCGGCGGGTCAGCGGGGCTCTTCCACGAACCGCTGGAGCGCGCTGCCGTAGCCGAAGTCGAGGGGCAGGGCGATGCCCGGCCCGGCCGGGGCGTGCACCAGTCCCCGGTCGTCGACGTGACGCTCGCGGACGACCGTGGTCGAGGTGACCAGGGACTCGTAGTAGGTGGTGTTGGAGATGGCCATGCACAGGTGCTGGTTCGGGATGTCCGAGCCGTGCACCTCGGCACGCAGCCGGAAGGCGTCCGCCAGGTGCGCGGTGCGCATGGCGCCGGTGACACCGCCGCGCAGCGTTGTACTGGCACGGACGCCGAAGGTGGCGGCGCCGCTCCTGATGAAGTCGGCGGAGTTCATGTGGGCGCCGTCGGAGGTCTCGGCGACCAGCAGCGGTACGGCGACGGACTCGGCCAGCCGCCGGTAGGCGCTGATGCTGAACTCGCGCATCGGCTCCTCGTACCAGAGGTAGTCCGCCTCGGCCAGGGCGTGCCCCAGGTAGAGGGCGTCGGGCAGGTCGAAACCCGCCGAGCCGTCGTACATCAGCGGCACGTCCGGGCCGACGTGGTCGCGCAGCGCCTGGCACAGGGCGGCGTCGCGGCGGGCGTCGCCCCAGGCGTGCAGCTTGACGCCGTGGTAGCCCAGCGCCAGGCACTGGTCGGCCACGGAGAGGAACTCCTCGGTGGTGGCGAAGGTGGAGGTGGAGGCGTAGGCGGGGATGGCCTCGCGGAAGCCGCCGAGCAGTTGCCACACCGGCCGGTCGTGCACCCGCCCCGCCAGGTCCCACAGCGCCACGTCGACCAGGCCGAGCACCGGCAGGGGCAGCTCGTGGATGCGGTCGAGTTCCCAGACGCGGTGCCAGAGCCATTCGCGCCGGAAGGGGTCCGCTCCCAGCAGTTCGTCCCGGAACACCCGGTCGACCAGCTCCCGCAGGGTGACCGCCGCCCCCGGCCGCGCGAACACCGCCACCCCTTCGGCGCCCTCGTCGGTGCCGATGTGCAGGACCGCTCCGTCGCCCACCGGGGCGCTGCCGCTGAGCCCCTGCCGCCAGGAGAAGGGCGGGTCGGCGGCGGGGACGTCGATCCGGTGGACCTCGACATGTGTGATCTTCATGGTCGCTCTCTGCTCAAGGGTGGGGAGACTCGGGGGACCTAGAAGCCGCCGTAGGCCCGCAACTCGTAGACGCTGCCGCCGTTCCAGCTCGAGGCGGTGACGGTAAGGCGCAGATAGCGGGCGTCGACCGGTGCGTCGGGGAGTGAGTAGGCGGTCTGCGCCGAGGTGGAGGCGGCGGTGTGGTCGTCCAGCGCCGACCAGTTCAGGCCGTCGGCCGAGTACTCCAGGAGGTACTTGTAGCCGCTGGGCTTCTCGAACGTCGTGACCACACCGGAGACGCTGGTGACCTTGCCCAGGTCGACCTGGATCCAGGACGGGTCGGGCAGGCCGAGGCCCTGGGCCCAGCGGGTGGACAGGTCGCCGTCGAC
This sequence comes from Streptomyces canarius, assembly GCF_014650735.1. Taxonomy (NCBI): domain Bacteria; kingdom Bacillati; phylum Actinomycetota; class Actinomycetes; order Kitasatosporales; family Streptomycetaceae; genus Streptomyces; species Streptomyces canarius. The sequence goes on from NZ_BMVN01000051.1 coordinate 11,472, forward strand.
GGCCAGTTCCGGGGTGTTCGGCTCGGAGTAGGAGGAGACGGTGACGGGTGCCTTCAGGGCGAGGTCGTGGTCGGCCGGCATGGTGACCGTCGCCGCCGGGCTCGGCCCGGAGGAGTTGAGCGCCGCGTCCCTGGCCACGACGGTGAAGCCGTACTCCTTCCCGGGCGTCAGGCCGCTGACCCGCAGCCGCGTCGCGTCGGTGACGGCGATCCGCTCGCCGTCCTGGTAGACGGCGTAACTGGTGACACCCTGGCTCTCCGGGGAGGCCGGCCAGTTCACCTGCGCGAGGCTGGGCAGCAGCGGGGTGACGGTGGGCCTGGCCGGCGCGTCCGGCGCGGTGTGGTCGTCGCCGGGGGCCAACGGGGTGCCGTAGACCTGGAGTTCGTAGATGCTGCCGCCGTTGTGGCTGGAGCCGGTGACGGTCAGCCGCACGTACCGGCCGTGGATCTCCTTGTCCGCGAGGGAGTAGGTGGCCTGCGCGGTGGTGTCGGCGCCCGTGTGGTCGTCCAGGGTGGTCCAGTGCGCCTCGTCCGGGGAGACCTCCAGGCGGTACTTGTAGCCGCTCGCCTTCTCGAAGGTGGTGATGGCGCCGGTGACGTCGTACTGCGCGCCCAGGTCGACCTGGATCCAGGACGGGTCGGGCAGGCCGAGGCCCTGGGCCCAGCGGGTGGACGGGTCACCGTCGACGGCCAGTTCCGGGGTGTTCGGCTCGGAGTAGGAGGAGATGGTGACCGGCTTGTGCAGCGCCAGGTCCGCGCCGTCGGGCAGGGTGACCGTCACGGGCGCGCTGGGCGGCGACTCGTTGCCCGCCGTGTCGCGGGCAGTCACCGTGAAGGTGTACGACGCTCCAGCGGTGAGGTTCGGGAGGCGTACCGAGGTGCCCTTGGAGGCGCTGACCACCTTGCCGGCGCTGTGGATCGCGTAGCCGGTGACACCGTTGTCATCGGTCGCGGCCGGCCAGCTCAGATCCACGACGGTGGGCAGGCCGGCGACCGCGGTGGGCTTGCCGGGGGCCGTCGGCGCCGTGTGGTCGCCGGTCTCCGGGTCCGGGTCGAGGTGCCGGTACGGCGGCTGGAGGCCGGCGTTGTCGACGATCGAGGCGGGTAGCTGCTCGCAGCCGTCGACCGTCGTGTTGTTCACGATCGTGTCGTCGGTGCTGTTGAACTGCGCGCTGAATCTCGGTGTGGTGGTGAAGTTGTAGTCGGCGGTGATGTCCATGCCGTGGTTGAGCAGCAGCCACTGGTAGGCGACATCGCAGAAGGCGTTGCCGGTCGTGTGCCAGTAACGGCTGCCCTCGTCCTGATAGATGGCCCCGTAGGCCAGTTCCGGTACCTTCCTGATGTAGTTGCCGGAGACGATGCCACCGGGGTTGGCGCTCAAAGTGTAGATCGCGCCGCCGTCGGCCTGTGACTTCATGATGTCACTGATCTCGTTGTCACTGATGACGTTGTCACGGGAGGTGGTGGGGGTGTCCCACACCGGCACGCCGGAGTTGCCCGGGTAGTTGGTGTCACCGCCCGGATCGGTCAGGCCCCAGCCCCAGCCGACGGAGATACCGCTGTACGGCAGGTCGTACACCTTGTTGTGCGCGATGACGGTGTGGTCGGTGTAGCCGGCGAAGATGCCCAGGGAGCCGTTGTACTGATCGGCGACATGGGTGACGACGTTGTTGTCGACGGTGTTGTCCTTGGTGATGTCCCGGGAATCGTCCGGGTGCGCGTCCACGACCTCGACCCCGCCGACCTGGACACCGGTGGCCGCGATCTGCCGGAACACATTGCCGGTGACATGGGTGCCCCGCGTCCCGGTGTTGAGGTTCAGGCCGACGGCACCGAGGTGGGTGAAGGTGTTCCCCTCGAAGGCGATGCCGTGGCCGTGGCTGACGTTGACGGCGCCGGGCGTCTTGACCCACTTCAGGCGGGTGGAGTCGAAGTCCGGATTGTCGTCGCCGACGATACGGAAACCGGCCTGGCCCTCGATCAGCCCGTCGTCCGAACTCGGGGCCAGCCAGGTCGAGTAGGAGAAGGTGATGCCCCGGAACGAGACGTCGCCGACCGGGTGGTCCTTGGTGCCGTCCAGGTCCACGAGATCCTGGACGCGCGGGACGGTCACGGTCGCCTTCGCCAGATCCTGCCCCTTCTCGGGCATGTAGTAGAGGTCGCCCTCGCTCTTGTCGAGGTACCACTCACCGGGGGTGTCCATCAGCTCGCGCGCGTTCTCCAGCCAGGTGGGGTTCTGGATCTCCTGGCCCTCGTGGAGGTTGGCGTTGTGGAAGCAGGGCTGCCGCATGGTCATCGTGGTGCCGGAGATGGACTGCACCGGGCAGCGCATCATCATCCAGCCCCACTTGCTGACCACCTCCATGTCGGACTGGTTCTCGTACGAGTCCAGACGCGTGTCGGTGATCTTGTAGCCGGTCGCCGTCTTGGAGAAGCCGGGCGGGTTCTCCGGACCGCGGGCCCGTGTCTTAAGCTCGCCGTCGACGTAGAGCTGCCGGGTGTCGAGGTCGCCCACGTGCGCCTTGTACACCGTGTGGCCGGCGTCGACCGGAGCCCAGCCGGTGACCTGGCTGCCGCCGCTGATCACCGGGTGCGCGCCCGGCGCCGCCTCATAGACGACGCGGTGGCCGTTGGTGCCCGAGTCGCGGGGCGTCAGGGTGAAGGTGTCGGTGAGCCGGTACGTCCCGGAGAGCAGCTCGACATCGATGTCACGCCGCATGTCGCGGTTGATCCCGCGCACGAAGTCCCGGGCGTGGCCGAGCGTCCGGAACGGGTGCTTGGAAGTGCCCGAGCCGGTGTCGCGGCCGTGCTCGGGTGAGACGTAGATCTTCAGCGGGGGCGGATCGGCGGCCCGCGGGGCGGCCTGGGCGTGCGGGGCGGTGAGGGGGAGGGCCGCGGCGGCCAGGGCGAGGACGGTCAGTGCGGTTCTTCGCCGGGGGCGGCGGGGTGGGGCTGAGGGTATGGACATGGCAATCCAATCGCCTGCGGGGTGGGGAGGGGAGAGGGGCGGCTCGTTCCGGGGGCGTGCGTGTGGGGGGCCTCGGGGGCGTTTTGGGTGGAACACCCCTGCGGCGCCCTCGTGTCAGGAGGCGGAGGTCACCGGCAGGGTGGGCTCAGGGGTGGCGCCGACGGCGTCCGTGCCGGTGGTGGTGTCCGGTGCGGCGGACGCGGCCGGGTCGGCGGCGCGCGCGCCGACACTGAACAGGCGGTCGCGGATACGACGCTCGAACTGCTGCCGCGTCGTGGCGATGTGCTCGGTCATCAGCGCGGCGGCCCGGTCGGCGTCCCCCGCGGCGATGGCGTCGGCGATCGCCACGTGCTGGCGACCCGCCACCTCAAGGGAGCCGGGCGTGTCTCCGTGGAAGAGCAGCACGTCGGACTGCGCGGCCAGACGCCGTACGTTGGTGACGCTGGAGCGCAGGAAGATGTTGTGGGCGGCGATGCCCACCGCGTTGTGGAACAGCTGGTCGGCCACGGCGAAGGTGTCGGCGTCGCCCTCCCGGCCGGCGTCCAGGGAGCGCTCGGCGCCCTTCTGGATGTTCCGTACCTCGATCGGCGCCGCCTGGCCCGCCGCGCGGCGGGCGGTCTCGGCCTCGATCAGGCTGCGGTAGTCCAGCAGCATCAGCACGTGTTCCATGCTGGTCGGCTGGAAGTGCCCCGTCTCGTCGTCGGCGAGCCCGCCGGGCGAGTCGGCCACGAAGATGCCGGCGCCCCGCCGGACACTGAGCCGGCCGAGGGCCGCCAGCACCTTCACCGCCTCGCGGGTGACATTGCGCGAGGTGCCGAGGATCTCGGCGAGTCCCGCCTCGGTCGGCAGCCGCGCGCCGGGCCGCAGGCCCTGTTCGGCGATGTATCCGAGGAGCTGCTCGGCGACCAGCTCGTAGCCCGGCCGGTACGGCCTGGTCGTCGTCCCGTCGCCCTTGGCCGACACCTTGCGCTCCGCTGACACGAGAACACTTCCCAACGTCCGAAATGAATCTGACTCATTGGCGGGGCAACTATGGCATCGGAGGGGAGGCTCGGCAAGGGTCCTGACCGACTCTGTTGTTTTCACGTCCCGGTCATCGCGTCCAGAGGGTGCGGGGTCCTCCGGTCCGTGCGATCCGGCCGCCGGAAGCCACAGCAAATGAATCAGATTGTTCACGGCGCCTTTCGGCCATCGGGACCGTCGACCGCCTCCGCGCTGTCTCCGGTCGGCGAGGTGGTCGTCCGGCCGGTTCCCCTCAGGCCGGTTCCCCTCAGGCCGGTTCCCCTCAGGCCGGCTCCCCTCCCGCCGGCTCCAGGGGGATCAGCAGCCCTTCGAGGTCGGTGTGTCGCTGATGTCGGCCACGCTGTCCAGCGGTACCAGCACGTTGGTCTCCGGATAGAAGGCCGCCGCCGAACCGCTCGCCGCCGGGTAGGCCACCAGCCGGAAGCCCGGTGCCCGGTGCCCGGTGCCCGGCGCTCGGTGCCGTCGTGCCACACGCTCACCAGGTCCACCTGGTAGCCGTCGGCGAAGCCTGGTTCCACCAGGCCGGGTTCACGAGGACCACGCGCCGGCCGCCGTGGAGATCGGCGGCGCGACAACGACCGATCATGGTCGGCATGTCATTCATGGCATCCGTCGTGGTGTGGGCCACTGAGCCGTGACATCCCGTGGCTTTCGATGCGGCGCCACGACCGATTCCGTTCAGCCCAGCGGTCGAAGAGCCCGTTCCGACCCGACGTCTGCGCGACTCGCTTGTCGCAAGTGATCGACAGTCCTCCGCCGGGCGGCGAGCACGCTCCGGGCCCGTGGCCGCCTGCGCGGAGGAGCCGGCAGGGCGACTGGGCGAGCGCTGGCCCGGCTGGAACCGGTGCGGCGGCTGGGCCGAGCGGGACGACGCCTGGCTGTACGACTGGCGTTCCGCCCGGCCGGAGGACTGTTCCGCCGTCACTGTTCACGCCGACGTGCTCCTCCGGCGCGCCTGGACGGTGCGGGGCGACGGATACACGCACCGTCCAGGCCGACCGCATGGCCCGCTTCACGGTCTTGCTCGGGGAGGCGATGGACGCGGCCGAGAAGGCGGCCCCGCTCCCCCCGACGACCCTTGGCCGTGGTTCGTGATGAGCACCGGAACAAGCTGATGACGGACTTCGCCGAACGCGCCGCCCCCGGGCGCCGGCCGGCAGTCCTCTCGCCGGTCTGGGCCTGCTCGCCCTGGAGGGGCTCGGCCAACGGTCCCGCCATGCGACGCTCCCGTCCCCCCGCGGCCAAGGACGTGATTTGGAGAGCGCCGCCGGGTCACTCGACCAGGTCCCGCGCGACACCACGACACCGCGCTGGAACAGTCCCAGCGCATCGGCCCGTGGTGCGACGGGGCACCGGCACCCGGCAGCGGCGTTCGACCAGGCCCGGGCCTCGCCGCGACGCGGTCCCGGCGGAGCTGACGCGCGCGGCCTGCCGCCCCCGCCACGACGCGGACGTGACGCGACTGCCGCCGGGCGATCAGCCGGTGTCGTGGTCGTCCGGGCACGCGGGCCCAGGACGCGGACGCGGTACCGGCCCGGACCGGCAACACGCCGCACCGAGGTCCGTCAGGACAACGGCCCGCACCGAGGGCTCACTTGCCCCCGGTGCGGATGACCCACTTGATCCACGAGCGCAGGCGCGTGACGTCTCCGAACGAGGCGACCTCCGCCCGGTCCGACGCGGACAGGACGCCCACGAGCACCTCGCGGCCCGCCTTGTCGAACGCCGTCGCCGGGCCCCCCGAGTCACCGCCCGCCGGCAGGCCGGTGCCGCGCTGCACGCAGAAGTCCCCGGTCCCCACGAGCAGATCGCACCGCCGGTCCGCGTGCTTCACGATCGTGACCTGCGCCTGCTTGAGCACGTTCGACTGGCACGAGCCCTCGCTCCGCGGCGGCGCGCAGGTGGCACCCCAGCCGTAGGACCGCACGCTGCGCCCCACCTTCACACTGGCGCCGGTCCCCAGCTCGATGGGCTGGACGTCCAGGCGGGGCACCCGCACGAGGGCCACGTCGGCCCCGGACGCGAACACCGTGCCGTTCTCGACGCGACGCACGACCTTCCCGTGCCGCTGGTCGAGACTGCCGACGCGGAACGTGATGTCCCAGTTGTCGTAGCGGACGCAGTGACCGGCGGTGATCACCCACTCGGGGGCCACGACGGTGCCCGTGCAGGACGGCTCGCCGTCGATGTACACACGCACCGCCCACGGGCCGTGCTTGCTGACCGTGCCTCCCTGGATGGCGGAAGCGGGTTCCGCCATCGCCAGGAAGGAGGCGGCGAACGCGCATATCACACCGTATACACGCATCTTGCTCAACATGGGGTCTTCCTCGGGTTCGGTAGCTGCCAGTTGCATGTGTCCGGCAAGAGCGGAGGCCCGTCCGGGCGGTTCCGCGACCGCACGATCCGTGCACTCAGGGAACAGAACGCGGCCTGCCGTGCTGACGTCCGGTCAGACCGCCCAAAGGGGACGACCGCAGGCGCTCCGGACGCCAGTTGACTCGTGTTTGGCTTTCCGTTCCCTGAGCGTTCAACCGGGGAACGCTGTCGGTGTCGTGTGGGCTTCCTAGGGTCCATGAGGCTTTTCCGAAAGAAGGGGCTCATGGACTCACAGTTCGCGATCCGGGCGCGCGGCATCACCAAGTGCTTCGGTGATGTCGTCGCGCTCGACGGCGTCGATCTGGAGGTGGCGCGGGGACGGATCCACGGCCTGGTCGGACCCAACGGGGCCGGCAAGACGACGCTGCTCGGCCTCCTTCTCGGCCTCGCCGTGGCCGACAGCGGCAGCCTGGAGATCCTCGGCACGCCGGTGGGCCGCGCCTTCGAGGCCCCCGGCGGCGTCTCCGGCTTCGTGGACGGCCCGGGGCTGTACCCCTCGCTCACCGCCCGGCAGAACCTCGCCGCGCTCGCCGCTCTGCGCGGCGACGACACGCGGGCGGCGGGGATCGACGACGCCCTCGACCAGGTCGGGCTCACGGACGTCGCCGACGAGCGCACCCGCGGCTTCTCCCTGGGCATGCGGCAACGGCTCGGCCTCGCCGCGGCCCTGCTCACCCGGCCGCGGCTGCTCATCCTGGACGAGCCCTCCAACGGCCTCGACCCGGCCGGGAAGAAGCACGTCCACGGTGTCCTCACCCGGCTCGCCCGGGAGGGCACGAGCGTCGTGCTCTCCAGCCACCGGATGGACGACCTGGAGGCCCTGTGCTCCGAGGTCACCATCCTCGCCACCGGACGGATCGTCTTTTCCGGGCCGCTGGGCAAACTGGCCGCCGAACACCGTGAACTCGACTACCGGCTGGTCACGTCCGACCCGGAGCGCGCACGCCGGCTGGCCGCCGGTGCGCCGGGAATCCGCCTGGCCGACGACACCGCGGGACGCCGGGGCGGAGAAGCGCTCGTGCTGCGCGCGCTGGTGCCCGCCCTCGACGACCTGGTGGTGCGGCTCGTCCACGAGGGCATCGCCCTGCGCGAACTCGCCCCGGTCGTCTCCCCGTTGGAGGCGGCGTTCCTGGCCCTGACCGAGCAGCAGAAGTCCGACGCCCCGCAGATGTCCGACGTTCCGCAGCAGGTCGACGTCGACGCCCGGCAGATGTCCGAAGTTCGGCAGCAGGTCGACGTCGACGCCTCGCAGATGTCCGACGCCCCGCAGCAGGACGACGCCGACGCCCCGCAGATGTCCGACGCCCAGCAGGAGACCGGTCGATGACCGCCACCGCAAGCCCGACCGGGACCACGTCCCCGGCCCCCGACGCACCCCCTGCGCACACCACCGCGCCAGGCCGTGTCACGGTTGCCCGGAGCTACCGCTTCGAAGTCGTCAAGCTCCTCTCCCAGTGGCGGATCCGCCTGCTGCTCCTCGCCTGCTGGATCGCGCCGGCGCTCTTCGTGGCCGGGGTGAGCGCGCAGAGCACGCTGCCCACGGACACCCTCTTCGGCCGCTGGATGCACGCCACCGGATGGGCCGGCCCCCTGGTGACGCTCGGCTTCGCCGGCACCTGGGCGCTCCCGCTGCTCACCTCCGTCGTCGCCGGCGATGTGTTCGCCTCCGAGGACCGGCTCGGCACCTGGCGCCACCTCCTCGTCGCCGTCCGCTCGCCCCGGCGGATCTTCGCCGCGAAGGCACTGGCCGGCCTCACCGTCATCCTGCTGCTCGTGGCCGGGCTGGCCGTCTCCAGCACGGTCGGCGGGCTGGCGGCCGTCGGCAACCAGCCGCTCGTCGGCCTCGACGGCCACCTGCTCACGCCGGGGGACGCCGCCGGCACGGTCCTGTCCGCCTGGGCCGGTGTACTCGCCCCCACCCTGGCCCTCGCCGGGATCGGCCTGCTCGGGTCGGTGGTACTGGGGCGCTCCCCGATGGGGCTGCTGCTGCCCGCCCTCGTCGCGCTGGCGATGCAGCTCGCCCAGATGCTGCCGCTCCCCGTCGCCGTACGACTCGCCCTGCCCGGCGACGCCTTCCTCACCTGGAACGGCCTGTTCACCAGCCCGGCGCAGCTCACCCCGCTCCTGATCGGCATCGTTGTCAGTCTCCTGTGGGCCGCTACGGCGACGGTGCTGGCCTATGTCCTCTTCCTGCGCCGCGACTTCACCAACCCCACCGACGACGGCTCGGCGCGCCGCGCGGTCACCACGGCCGCCCTGCCGCTCGTCGGGCTGCTCGGCGTGACGGTCGCGGTCGTGGCGGCGACGACCACGGCCACGGGCTCCGGCATCGAGCAGGCCAAGGTGCAGCGCTCGCTCGCCACGGAGTTCGCCCACCTGTACCGCCTTCAGACCGAGCAGCTCCACCGGCCCGCCGTCACCGAGGCGCAGTTGAGGACCTCGGCGGCGTGCACCAAGGCCGGTGTCCAGGACGGCGCCCAGGGGCCGGGCAACGACTGGCGGTGCGTCGTCTCCTGGCACCTGCCGGGCGTCGCGGCCACCGGGTCGGCCGTCTACCAGCTCGACATCACCGCGGACGGGCGGTTCGTCGCCGACGGCGACGGACCGAAGGAAGTGAACGGCTACTTCGTGGTGCGGACCTCCGCCGGAGACGCACCGAACCCGCTGTGGCAGTTCGACGGCAACGTCGACCTGCTCTCCGCTTCCCCGGACTCCCGGACCCCCTGAACTCTTCCTCTCCGGCCACCCCCCAACTCCTCCGATTCCCCAAGGAATGACACATGCAGATAACACGCCGCCGTCGGCAGGCCGAGAAGAAGTACTACGACCTGCTGGGCAGACGTGTCAGCCGCCGGGCCGCCCTGGTCACGGCATGCATCACCACGGCCGCCCTGGCCACCGGCACCGCCGTCGCCGAAACCCGCCAGTTCGGCACCGAGCAGGTCGGCCAGGTCACCGACAAGGGCCAGGTCGTCTCCGCCGACCAGTACATCGCCCCGTACGGTGACCGCCTCGTCATCAACGACGGCAAGATCATGTCGTCGACGGTCAGCCCGGACGGCAGCCACCTCGTCGCCTCGGTCACCGACGGCGACGCCTCGCTGGTCGTCGTCGACCTCGCGACGGGGCAGATCAAGCAGCGCGTCGGCACCAACGCCGCCGACGACCTGCGCATCAGCAGCAACGCCGTGGGCCAGGAAGGCCCGACGTACTCGCCCGACGGCAAGCAGCTGTGGCTTGGCCAGCTCGACGGCTACACCAAGTTCACCGTGAACGCGGACGGCACCCTCGCCAACCCGGTGGCCGTCAAGATCCCGGCCGACGGCAGCAAGCAGGCCCTGGCCGCCGCGGCCGTGTTCTCGGCCGACGGCTCCACCGTGTACGCGGCGGTCAACGGCCAGAACCGGGTGGTCGCGATCGACGCGGCGACCGGAACCGTCAAGCAGAGCTGGACGGTGGGCAACGCCCCGCGCGGCATGGCCCGCGTCGGCGACAAGCTCTACGTCAGCAACGAGGGCGGCCGGCCCGCGAAGGCCGGCGAGTCCACGCTCAACTCCTACGGCACCCAGGTGCCGGCCGACCCGAAGACCGGCGCCACCACCACCGGCACGGTCAGCGTCATCGACCTGGCCGACCCGTCCGCCGCCGTCGGCACCATCGACGTCGGCCTGCACCCGACCGCCGTGTACGCCCAGCGCGGCGCGGTGTTCGTCACCAACACCGCCGACAACAACGTGTCGGTCATCAACACCGCCAAGGACAAGGTCGTCCAGACCATCTCCACCCAGCCGTGGCCGGAGGCCTCGGTCGGCTACGAGCCCGACGCGGTGACCCTCACCGACGACGGCCACCTGCTGGTGACGCTCGGCCGCGCCAACGCCGTCGCCGTCTACCGCTACACCTCCGCGCAGGAGCCGGTCAGCTACATCGGCCTGCTCCCGACGGACTACTTCCCCGCCGAGATCACCACCGTGGGCAAGAAGGTCGTCGTCTCCAACACCCGCGGCATCGACGCGCGCCGGCCCGCAAGCGCCGGCCACGGCACCCACGACACGACCTCCAGCCTGACGCAGTTCACCCTGCCCAGCGACCGGGTCATCCGCTCCCAGACCGCCAAGGTCTTCCAGCAGAACGGCTGGAGTGCCGACTCCGTCCGGCTGGCCAAGGGCAACGGCAACGGCAAGGCGCAGCCGGTCCCGACGCGGATCGGCGACCCCTCGACGATCAAGCACGTCTTCCTGATCGTCAAGGAGAACCGCACCTACGACCAGGTCCTCGGTGACGTCCCCGAGGGCAACGGCGACCCGTCGCTGACGCAGTTCGGCGAGAACGTGACGCCGAACCAGCACGCGCTGGCCGAGCAGTTCGGGCTGTACGACAACACCTACGACATCGGCACCAACTCCGCCGAGGGCCACAACTGGCTCATGCAGGCCGACAACCCCGAGTACACCGAGTCCTCGGCCGGCGAGTACAAGCGCAGCTACGACACCGAGGACGACGCCCTCGGCCACCAGAAGACCGGCTTCCTGTGGTCGGGCGCGCAGGCGGCCGGCAAGTCCGTGCGGAACTTCGGCGAGTTCCAGCAGTTCCTGACGAAGCCGTCCGGCGCGAGCTGGCAGAACCTGTACTGCGACGCCAAGAACATGGACGCGACCGGCCAGGCCACCGCGTACCCGCTGAACTCGTCCTCGCCGATCCCGTCGCTCAACAGCGTCTCGGTGCCCGGCTTCCCGAAGTTCGACACCAGCGTGCCGGACATGTACCGGTACGAGATCTGGAAGCAGGACTTCGAGAAGAACGGCCCGGCGAACCTCAACATGTTCTGGCTCTCCAGCGACCACACCGGTGGTCCGGCGAGCCCGGCCGCCCAGGTCGCCGACAACGACCTCGCCACCGGCAAGATCATCGACAAGATCTCGCACAGCAAGTACTGGAAGGACTCGGCGATCTTCGTCGTCGAGGACGACTCCCAGGCCGGCCTGGACCACGTCGACGGCCACCGCGCCCCGGTCCAGATCATCAGCCCCTGGGCCCAGCACGGCACGGTCGACAGCCGCTACTACTCGCAGATCACGATGATCCGCACCATCGAGCAGATCCTCGGGATCCACCCGATGAACCAGAAGGACAGCGCGGCCACCCCCATGCGGGGCGCGTTCACCCGGCACCCCGACTACACGCCGTTCACCGCCCTGCCCAACCGCACCTCCCTGACCGACGGTGTGAAGACCCCGCCGGCCTGCGGCGTGGACACCCCGGCCCCGCAGGACCCCAAGGCCGCGGCCGTGCCGTCGGCGAAGGTGCCGGCCGACAAGAAGTCCCTCGCCGCCGCGTGGGACGCCTGGAAGTCCAAGCAGCACCTGACCGGCACCCACGCCATCCCCGACTACGCCAACCCGGCCCAGATGAACCACCTCACCTGGTACCAGACCCACAACTGGGCGCGCCCGTACCCCGGCGAGAAGAAGATCTACGCCCCGAACGACGTGCCCGGCGCCTACATCCCGTCGGCGGAGTCCGACGGCTGACCGTCCGACGGCTGCCCGTCTGACGGCTGACCGTCCGGCGGCTGGGACACGCTGAACCGGCAAGGACCCCTGCCAGGCCGACCGCCCGGCAGGGGTCCTTCCCTTGGGGCCGTGGCCGGCCCGGACTCGTGGGGTGCCGTCGGGGAGCGTGGCGAAGAGGACGTCGGCCCGGCGCCGGGCAGGCGATGCGGGGCCCGGGTGCGGTGCCGGAGCGGGCGGACGTCTCTCCACGTCAGGGCCACCACCCGGCACGACACCGTCGTCATCCGTTGGGCCATCGACCACCCTCGGGTGCGGCGCCGTGTGTCCCGAGCCGGCTGCCGGCCTGATCCGCTCGCGTCAGGGGCGGGCCATGCTCACGCGCTTGAGCGCGCCGATGGCACGTACGGGCCCGCTCCCGGCGTCCAGCGCGTCGGCGTGGCCGGGCAGCGCCGGAACCACCTTCCCGGCCAGGGCCCTTCCGGTCATCGCGGAGGCCCGCCCCTGGTGCAGCGAGCGCAGCCGCGCCTCGGCCGCGCTCAGCGCGGTGGCTCCTTCCGCGTGCGCCAGAACGGCGTGGAGCGTGAACCCGGTCTCCTGCTCGCTCACCAGCCCGGCGGCGCGCGGCACTTCGGTACGCGCGCCGTCCCTTCGCGAGTGCCATGTTCCGCAAGCGAACCGCGTCGCGGCGTCGACTCAGTAGCAGATCGGCCCCTTGACACCACCGCTCGTGATCACCGTGTCGCCGTTGACCGCCACGCTGAGCGGGCTGGCCCAGGAAGGCGATCACGGATGCCACCTCGTGCGGTTCGACGATCCGGCCGGTGGAGACGGTCGCGGCGACCCGTTCCTCCAGCTCCGCTGGACTCCGCCCGGTGGCGGGTCGCCTGCTTGGCCAGGTTGTCCAGCCAGGTACGGGTCCGCGTGGCGCCGGGCCGCACGGAGACCACGTTGACGTCGTGCGGCCCGAGTTCGTCCGCCAGGTTCTTCGTCGTGGCGACGACGGCGGCGTTGCGCACCGAGCCGGTCACCGACCCGCTCCGCCGCGCCGCCAGCCCGCTGACGTTGATGATCCTGCCCCAGCCCCGCTCGGTCATGGCGGGCGCGAAGGCACGTACGCAGCGCAGGTAGCCACGGACCTTGACGTTGATCTCGGCTTCCAGGGCGTCATCCGGGAGCGCCCCGGGGTTGGTGGTGGCCGCGTTGTTCACCAGGATGTCCACGCCACCGAGCCGCTCCCGCACCTCCCGGGCCATCTCCGCCACCGAAGTGTCGTCCCCGGTGTCGGCCGGGACCGCGATGACCTCGGCGCCGGTCTCCTCGCGCAGGAGGGCGGCCTGTTCCTCGGCATGGCCTGCGGACCGGGCGATGAGGGCGACCGAGGCGCCTTCCGCGGCCAGGACCCGGGCGACCGCGAGACCGATGCCCCGGCTTGCGCCGGTGACCACCGCGCGCCGGCCGGCGAGATGCGGATCCACGACTTCTCCCGTGCTCTCGACGAGGTGTGTCTCAGTTGGCGGGTACATGTACGTCGACGACCGCTGTGTTTCGATCGCCCGGCCGCCAAAGACACACCTCAGAACATGTCCAGGCTCATACGTATCTCTCATACTCGGAGGGATTCCCTGATGGCCGACACCCGCGCAGGCCGGCGACCGGGCTCCGGGCGCCCTGCTGCGCACGCGTCCCCGCCTACCTCAGGGTGTTCACGGTTCCCCCATGCACGGCCCATCGGTATGGCCGATTTCCCCTGCTCGACAGTCATCAACGGATCCTCAATGGGGCATCCAAGCCGTATACGCACCTGTGACGTGCTTCGAGGTGGTTACAGGTCCGATTCGACCATAGGGAGGTAACCATGCGTGGTCGACTCACGCTCAGCAGCATGGCGTTGAGCGTCAGCCTCCTGGCCGGCGCTGGGGCTGCCACTCGTGCCCAATGCGAGGCGGCCGGCCAGGGCTTCCCCCATCACGTGTGCAAGCAGTCGACGACGACTACGAACTGGCACCTCTGGATCTGCGACTAGAGCCAGTCTCTTCGGCCATCGGGTGACTCGTGGTGTGGCTGGTCGGTCTGCTGCGATGACGGACGGCGAGCTGATCGGCCGGAACCTGGACGCGTGGTCGGACGAAGATCGCACGGGAAGAGAAGGGTGCGGCGGTGGTCGGCCCGCCGCCGTCCACGGACCGGATCGGCCGGCATCAGCGGCCCGATCCGGTCCCACACCGCATCAGTGATCCCTAACCGGACAGACGCATCCCATCAACTGGCCAACCGCTCAAAGAGACACGCTCTGGTCGAGGGCCGGGGGCCGGTGAAAGGGCGGCGGACACACAGGCCTGGGCCCCTCCTCGTCGCCTCCGTGCCGACAAGGTCCGTCCGCCTCACCACATGGGGCCCGGGCTGGGGAGCCCTCCCTCAGAACTCGTCCTCCGGGAAGTCCTGGTCGAGGCCGCTCGTGTCGATGTCGGAGCCGTCCACCGGCGGCCCGCCGAGGAAGCCGTTCACGAGGTCGGCCAGGTCGAGCTTCGTGGCGCCGGCCGGAGCGGTGGGCCTGGTGCCCTCGCTCATCCGCAGCGTCAGGCCCAGCTTCTTGACCTTGGCGGTCTCGGCCAGCTTGGCGAGGTCCACGTCCACCTGGGACAGCTCGCCGTTCTTGAGGGTGAAGTCCGCCGTCACCTTGGCGTTGGGCGCGTCCTTCAGGTCCTTGTCCGTCGGCAGCTCCATGCCCGGCGGCAGGTCCTTCGTCAGCGGCCTCAGCTCGCCGAACAGCTCGGTGACCAGCGTGCGGAAGGGCGCCGTCGCGGTGACGTGCTCGGTGCCGTCGCCGCCGCCGGCCGTCTTGAAGCGCACCTCGCGGGCGACGACCTCGCGCAGCGCCTTCATCAGCTTCTGCTGCGTCTTGGCGTCGAGGGACGGCACGGGCGCGGGACCGCCCCCGGCCTCGTGGTCCCCACCGCCGGCCTTGTCCATCTCCTTGGTGCTGAACTTCACCCACTTGCCCTCAAGGACGGCCTTGAACGCCCCGGCCTCCGGCGGCAGGTCGTCGGCGGACGGCACCGGGCTGCCCGACATCCTGCCCATGGCGTCCATGTCGACGCGGGCGTAGACGTAGTCGCCGATCACCCGGTACTCGGCGAGGTCGCCGTCGGGGGTGCTGACCTTCACGGCCGTGCCGACGAGGTCCTTCTCGCCGGACTCGGCGAGCGGCTTCTTCGACTCCACGGTCACCGTGATCTTCGCGCCGCTGATCAGGTCGGCGGCCTCGTCCGGGATCTCCTCACCGGGCGCGGGGTCGGACTTGGCGTCCAGCGCCTTCAGGGTCGCGGCGTCGGTGTCCACGTCGAGCTCGAAGGAGAGCCTGTTCTTCTTGCCCAGCTCCTCGAAGGCCCGGTCGAGCTTCTTGCCGGCGGACAGCTGCTCCACCGTTCCGCAGGCGGCGGAGCCCGCGAGGACGGCACCGACGACGGCGGTGGCGGTCAGGGTCTTGCGTATGGCGTTGATGATGGTCTCCTCGTTGCTCCGATCACAGGGTGATCACTCAGAAGACTCACAACCCGCACACAGGGTTGTACGGCTGGTGCGGTTCCGTCCGGCCACGGCGACCGCGGACCGTCCTGGCACCGACAGGCAAAAACCAGTGCGCTCGCCGACAACAGGCGGTGGCACCCACCGCCCTAGCATGAGCGCGCCAGTCACTTCCAGCGAAGGATACGAGAGCGTGCCGTACATCACCGTGGGCCAGGAGAACTCCACCAGCATCGACCTGTATTACGAGGACCACGGCACCGGGCAGCCCGTCGTCCTCATCCACGGCTTCCCGCTCGACGGCCACTCCTGGGAGCGGCAGAGCGCCGTACTGCTGGAGGCCGGCTACCGCGTGATCACGTACGACCGCCGGGGCTTCGGGCAGTCCAGCCAGCCCACGACCGGGTACGACTACGACACCTTCGCGGCCGACCTGAACACCGTGATGGAGACGCTCGACCTGCGGGACGCCGTTCTGGTCGGCTTCTCCATGGGCACCGGAGAGGTCGCCCGGTACGTGTCCGCCTACGGCTCCGCCCGGGTCTCCAAGGTCGCCTTCCTGGCCTCGCTGGAGCCCTGCCTGCTCAAGAGCGACGACAACCCCGACGGGGTCGCCCCGAAGGAGTTCTTCGACGGCGTCGTCGCGGCCGTCAAGGCGGACCGCTACGCCTACTACACGGACTTCTACAAGGACTTCTACAACCTGGACGAGAACCTCGGCACCCGGATCAGCGAGGAAGCCGTGCGCAACAGCTGGAACGTCGCGGCGGGCGGCGGGTTCTTCGCCGCCGCCGCCGCGCCGTCCACCTGGTACACCGACTTCCGCGCCGACATCCCGGCCATCGACGTGCCGGCCCTGATCCTGCACGGTACCGGCGACCGGATCCTGCCCGTCGAGGGCACCGCGCGGCACTTCCACAAGGCGCTGCCGTCCGCCGACTACGTGGAGATCGAGGGCGCCCCGCACGGCCTGCTGTGGACGCACGCCGAGGAGGTCAACACCGCGCTGCTCGCCTTCCTGGGGAAGTGAGGGCGAAGGACCGCCCGTTGAGGTGCCGGCCGACGAACACGCCGCGGCCGGCACCCTCCGGGGTGTGGTGGTCACGGGTGTACCTGCCGGTCGAGCACACCGTTGGCGCCCGGTGCGACGGGCCACGGCGGCGACCGTGTCACCGCGGCGCGGAAGCTGCTCGGTGACCTCGCGGCCGACGCGTCACGCGGACGTCACCACAGCCTCCCGCGGGCCCGGGAGCGTTCGCCCCAGGCGGGCGAGGGGGGACAGGGCCATCAGCGCCGGTGACAGCAGCATGCCTGCCGCCGTCACCAGGAGGCTGGTGCGCGTCCCCCACACTTCCGCGAGGAATCCGCCGAGCAGCGAGCCGAGCGGAGTCACCCCCATGCCGACGAAGTTGATCGTCGCGGCCACGCGGCCTTGCATCCCGTCCGGGGCGACGGTCTGCCGGACGGCCATGACCGTGACGTTCACCAACTGGCCGGCGGCCCCGAAGACGAAGCCGACCGCGAGGAGCGCGGGAACCGTCACCGCCGGGGTGCCGTGCAGTGCGGGTACGCACAGGAACACGCCGTCGCCGAGTGCCGCCGCGGACACGAGCACAGCGCCGTGCCCGAAGCGGCCCGGCAGGCGGGCGGCCAGCAGCGAGCCCAGGAGCGCGCCCGGCCCCGTCGCCGCGAGTGCCAGTCCGACGGCGGTGCCGGACAGGTGCAGGTCCCTCGGGAGGAACAGCAGGTAGAGGGTCATCGCAGCCGCGAAGAAGAACTGGAACGCGGCTGATGCCAGGCACACGGTCCGCAGCAACGTGTCACCGTCGACGAAGCGGAGGCCCTCATGGATGCGCCGCCAGACCCGAGCAGGGCGTTCCGGGCGGTCCGGGAGGGATTCGCGGCGACCGATCCGTCGGATCGACAGGAACGACAGCGCGAAGAACAGCGCGCCGGAGGCGGCGGCGATCGGCGCCGACAGCACGGACACCAACGCACCGCCGAGTGCGGGACCGCCGGTCTGCGCGGCGGACCGACTGCCCTCAAGTGCGCTGTTGCCGGGCACCAACTGATCGCGCTCCACCAGTCGTACCAGGGACGCCTGGTAGGCGACGTCGAAGAACACGGACAGCGCCCCGACGGCGAAGGCCACCACGAGCAGCGCCGGCAGGCCGAGCCCGCCGAGGAGGCCGGCCACGGCGGCGGCGCCCAGTGCCAGGGCCCGGCCGGCGTCCGCCAGCACCATCACCGTACGGGTCCGCCACCTGTCCACCCACGCGCCGGCGAAGAGCGACAGCAGCAGGATCGGCGCCTGCCCCACCGCGCGCAGGGCGCCCAACTGGCCGGCACCGGCGCGCAGCGTCAGGACGGCGAAGAGCGGCAGCACCACCAGACTCGCGTGTTCGCCCAGTTGGGAGGCCGTCTGGCCCGCCCAGAGCCGGCGGAAGTCATGGTCCCGCCACACGCTGGACGGAACAGACCGGTCGGAATCGGGCACAGGGATCCCCCGGATGGAAGTGTGCTGTGCCGCGCGGGAAGGGCAGCACGCGATGACAGGCCGCTCACGGCCTCAGAACGTCAACGCGTGCTCGGACGACCGACCATGTCTTCGCTCCTCGTGAGTCACTCGCTGCCCGACACCAGCTGCTGCTCGGCAGGGCGCGAAAGACGGTGGGAACACATGGTCCAGCCGGTCAGTTCCTGCCCTTCAGGCCGTCGGTGGTGAGGACGGTGGGTGCCGGTGCCGGTGCCGGTGCCGGTACCGCTCCGGGCCGGCGGTAGACGTACGGCGGTGCCTCGGGCCGGTCGCCGTCGGCCGGCTCGCGGACGAGGTGGTGGTCGGGGGAGAGCGCGCACGCCGGATCGGTGCGGGCGGCGTCGCCGGTGAGGGCGAACGCCTGGCAGCGGCAGCCGCCGAAGTCCTCCTCCTGGCGGGGACAGCCCCGGCAGGGGCCCGTCATCCAGTCGGTGCCGCGGAAGCGGTTGAAGGCCGGGGACCGCTGCCAGATCCAGGCGAGCCGGTGGTCGCGGACGTTGGGCGGGTTCAGGTCCGGCAGGGAGGCGGCCGCCGGGCAGGGCAGCACGGTCCCGTCCGGCGCGACGGTGAGCGAGACCGCTCCCCAGCCGCCCATGCAGGGCTTGGCCACGCCGTCGAAGTAGTCGGGGACGACCCACACCAGGTCGATCCGCCCGGCGAGTTCCTCCCGGCGGCGCTCCACGGTCTCCCGGGCGCGGGCCAGCTGGTCGCGGGTGGGCAGCAGCGCGGTCCGGTTGAGCAGGCCCCAGCCGTAGAACTGCGCGTTGGCCAGCTCGATGCGGTCGGCGCCCCAGGCCAGGCCGAGTTCGATGACGGCGTCGACGGCGTCGAGGTTGTCGCGGTGCAGCACGACGTTCAGGCCGAGCGGGATTCCGGCCCGGCGGACGAGCGCCGCGGCCCGTTCCTTCGCGGCGAAGGAGGCGGGACGTCCGGCGATGCGGTCGTTGGCCCCCGGGTCGGCGTGCTGGACGGACAGCTGGACACTGCGCAGCCCGGCCCCGGTGAGGGCGGCCAGCCGGGCCTCGTCCAGGCCGGTCCCGCTCGTGACCAGCTGGGTGTAGATCCCGGCGGCCTCGGCGGCGGCGACGATCCGCTCCAGGTCCGGGCGCAGCAGCGGCTCGCCGCCGGACAGGTGCGTGTGCACGACGCCCAGTTCGCCGGCCTGACGCAGTACGTCCGTCCACTCGTCGGTGCTCAGCTCGGCCGAGCGGCGGGCCAGTTCCAGCGGGTTCGAGCAGTACGGGCAGTGCAGCGGGCAGGCGTGGGTGAGCTCGGCGAGCAGGGCCCAGGGCGGCGCGGGGTTCACGGGGGTGGTCACGTCAGCCAGCCCTCCTGCCGCAGGCTGTCGAGGAATGCGGGGACGGTGGCGGCCACCGGCGCCCCGGGGAAGCGCTCGGCCAGCTCGCCGACGATCCCGGGCACGGTGCGCGTGCCGTCGCACAGGCCGACGACCATCCCGCCGTGTCCTTCGAGCACGACCACGCGTTCCGGCAGGACCAGCAGGTCCGTGCCGCGCACGGCGTCGTGCCGCAGCATCAGCGCGGGGGCGAGCGCCGGGCACCACTGTTCCGCGGTCCGCGTCATCACACCCGCTCCAACGCGCTGTCCCGGCCGTGCGCCCGCTCGTCCTGCCTGGGCATCGCCGCGTACTGCTGTACGGCGTCGAGCAGGGACCACAGCACATCGCACTTGAAGGAGAGCGCGGCCACGGCCTTCTCCTGCTCCTCGCGGGTGCGGGCCCACTCCAGTACGAGGTCCAGCGCCTCGGCGCTGTCGCGCCGGCCCTGGTCGACGCGGGCGCGGAAGTAGGCGAGCCCGTCCGGCGCGATCCACGGGTAGTGGCGCTCGAACGCCTCGATGCGCAGGCGCATCAGGTCGGGCGCGGTCAGCTCGGTGAGCGAGGCGGCGACGGCCTCCAGGGTGGAGCGCAGGCGGCAGAAGTTGACGTAGCCCTCCACGGCCAGCCGGACGCCCGGCAGCACGGTCCCGCCCGACAACAGGGTCTCGCGGTCCACGCCGGCCGCCTCGCCGAGCCGCAGCCAGCGCTCGATGCCGCCCTCGCCCTCGCCGCGTCCGTCGTGGTCCTCGATCCGCCGCAGCCACATGCGCCGCAGCCGCGACGAGTCCAGCTTCGCGGTGATCAGCGCGTCCTTGACCGGGATGTGGCGCTGGTAGTGGAAGCGGTTGGTGATCCAGCAGCGCACCTCGTCCGGGCCGAGGTCGCCCTGGTGCATGCGGACGTTGAAGGGATGGCGGTCGTGGTAGCGGTCCTGGCCCACCGCACGCAGGCGGTCCTCGAACTCGGCGCGGCTCCAGGGCTTCACCGGCGGGGTGAGTGTCGTGGTCACAGCTCGATCACCATTCCGTCTTCGGCCACCTCGATGCCCAGCCGGGCGAGCCGCTTGTGCTGCGGCGCGGCGGGGTCGACGAGGGGGTTCGTGTTGTTGAGGTGGGTGTAGAGGCAGCGGGCGGACAGCGCGGCGAGGATGCCGGCGGTGCCGCCCGGTCCGTCGATGGGCAGGTGCCCCATGCCCGTGGCGGTGCGGGGGGAGATGCCGGTGCGGCGGGGCTCCTCGTCGTCCCAGAAGGTGCCGTCGACGATGACGCAGTCGGCCTCGGCGGCGGCTCGGTGCAGCGCGTCGGACCAGGCGGCCACGGCCGGGGCGTACAGGGCGGTCCCGCCGGTGGCCGGGTCGTACAGGCGCAGCGCGACGACCCAGGAGTCGTCGTCGGGGGCGTCGGCGGCGTAGCGCGGGCGCTTGCCGGAGACGGGTACGGCGCTGATCCGCACGCCGGATCCGGCCGGGACGCCCGGGTCGGCGTGCAGCGGCTGTGCCCCCCGGCACCGCAGCTCCCGCCAGGTCAGGGTGGTGTACGGGGAGAGGACCGCGCCGAGGCGCAGGCGGCCGTCGACCGCCTCGCGGACCGGGGCGGTGGCGAGGATCTCCACGCCGTCCGCCTCGCGCAGCCGCCCGATCCCCAGCGTGTGGTCGAGTTCGGCGTCGGTGAGCACGACTCCGGCGATCGGTGTCTGCCGGGGCCCCGGCCCGGGGTGGAGGACCGGGTGGGCCTCGATCTGGTCGCCGATGTCGGGGGTGGCGTTGACGAGGTACCAGCGGCCCTCGTCGGTACGGACGGCCAGCGAGGCGTGTCGGCGGCGCCGCCCGGGGTGGGCGCGTGCCCCGGAACACCCGGGGCACGCGCAGTTCCACTGGGGGATGCCGCCGCCGGCCGCGGTACCGAGCACCTGCAGCAGCATGCCGGCGGTTAGCGGACGCTGAGGGAGTAGGCGGTGACCTCCAGCGCGGTGTCCACGACCACGTATCCGGGGGTCTGCCAGGCGGTCCGGTCGATCTCCTCGGTCGTACGGGCGGGCTGCTCGACCTGCTCGACGGCTTCGGTCATGGTGCGTACCTTCCTTTCTGCGAGGGGGTGTTGCCCTCCCCGGTCGGGAGGGAGCCTTCGGTCGATCGTGGTTACTTGATGGTCACCTTGAGGAGCAGGTCCTTGTCCCTGCCGCGGTCGCTGGTGCCCAGCCACAGCTGGTCCGCGCCGGGGACCTTGACCAGTGCCCGCAACCGGCCGTAGGCGCCGTTGTAGTAGGCCGTCGCTCGTCCGACGTCCTGGCCGGTGGAGTCGATCGGCACCCGCCACAGCCGGCGGCCGCTCAGCGTGGAGGCGTAGATCACGTTGTTGACGATCGCGATCTGGGCGGGCACGCCTCCCTTGTTCGGGTCCCAGACCATCTTCGGGTTGGTCATCCCCGCGGCGCGGCAGGAGCCCTCGCAGGTGGGCCAGCCGTAGTTCCGGCCCGGCTTGACGAGGTTGAGTTCGTCCCAGGTTTCCAGGCCGATCTCGGTGGACCACAACCGTCCGGCGCGGTCCCAGGCCAGCCCCTGGGGATTGCGGTGACCGTAGCTGTAGACGCGCGTTCCGAACGGGTTCCCGGGCGCCGCGGCGCCGTTCTTGGTGATGCGCAGGATCTTCCCGTTGAGTGACTTCTTGTCCTGCGCCAGCCGGCTCTTCTGGGCGTCGCCGGTGGCGACGTACAGGTATCCGTCGGGCCCGAAGGCGATCTGTCCGCCGTTGTGCTGGGTGTCCCGGACGATACCGGTCAGGACGGGGGTGTAGTCGCTCAGCCTGGTGCCGTCGAACTTCATCCTGACCACACGGTTGTCCTTGGCCGTGGTCTCCATGAAGAACACGTCCTTGTCGGTGGTCCCGTTCCAGGTCGGTGACGTGGCGACACCCAGCAGACCGCCCTTGTCCTGCGTCTGCTGGCTCCACACCGCGTTCGGCACCGTGCCGACCTTCTTCTTGGCGCCGTCCAGGGCGACCTTCCAGACCACGGCGGTGTCGCGTTCCGTCACCAGCGCCGCCTTGCGGTCCCGGAGGAACGAGATCCCCCAGGGCGTGGTCAGCTCGCCCGAGAGCTTGCTGATCCCTGACGGTGTGCCACCCGCACGGGGGCCGGACGGGGCGTGCGCGGCCGTCGCGGGCGGCACGGACACACCGAGTGTCGTGACGGCGGCGACAGCGGTGAGCGCGGCCATGCCCGGACGGACCCGGTGCAGCGCCGAATGCGCCAAGCGTGACATCCTGATGCCTTTCCTGTCGTGGCGCGACCGCGTGGATTCCGGGACGGAACGACGCGGCCGACTGCGATACGAGGGGGGTGCTCACTGCCGCGCCGCACCGTGGCGAACCCGGTGGGAAGGGCGTGGGCCGGAGCGTGGCAACGACTCCTTCCCGGAGTTCCAGGCGCCCCCTGAAGCGATGGCCACCGGGATCGGCCCGTCGTGCTGACCGGCCGTGTCCCGGCGTCGGGACTGCGGATACCAGTGAGCTTGCGCGCCGACGTGTTCCGCCGCCGGTCATCGGCGCCGGGAAGTCCCTCCCACGGGTGATGCGCCGCTGCGCGGACGGGCGCGGACGGAGTACACCGGGTCAGGGGGACTTCTGCCGCGCGGAGGAGCAGTCCGCCTGACCGGTGTCGCGCGGCGCCGGGGTGTCCGGGGTGCCGGGAGTCGTCGCGGGGCTGGGCTCGGGGGTCGTCGCCGGCTGCGGCGAGGGGGTCGTGGCGGGACTCGGCTCGGGTGCCGCCGCGGGGCTCGGGCTCGGCGCGAGGCACGGGGGCGGGGCGGGCGGGGTGGGCGGGGTGGACGGGGTGGACGCGGGCGAGTCGTGCGTGTTGCCGGCGTCGACGCAGTTGACGAACTGCACGAAGGGCACCTGCCCGGTGCCGCCGGTGACCGCGAAGTCATGTGCCGTATGGCTGCGGAGCAGACACATGTCGTAGCGGGCGAGGACCGGGAGGGGGTCCGGTGCGGAGGCCGGCCGGTACTCGTGGCGGCCCACCAACTGGCAGGAGTCGTAGCGGATCAGCGGTCCGCGCGGGCCCACGTCGTAGCGGTGCGGGCGGACTTCGGCGGAGAAGTCCTTGTAGGCCAGGCCGGTGTCGTCGCAGTCGCTGAAGTGGACCGTGCCGCCGTTCCACACGCAGTCGATGACGACCACGTCGGGGTTGCGCACCTCGAAACGGATGTCCTGGGCGTGGAACCGCTGCACCGAGTCGTGGTGCCGGGCCACGGGGAAGCGGAAGAACGTGCTGGTGGTGCCGTATTCCGGGGTGCTCTGCGGACGCCTGTCCGTGATGATGTACGAGCCGCCCCGGCAGGCGATGGAGCCGCCGTAGGGGAACTCCAGGAAGTTGCCCCACTCGTATTCGACCTTCATGTCGGTGAACCAGTAGTTGAGGAACTGGTCCTGGTCGTTCGGCTCCTGCTGCCCGTCCCGGGTCAGCCCCGAGTACAGGAACGCCCGGCGGTAGCGGCCACCGACCCGGCACGCCTCCCACCGCATCTCCGAGTTGGTGTCCGTGCCGCTCAGGACGAGCCCGAACTCCCATTCCCCCATCCACTCGCACTCGGAGAACCGGTAGTCCTGCGCCTGCCCGGTCGAGTACGAGTCGAAGAAGGAGGCGCCCGGTGTGGCCGAGCGGAACTGCATGCGTTCGAAGGAGAGGTTCGACCACACGTTCTGGTTGCGGCAGAGGAAGGAGCCGGGGCCGGTGCCGGGGCGGAAGACGAGACTGGTCATGCGCCTGCCCGCACCGGAGAACCGCAGGCCGCTCGCGAGCCGCGGCGGAGCGACTCCGTTCAGCAGCGCGTGCGGACGGGTGATCAGGAACTGGCCGGCGGGGATCTCGATCACCACGCGGCCGACCCCCTCGGAGACACGCGCGGCGGCGAACGTGTAGGCGATCTCGAAGGCTTCGGTGTCGTCGGTCTGCCCGTCGCCCACCGCGCCCAGATCACCCACGTGGACCACGGTGTCCGTGTCGGTGGAGGGGCGCGGGACGGCGGACGCGCCGCCGGTGGACAGGGTCGTCGCCGCCAGTACCGAGGCGCCGCCACGCAGAAGCCGCCGACGGCTGACATGGGGCGTCGATCCATCCCCTTCTGTCATAATCCCCTTCTTTCCAGGCAATAAGGAGCTAAATGACCGGGTTCATCGAGGTGCTCAGGTACATGTCGGCGGCGCAGAAGCCCGCGAGGGGGGTGTCGGTCTACACCCTGTTCGTCAACCGCCCGGCCGGCCGCGTCCTGGCGGCGCTGGCCTACCGGGTCGGCGCGACCCCCAATCAGCTGACGGTGCTCGGCGCCCTGTTCACCTTTCCCGCCCTGGCCGCCGTGGCCCTGGTGCGACCCGGTCCGGGGCTGTCGGTCTGCGTCTGCGCGGCCCTGGCCGTGGGGTTCGCCCTCGACGCGGCGGACGGACAGCTCGCCCGCACGCAGCGCTCCGGAAGCCCGTCCGGAGAGTGGCTGGACCATGTGCTGGACTGCGTCAAGCTGGTGACGGTGCACCTGGTCGTCCTGGTGTCGTTCTACCGGTTCTTCACCCTGCCCGACCCGGCCTTCCTGCTGGCTCCGATGCTGTTCGAGCTGGCGGCCGTGGTGATCTTCTTCGCCGGCATCCTGACCGAGCAGCTCAAGCGGCGGACGGCGGCCCCGGCGCCGGCGGAGCCCGCGCCGGCGCTGCGGTCCTTGCTGCTCCTGCCGGTCGACTACGGCGTCACCTGCCTCAGCTTCCTATTTTTGGGCAGCCAGCACGTCTTCCTTTCCGTCTACTGCACCCTGCTGCTGGCCCACCTCCTGTTCATGGCGGCCTTCCTGGTCAAGTGGTTCCGCGAGCTGCGCTGAGGGGATCTCCGGCGACGTGGGCCGGGCGAGCAGCTCCAGGGCGCCGCGCAGGAGGGTGCTGGAGGTGTGCAGGGTGTAGGGGAAGTAGACGACGTTGACGCCGACCTCCGCGAAACGCCGCTCCAGCCGGTTCCACTTGGGCGTTCCCCGCCAGTCGTCGCCCTTGAAGATGACGTGGAAGCCGACCTGCTTCCACATCTCCAGTTTGTCCTCCTCCGACTCGACGACGGCGACGTCGACGCAGCGCAGGCTGCTGACGATCTCCAGGCGCTCGGCGAGCGGGACGACCGGCGGTCTGCCCTTGAGGCGGACGACCAGGTCGTCCGAGGTGACTCCGGCGACGAGGCGGTCACAGTGCCGGCGCGCCTCGCGCAGGACGTTGAGGTGCCCGATGTGGAAGAGGTCGTAGACGCCGGGTGCGAATCCGATGCGGGTCACTTGGCCGTGTCACCCGCCTTCGCCTCGGGCACGGTCACCTGCAACGGCGGCGACTTCGGCGAGGTGTTCGTCCCGTCCGTCACCTCGATCCGGTACTGGTGACGGGTGCCGGCGCCCACGGAGTCGGTGTAGCTCATCAACGGGCGGTCCCAGTAGGTGGACGACCGCGTCTGCCGGGAGACCAGCCGGCCGTCCCGGTAGAGCCGGTAGGTGAGCGACGCGTCGTCCCGGTCCCACGAGGCCTTCCAGCGCAGGGTGACCCGTCCGGCGCGCTTGGCGGCGAGCGAGAGGGCGGGGACCGCCGGAGCCACGGTGTCGGGGCCGGTCCCGAAGCGGGTGAGGGCCTGCTGGGGCTCGCCGTTGACCTTGGTGAACTCGCCGCCCACCCAGAGGATGCCACGGGCGACCGTCAGTGCCCGGGGCCCCACCTGCTCCCCGGTCCCCTCGTTCGTGTCGGGGAACCAGTGCAGGATCCTGCTGTCCTGGGGCGACTGGGCCAGCAGGTGCTGCCGGTCGTGCCGCTCGGGGAACCCGCCCGGCGTCTCACGGCAGTCGTGCGCGTGCGAGGCGCTGTAGAGGACGCCCTGGTAGGGCAGGACGACCTGGGTGGCGCCGCGGCAGGTGTCCTTCCACACCATGCGGTCGTTGTCGAGGCGGCCCGCGATACGGCCGTCGAAGATGCCCTCGCCGTGGCCCTCGGC
Organism: Streptomyces canarius; assembly: GCF_014650735.1. Lineage (NCBI taxonomy): Bacteria > Bacillati > Actinomycetota > Actinomycetes > Kitasatosporales > Streptomycetaceae > Streptomyces > Streptomyces canarius. The sequence continues at coordinate 37,756 of NZ_BMVN01000051.1, forward strand.
GCCCACGTAGAACCGGGTGCCGTCCTGCGCGATCGACTTCACCGACGACCGGGGCGGCAGCCAGTCGGGGAAGGTGCGCTCGGTCGCCCCGCTGGTGGAGTTCAGGGCGACCAGCGAGTGGGCCCGCCGGCCGTTGACCCGCTCGAAGTCACCGCCGGCGTAGATCTTCTCGTGCGAGGGCACCACCGACAGCGCGCGCACCGGAGCGTCGACGTCGGCCCGGAACGGCCGCAGGTCGCCCTCGGGGGTGAAGGCGGCGATGCGCTTCCGCGTCCGGCCGTCGACCTGCCCGAAGTCACCGCCGAGATAGACCGTCCGGTCCGTGACGTCGATCGCCCGGACGGTCGCGGAGACCGCCGGCCGGAAATCCCCGCGCAGGGAGCAGTCGGCCGTGTTCAGGGCGACGGCGCTGGCCACGCCGGTCGACCCGACATGGCTGAAGGAGCCGCCCACGTACAGCACCCGGCCGTCCGGTGAGGCCTTGAGCGCGCGGACGGTTCCCGCGCCGCCGGTGAACGACGGCGCGCACGGCAGCAGGGCGCCGGTGACCGCGTCGAACGCGGCGAAGTTGCGGCGCGGGACCTCCCGGTCGCCCGGCTCGGCGCCGGGAGGCCGCACCGCGTCGAAGGTCCCCCCGACATACACGACACCGTGCGCGGCGGCCAGCGACCAGACGATGCCGTTCGTCTGCCATGTCGTCAGCGGATCGGCGGTGAACGACGCCCTGGGTTCACCGGCGGCCGTGGCGGGAGCGGGATGGAGCAGGGCGGCGGAGCACAGGAGCGTGGCGGCGACAGCACTGGTGGCCGCCCTCGACGGGAGGTTTCTCAGACGCAAAGGACACCCCGGATGGCAGTGGTGTGGGCGACACGCGGGGAATGACACGGGGTCCGCCGCACTCCGACCGCACACCCTTGCCTGGGCTCATGCGGCGCGACGGCGCAGAACTCCGACCAGCTCACTCACTCCCAGCGGCCTGCGATACCACCACAAAGTAGTACCGAACGCACACAATCCCAAAGTCATCCCGGCGGCGAGTCCTGACACGGTGTCACCTCCCAGCAAGCGCACGGCGGCCAGCACCACCGAGACGGCGAGTCCGGTACCGAGGGCGGTGGTGTAGCCCCGGTCCACGGTCGTGAAGCCGAGGCGCAGCCGGATGAGCAGGGCGGCCGAGAGGTTCTCCACCACGATGGCCGCGCCCCAGGACACGGCGGCCCCGACGACTCCCCACCGCGGTACGGCGAGCAGGCCGACCGTCAACTGCACCGTGAACGCAGCCGCGGTGACGGCCAGGTGCCAGGAGCTCCTGCCGGACATCAGCAGCACGGTCTGGGCGTTGCCGACCGCGACGTTGACCATCGAGGCCAGGCACAGCACGACCAGGGCGGGCGCTCCGCGGACGAACTCCGGGCCGAAGACCGACAGCACGGTCCGGGGGAAGGCGGCGACGAGGACGAACAGCGGCCAGGAGAAGAGCACGATCCAGCAGGTCGAGACCCGGTGCAGGTGGCGCGCCTCGGCGACCTGGTCGACGGCGAGCAGTCTGCTGATCTGGGGTGCCACGGCGAGCCGGACGGCCAGTTGCAGCAGGGTGCCCGCGGTGACGACGCGGCCGATGGCGGTGTAGACGCCCGCCTCGGCGCCGGTGGCCAGCGCGGACAGCAGGAGGACGCCGACCCAGACCGCGCTGATGTCGAAGACGGACGAGATCGCGCGGGGTGCCGCGAAGGTCCAGAAGGCGCGCCAGGGAACGGCCCCGCGCACGGCCGGCCGCGCGGTGCCGCGGACGGCGCGGCAGCGGCGCAGGGCCGGCCAGGCGGCCAGGGTGCCGGCCAGCACGGGCAGCAACCAGGCCGCGGCCAGGGGGAGCAGACCCGGCACCCAAGCGGCCACCGGTACGGCGATCAGCACGCGCAGCACCGGCTTGCCGACCTGCTCCACGCCGACGAACGGCACCACGGTGCCATGACCCTGAGTGGCGCCGAGCAGGACCAGTCCGACGGTGGCGACGGGCAGGAACAGCCCGAAGAGCCGGACCAGGGCGACCGCGTCGGCCGGCGGCAGGTGCGGCAGGAGCGTGGTGGCCACCCCCGGGCACAGCAGCAGGGGCAGGGCGGCGGCCGTACTGGCCACGGCCGCGGGTACGACGGCCGCGCGCAGCAGACCGCCCACCGAGCGGCCACCGCCCACCGCGATGTCCCGCGAGACCAGCCGGACGAGCCCGCTGTCGGCGCCGAGCTTGCAGGTGTTGCCGAGGATGGTGAACAGGGCCACGCCCGTGAAGACCGCGCCCGCGCCCTGGGCTCCGAGGGCGCGGGTGATCAGGCCGACGAAGACGAAGGCGAAGACGGCGTTCGTCGCGGAACCCGCCACCCCCCACCACCCGCCCCGCGCGGCGGCGGCGACGCTGTTGGCGGCGGCGGGGGTGGCGGCGGTCGCTTCCGGGGCGGTCATCCGCGGGAGACCGAGAGCGTGTCGTCCTGCGCCGGGAGTTCCACGACCGGCGGGACGGTCTCCGCCTCCGGACGGCGCGCGGGGCGGCGGCCCAGGACGGCACGGAGTCGTCCGCGCCGGCCGGCGTCGAGCACGATGCCGAGGAGGGTCCCGCCGGAGCAGTCGATCAGCTCGTGCGCCCGCCTGAGGTCGTCCCGCCGGGTGCTGCCGAGGCCGGCGACCAGCAGGACGCCGTCGACACGCTGGGCGAGGGCCAGGGCGTCGGCGTGCTCCAGGAGCGGCCGGGTGACGACGACCGTGGTGCGGGAGTCGGACCCGGCCGGCAGCCGGTGGACGGCGGCGGACCCGCCCGTCCGGGCGGGCGAACCGGTGCCGCCGCCGGCGCAGCAGGCGAACCGCCCGGCGGTCCCGGCGTCGACGAGGCGGCTCCCGTCGGGCAGCAAGGAGGCGTCCCCGGGCGTGCGGGTGTCGTCCGGCAGCAGCGGCAGCCGGGCCGTGAGGGCGGCCGTGCCGGGGTCGGCGTCCACCAGCAGCACCTCGTCGCCGCACTCCGCGAGGGCCGCGGCCAGGTTCACGGCGACCTCCTCGGTGGCGGCACCGCGCCGGGGGGAGACGACGAGCAGCCGGCCGGTGCCGGCGGGCAGGGCGGTCCCGCGCAGCCGGTAGGCGAGGGCGCGCAGGGTCTCGGCCCGGTCACCGCCCTGGCGGCCGACCGCCGGCAGGTCGTCGTCCTCGCCGTGCCCGGGGGGCAGCAGGCCGAGCACCGGGGTGCGCAGCGCGGCCCGGGCCTCGTCGGCCGACCGGACCCGGGTGTCGAGGGCGGAGCGCAGCCAGGCCAGCAGGATGCCGAGGGCCAGTCCGCTCGCCAGCCCGAGTGCGAGCAGGGTCGGCCAGCCGGGCGCCGAGGGCCGGGTGGGCGCCTCGCCGCGGCGGACGACGTCGCCCCCGTCGGTGTCGCGGGAGTTGATGTCGACGACGCGCTTGCGCAGGGTGTCCAGCTGGCTTCGCAGGGCCTTGGTGGCGTCGTCGTCCTCCGTCACCTTCTTCTGCGCCGCCTCCACCGTCTTGATCTGCTGCTCCACGCCGCGGGTGGCCCGCTGGACGGCGGCCTGGTTGCGCGCCTTGCGGTCGGCCAGATAGGCCTCGGCGAAGGCGTTGGCGCCGCGCGCCGCGCGCTTCGGGGTGCGAGCGGTGAACTCGAAGCGCAGCACCTGGGACTTGGCCTGATTGGTGATCCGCAGGGCGTCCTCCAGCGCGGCTGCCTTGCCATCGGCCTGGCCCATGAGGCGTGCCGCGCGGACGGCGACCGCGGTGCTGGCGGCGATCTGCTGCTCGGTGCCCATGCTGACCTGGTTGTCGGCGGCCACGCTGACCGTGCCGAAGGGGTCGGCGGTGGAGCGTACGAGGACGTCGCTGGTGGAGGTGTAGGTGTGGGCCCGGGAGAGGGCCAGGGCGGCGCCGCCGAGCAGTCCCAGGACGATCCCGAGGGCGATGACGACGCGGTGGCACAGGAGCCGGCGGAGTTGGTCGCGTAGCTGGTCCGGCTCGTCGTACCGGTCGTAGAGGTGGATGGGGCCGGTCACGGGTGCCCTCCTGTTCCGGGGAGCTGTGCGGGGCGGATGGGTGCGGTCGGCGGCGCCGACGGGACAAGCCGGGCGGCGCGGGCGCCGGGGGTGGTGACCAGCAGCGGAACGGTCACCAGCAGCGTCAGCGGGCCGACGATCCCCAGCAGGCTGCCGCGCAGGAAGACGATCTGGTAGAAGGCGAACGCCGGGACCAGGAACGTCGCGAGGGTGCCCGCCCGGTCGCGGAGCCGGTGGCGCACGTCGTCCATGCGCCGTCCGGCCGCGCCGAGCAGGAAGAACACGGCGGCCACGGCGGGCGGGCCGGCCCACAGGTAACTCTCGATCCACAGCGGGGCGGAGAGGTTGAGGAAGTCGTAGCCGGCGTACCGGGCCAGGATGATGCCGGTGTCCCCCGGCTTGTCCGGCCACACCGAGCGCGGGACCGCGAACAGCACGGGACCCAGCACGTCCTGCGGTGAGAATCCCTGGTCCCGGGCCATGTCGATGCCGGTCTGCACCTGCTGGAAGGCGTCGTAGTCGCCGTTGGCGGTGAACTGCGCGGACAGCGACACGACGGTGAACTGCTCCCGGTCGCTGTAGCGGAAGTAGTCGCTGTACGGGAAGAGCAGCAGCACGGTCGCCATGAGCGTGGCCGCGATGACGCGGAAGGCGCGGGGCCGGGACAGCCGGGGCACGGCGAACAGCAGGGTCAGCAGGACCGTGCCGAACCAGAACCGCGGTTTGCTGACGGGGTTGTTGACGACGACGTTCAGGGCGAGCAGCAGCGGCAGCAGGAGCCGGCGGATGCCGCGCAGCAGACGGTCGCCGCCGGGCACGCGCGGTACGTGCAGCAGTCCCAGCAGCGCCCAGAACGCGGGCACGGACAGGGACCAGCTGCGCAGCGCCGACAGGAACGCGTTGTCCGAACCGTCGGCGGAGCCCGCCTCGCGCAGCGCCTGACGGCTCGTGAAGTAGGCGCTCAGGCCGCCGGGTTGACTGGGGATGAGCACCGCCGCCAGGGCGAGGGCGAGCCCGCACAGCGACAGCAGGCGCCAGGGCGCGAGGCGGCGGGACAACAGCCGTTCCACCGGCCCCGGCGAGCGGACGACGGTCCCGGCCGCCGTACGGGCGCGCTCCCGGCGGGCGGCGACGGCGGCTCCCGCACTGTGGGCGAGGAGCCCGAGTTCGACGACGGCCACGGCCGTGAGGGCGGTCCCCTGACCGGTCCGGTAGGCCCATGGGTAGGTGTCCGTGGCGAGCTGCGCCAGGGGCGCGAGGCCGAGCCAGACGTAGGCGAAGACCCAGAAACCGAGGGCGGTGAGCCGGACCGTCGTCGCGGTGAGCACACGGATGAGGGCCACACCGGTGTGCGCCAGCACCACACCCTGCGCGGCGAGCGGGACCGACAGGCGCGCGCCGTCCGACTGGAGGATCAGCCCCGGCAGCAGGACCAGCAGCGCCACGGCCCACAGGGAGACCGCGGCCACGCTGCGGACGGGAGCTCCCCGCCACGGGAGGTCTTCGCCTGCCGGGAATTTCACCTGAAAGCTCATCAACAGGGTTATAGCGCCCGTACCTCATGAAGCCGTACAGGCGCGCGCGAATCCTGGGGGCCGCGCGCGGTCGCCCGCACAGCACCGTCATCGGGTGACGCGGGGCGGCCGGTCGGCGTGCCATTTGCCGTAAATCGTGACAAATGTGCATTGCTTTATCGCACCAGGTCATCCGAGGTACGGACAAAGGAGTTGCCCATGGGCAAGCAGGTCGACGTCGTCGTTGCCGGTGGCGGGGGATTCATCGGAGGCCATCTCGTGGGCTCCCTCCTGGCCCAGGGGCTGACCGTCCGCTCCATCGACATCAAGCCCCGGCACGAGTGGTACCAGGTCCACGACGCCGCGGAGAACGTGATCGCCGACCTGTCGCTCCTGGAGAACGCGCGCGCGGGCGTCCGGGACGCACGGCACGTGTACATGCTGGCCGCCGACATGGGCGGCATGGGCTTCATCGAGAACAACAAGGCCGCCTGCATGATGTCGGTGCTGACCAGCACCCACATGCTCCAGGCCGCCCACGAGGCCGGGGTGGAGCGCTACTTCTACTCCTCCTCCGCCTGCGTCTACGCCGCCGCCAAGCAGACCGACCCGAACGTCACCGCGCTGCGCGAGGAGGACGCCTACCCGGCGCAGCCCGAGGACGGTTACGGCTGGGAGAAGCTCTTCTCCGAGCGCATGTGCCGCCACTACACGGAGGACTACGGGTTCACCACCCGCGTCGCCCGCTACCACAACGTCTACGGCCCGCACGGCACATGGGCCGGCGGCCGGGAGAAGGCCCCCGCCGCGGTGTGCCGGAAGGTGGCCGAGGCGGTGCTCTCCGGCGACCACCGGATCGAGATCTGGGGCGACGGCCTCCAGACCCGCTCCTTCATGTACATCGACGACTGCCTCCACGGCACCCAGATGATCATGAAGGGGGACAGCGGCGAACCGGTCAACCTGGGCTCCTCGGAGCTGGTGACCATCAACCAGCTCGTCGACATCGTCGAGCGGATCGCCGGCATCCGCTGCGAGCGCAGCCACCGGCTGGACGCCCCCCAGGGCGTGCGCGGGCGCAACTCCGACAACACCCTGATCCGCGAGATCTACGACTGGGAGCCGTCGGTCTCCCTGGCCGACGGACTGGAACAGACCTACGCGTGGGTCTACGACCAGGTCAAGCGATCCCACCAGTGACGCCCGAGCCGCCGCGAGGACACGGGACGATGAGGATCCTCGTCCACGACTACAGCGGCCACCCGTTCCAGGCCCAGCTGAGCCGGGAGCTGGCGCGCCGCGGTCACCAGGTCGTCCACTCGACGTGCACGGCCTACGTCTCCGGCAAGGGCGACCTCGCCGCACCCGCCGCCGGCCTGCGCTTCGCCACCATCGGGGACGGCGTCAGGCTGCGCAAGGAGGCCTACTTCCGGCGGCTCGGCCAGGAGACCCGGCTGGGTCTCGAACTGGCCCGGCAGGTCCGCCGCGAGCAACCCGACGTGGCGCTGCTGTCCAACCTGCCGATCCCGGTCCTGGCCGTGACCGCGGCCGTCCTGAAGAGGCTGCGCATCCCCTGGGTGCTGTGGCACCAGGACGTGACCGCGGTCGCGCTGAAGAGCTTCGCCGCCGCCGATGTCGCCAAGTCGATGGGCCTGGCGGCCAAGGTGTTCGGGGCGGGCGAGAAGTGGTCGGCGCGGCAGGCCGCGGCCATCGTGGTGATCGCCGACTCGTTCGTACGGGTCCACGAGCGGTGGGGCACCGCCGGCAAGGTCACCGTCATCCCCAACTGGGCGCCGCTGGACGAGATCGTCCCGGTGGCACGGACCAACGGCTGGTCGGCGGAGCACGGTCTGCACGACGTGCGGACCGTGCTGTACTCCGGCACGCTCGGGCTGAAACACAACCCCGCGCTGCTGGTGCGGCTGGCCGAGCGACTGCGCGAGCAGGGGAGTCCGGTACGTCTCGTCGTCGTCAACGACGGCCCCGCCGTACCCGTCCTCAGGGACGCCGCCGCGGCCCGGGGCGTCGACCTGACCCTGCTGCCCTTCCAGCCCTACGAGCGGCTGCCCGAGGTGCTGGGCACGGGCGACGTCCTCGTCGTCCTGCTGGGCCCGGAGGCGGGGCAGTTCTCGGTCCCGTCCAAGACGCTGTCCTATCTGTGCGCCGGGCGGCCCGTGCTCGGCCTGATGCCCGCCGACAACCTCGCCGCGCGGCTGCTCCGGCAGGCGGGGTCGGCGGTCTTCCCCCCGGAGGAGTCGGCCCTGGAGGGTGCGGCCACCTGGGTCCGGGAGGTCCTGTCCGACCCGGCCCGCGCCGAGCGGCTCGGCAAGGAGAGCCGCGCCCTGGCCGAGCGGGAGTTCGCCCTGGAGGGCTGCGCCTCCCGTTTCGAGGACATCCTCCACAGCGTGAGCGCCGGCGGAACCCGCCGCCGCCCCTGAACGAACGCCTCCCGCCGCCGGCGCGCTCGTGGGCCGGCGCCGGGGGGCGCCCGCGCGCGCACGCGGTCACGGCGTCGTGGGCCGGTGGGGGACTGGCGCGGAGGGGGGTCGTGGACGGGCGGGAACTGGCGCTGAGGGGAGGCGTGGGGCGTACGCAAGCGCGCGCCGTCATGGCCCCGTGGACCGGTACGGCCCCGAGGCGCGCGGAACCGGTTCGGCCCGCGCGGCACAGCTGCCACGCGGTTCGGTCCTGGCCGCCGATGGTGCGGCCGGCCTGGAGGCTCAGGTGCCCCTGACGCACGCCGGGCGCGGGAGGGGGAAGCGGTCGAGCGTCGGGCGGCAGGCTCCTGTGGGGCCGGGTGCGGGAGCGGCGTTCGGAGGATCAGGCGCTACGGCGTACGCCGGGTGGTCTCCCGTCGGTCGCCAGTTTCCGGTCCGGGTCCGCAGGTTCAGTGGACTTGGCGTACGGGGGGCGGGTTGACCGCCGGATGCCCGTCCGGGCCCGCAGACTCAGTCGACTTGGCGTACGCGCGGTGGGGGAGTGGGTCCGGATGCCCGCCCGATGCGCACCGGTCGTCCGTCCGGGCCCGCAGGCTCAGGTGACTCCGGCGTACGCGGACGCGGAAGGGGGCGCGGCCGAGCGTCTGCCGGGTGCCCGCCGGTTGCCGGCCCCCCCGCCCGGCCCGTCCGGCGGTCGGGCTCGGGTGGTCAGCCGGCTGGGGTCGGTGCGGTCGGTTCCTGTCGGGGGTGGCCGGCGGCCGGACGTGCCCCGCCGTCCGTACCGCCTGGGCCGGCGGGCTCGTTCCGACGGGTGCCCAGGTAGATCTCCTCCAGGCGGTCCACCACGGCGCCGATGGAGTACACGTCCTCGACCACGCGGCGGCCGGCCCGCGCCATCCGGGCGCACAGCTCCGGGTCGCCGAGCAGCCGGCGGACCGCTGCCGCCATGGACCCGGGACTGCCGTCGGTGACGAGGGCGGCGCCACGGCGGGCCAACTCGTCGGCGATGCCACAGGTGTCGGTGCACACCACGGGCGTGCCCGCGGCCAGCGCCTCGATGACCGTCATGCCGAACGGCTCGTTCACGCTCGCCAGCACATGGACCGCCGCCGTACGGTAGGCCTCGCGCGCTTCGGAGGGGTCGAGCGCACCGCCGTAGCGGACCACGCCCGCGGGCCCCTCCGCGATGAGCCGGCGCACGGCGGGCAGCGATCCGTCGTCCGGGCCGTACAGCGTGAAGCGGGCCTCGGGCATCTCCCGGTGGACCAGCGCGGCCATCTCCACGAAGGCCTCGGGACGCTTACGGGGATGCAGCCGGGCCAGGAACAGCACATGCGGCTCGCGCGGTTGCCGCGGCTCCGGTTCGGGCGGCCCCGGCTCGATCCCGTTGGGCAGGATGCGCAGCGGCGGACCGTCCGGCCCCAGCACCCGCGCCACCAGCCCGCGCTCCTGCTCGGTCAGGACACAGCAGGCGCGCGCCCGGCGCAGCAGCGGCAGGTACAGCAGGTCGAAGAGCCGGACGGGGAGCGCGGTGCGCGGCTCGACCATGCCGTGCGTCTGCGCCACACACGGCACCCGGCGCAGGGCGGCTACGGCGAGTGCGGAGAGGGAGACCAGGTCGCGCCCCGCGTGGACGTGCACGACCTCGGCGCCGCCCATCGCCCGCCACAGATCGCGTACGAGGAGGGGGTGCAGCAGGCCGATGAAACCCCGCCCCGGCAGCAGCGTACGGGCGGGACGGGAGCGCAGCCGGACGGCGCCGACGCGCTCCGGTGCCCGGCCGCCGCCCCGCCACAGCGACATCAGCGCGACATCGTGACCGCGTGCGGCCAGTTCTTCCGACTGGGCGACCGCGACGCTCGGCGGACCGCCGAAGGCACCGTCGTCGCTGATGAGCGTGACCACGTGGAGCAGTCTCATGCCGTACGTCCCTTCGTCGTCAGGACCTCGCCGGGCGCGAGGTCCCGGTGGGCGACGGCGCCGGCGCCCACCACGCCGCCCCGGCCGACCGTGACACCGCGCAGGACGACGGCACGGGCCGCGACCCAGCTGCCCGGCTCCAGCCGGATGGGGCCGTTGTCGAACTCGAACGTGGCGGAACGGGCGCGATGGCTGCCCGCGCACAGCAACGCGCTCTGCGAGACGCAGCAGTCGCTGCCGATCGTGACGGGTTCGAGGTTGAGGATCCAGGCTTCCTCGCCGATCCACACGTCGTCGCCGATCTCCAGCTTCCACGGCCAGTGCACCCGCACCCCGTGCCGGATCAGCACCCGCTGTCCGACCCGGGCGCCGAAGGCGCGCAGCAGCGCCGGGCGCCAGCGGTCCGGGCACCACCATTTGACGAAGACCAGGTGGAGGACGGCGAACCAGGCGGCCTGTACGAGCAGGGGGCGCCCCTTGTCGTACCCGGCGCCGGTGAAGCCGCGCAGGGATCGCTCGACGACGGGCGGGTGCGGGGCGGCTGCGGTCTGCGCCATGACGGTGTTCCTTCCGGTTCCTTCCCGGTTTCTCCCGGAGGTCCGAGGCGTTCGGCCCGGTGGTCCTCCGCGTGATCCTTCATGCCCCGGGGGGCGGACCCGCCGCCATCGGCGCGTGTTGGGGGCAGGCTTGCCCGGATGGCGGAACTTCAGTAGGCGCCCTGGCCGTTCAGCACCGCGCGTACGGTGCGGACCATCACGTTCATGTCCATGGAGGGGGACCAGTTGTCGACGTAACGCAGGTCGAGCGAGACCGTCTCGTGCCAGGACAGGTCCGACCGTCCGCTCACCTGCCACAGCCCGGTCAGCCCCGGCTTGACGTGCAGCCGGCGCATCTCCACCGGGTTGTACTTGACGACCTCCTCCGGCACCGGCGGACGCGGGCCGACCAGGGACATGTGGCCGAAGAGGACGTTGAACAGCTGGGGCAGCTCGTCCAGCGAGTAGCGGCGCAGGACGCGTCCCACGGGCGTGACCCGGGGGTCGCGGCGCATCTTGAACATGTGGCCGTCGTTCTCGTTCGCCGCCTCCAGCTCGTCCTTGAGGCGGTCCGCGTCGACCACCATCGTGCGGAACTTCCACATCGGAAACCGCGTGTTGTACTGCCCGGCCCGGATCTGGCGGTAGAGGGCGGGACCGGGGGAGCCGAGCCGCACGGCCAGCGCCAGCAGGAGCAGCAGCGGCGAGAGCAGCACGATCAGCAGCAGCGCGCCCACGCGGTCCACGGCCGCCTTCAGCAGGGCCGGCATGCCACGGCGCAGCGGCGGCGAGATGTGCAGCAGGGTGAGCCCGGACGCCGAGGTGAGCCGGACCCGCCGGCGGGCGACCTCGACGATGCCGGGCAGTACGACGATCGGGCAGCCCCGGTCGTGCATCGACCAGGACAGCCGGCGCAGCCGCTCGCCCGACAGGTGCGGGCCCGGCGCCACGAATACCAGGTCGGCGGAGAGTTCGTCGGCCGCCCCGAGCACCGTGGTGGCGTCCTGCTCGGGGGGCTCGAGGGGCTCGGGGGTCTCGCGGGACAGCCGCGCATGCACGGGGACACCGGAGAGCACCTCGTCCTCCCCGACCGGGCAGCAGCCGACGACCACGTACTCGTGGTCGGTGCGCTGGGCCAGCTGACCGACCACCGCGTCGATCGTCGGGCCCTCCCCGACCACCACGACATGGCGCAGCAGGCGGCCGTTGCGGCGGGCGGCCAGGAGATGACGGTGGATCACCTTGTAGCAGGCCGCGGTGAGGACCAGCGCGGGGATCAGCGCCGTGAAGGCTTCGGCCGGCACGCTGTCCAGGCCGCACAGCACACGCAGTGTCGCCAGCGCGCCGACCAGCAGCAGCCAGTCCCGCAGCACGGCTCCCAGGCCACCGCCGTCACCCCAGGCGGAGGGGGTGTACCGCTTGCCGATCACTCTGATGAGCGGCCACACCAGGGCGGCGACGGCCGCCAGACGCAGGGGGTGGGGCTCGTGGACCTCCACGATCGCCGCCGTGACCGGCAGTGCCGCGCCGGCCAGATCCACACAGACGGACAGGGGGGCGTACCAGTGTGCCTGGGTGCCTTCCGGACGGGCCGGCCGAGGCGGCACGGAAACCGGGACCTGTCGGGTTGCCGCGATTCTGAAGGGCCGCATGCCTCTCCTTAGGAGCTCCCATCTCAGACGACCGGCGCGACCGCTCCGCCCCCTCCGGGACCGGCCACGCCTTCAAGTGATCTTTATATCAAGCAATGGTCGCTTATGTCTGATTTGCTTACTTTGTTCTGCATTAGCCGGGTTCATGGCAATGCCGATGTGTGGCTCCACGGGCCGGTTCGCGGCTTCCTGCCAGGCAGGGCGCGCATCTCCGGACGGTGCGGCGTAGCGTGTGGGAGCGGGGGCGCGCGGTGGAGCGGTCTGCCCCCGCCGTGCAGGAACAGCGGGCCCTCGATCCCCCTGCCCGCCCATCGTCCGAGACAGGAGCGCCATCCATGACAGCACGTGTCCGCCGGCCAGGAAGGGGCCGTTCGGCGGCTCTGCGCACCGGCATCCCGCTCGTCACCATGCTGCTGGCCGCGGTCGCCTGCGGCGAACCGGCCGCCCAGGCGCATACCGTCCAGCCGGTCCGCGCCGTCACCACCCCGGGCTCGGGGCCCCTCGCCACCACCTGTGCCGACCGCGTCTACTCCGGTATGACCCAGGCACAGCGCATAGGCCAGCTCTTCATGGGCGGGGTGTCCGCCGCGCGCCCCAGCGCGACCGATCTGCGTACGCTGCGTGACTATCACGTGGGCTCCGTCATGCTGACCGGGCGCAGCAGCGCCGGCACCACGGCGACACGCAAGGTGGTGGACGGCTTCCGGGGCCAGGCGGACACGGTCTCCGGCCGGCGGGTGGGCCTGATGGTCTCCACGGACCAGGAGGGCGGCCAGGTACAGGTGCTGAGCGGCCCCGGGTTCTCCACCATCCCGGCCGCGCTCACCCAGGGCACCTGGTCGACGTCGACGCTGCGCACCCGGGCCGCGGGCTGGGCGGCGCAGTTGAAGTCCGCCGGGGTGAACCTCGACCTCGCTCCCGTCGCGGACGTCGTGCCGGCCAGCCTCGGCACGCGCAACGCGCCCATCGGCCGCTACAACCGCGAGTTCGGCCACACCCCCGCGATCGTCACCTCGCACAGCGGGGCCTTCTCCGCGGGGTTCAAGCAGGCCCATGTGATGACGACGCTCAAGCACTTCCCCGGTCTCGGCCGGGTGATCGGCAACACCGACACCACGGCGAACGTCGTCGACTCGGTGACGACCGCCTCCAGTTCCTACCTCGACCCCTTCCGGTCCGGCATCAAGTCCGGTGCGCCGTTCGTGATGATCTCCTCGGCCACCTACTCGAAGATCGACTCCCATCACATCGCGGCCTTCTCGCCGACGGTCATCCGCAAACTGCTGCGCACCCAGCTCGGGTTCAAGGGCGTCGTCATCTCGGACGACCTCGGGCAGGCCGTCGCGGTACGGTCCTTCACCCCGGGCCAGCGGGCCGTCAACTTCCTGTCGGCGGGCGGCAACATGATCCTCACCGTGAAGGCGTCCACCGTACCGGCGATGGCGCAGGCGGTCAGCGCCCGCATGAAGACCGATGCCGCGTTCCGCGCCGACGTCGCCGACAGCGTGCACCGTATCCTCGACGCGAAGTCCGCCGCCGGCCTCCTCAGTTGCGGCTGAACCACCCCACCGGATGCCGCCCGGCACGCACGGCAACCGGCTCGGTCCCTCGTTACGGAAGGGGACCGAGCCGGTCGTTCGGGGCATGGCTTCCTGGCGCGGGCCGCCCCGGCCCACCAGGACCTGCCGAGGCGTTGCCGCCCGGTCCTCACCGGCCGGGGAGCGTCCCCCCGCCGTCCACGCCGAGCACCTGGCCGGTGATGAAGCTGGCGTCCTCGCCCAGCAGGAAGGAGATGGCCGCGGCGACCTCCTGCGGGCGGCCGAAGCGGCCCATGGGTACGGAGCGCAGCACCCTGGCCTCCTCCGCGCCGCCCACCGGGTGCTGTGCGCGGAAGAGTGCGGTCTCCACCGGGCCCGGGGCGACCGCGTTGACCGTCACCCCGTGCTCC
>NZ_BMVN01000052.1:0-50973 GCF_014650735.1 Streptomyces canarius
TGGCTGGCCAGGCACCCTCGCTTTCACATGCACTTCACCCCGACCGGCTCATCCTGGATCAACCAGGTCGAGAGGTGGTTCGGCTTTCTGGCTGACCAGAAGATCCGTCGCGGCGCACACAAGAGCGTCCAGGCACTCGAAGCCGACATCCGCGCCTGGGTCAAGGACTGGAACGCAGACCCAAAGCCGTTCATCTGGACCAAGACCGCCGAGGAAATCCTTGAATCCCTCGCCCAATTCTGCCGACGGATCTCCGGCGCAGGACACTAGGTCCCGTCGGGGGTCAACGCGGCAGCCCTGGTTTTCCGTCATCACGGTGGTTTGCCGTACCCGGCCGCCGTCGTCGTGTCCGGTCACGCCCGAGACTTTCCGGCGTGGTGGCCGCGTGGCCACCGGGGAAGGCGAGGGCACGCGATGGCCGACAGCAGGATCCTGGTCGCGGTACCGCAGCACCCGCGCGCCGAGGGCGCCGGGGCCGAGCAGTTGCGGAAGATCCGGGACGCCGTGGAGGCGGACGGCTTCGAGGTGCGCTGGGCGGTCAGCGCCGAGGACGCCGAGGCGGTGCTGCGGACCGAGGCGGGCCTCGCGGCGGCCGTGGTCGCCTGGGACCTGCCGGGGGACGGGGTACGGCGGCACGGTGACGGTCCCGGCGCCGCGCTCGCCCCGGCGGACGGCGCCCCCGGCGGGAACCCGGGCGGGGCCGCCGTACTGCGCCGGATCGGGCGGCGGTTCCGGGATCTGCCGGTGTTCCTGGTCATGGCCGAGGAGGGCGTGCGGGAGCTGCCGCTGTGGGTGTCGGAGACGGTCGTCGGGTACGTGTGGCCGCTGGAGGACACCCCGGGGTTCATCGCGGGCCGCATCACCAGCGCGGCCCGCGCCTACCGGGAGGACGTGCTGCCGCCGTTCTTCCGGGCGCTGCGGCGCTTCGACGACGCCCACGAGTACTCCTGGCACACCCCGGCCCACTCCGGTGGCGTCGCCTTCCTCAAGTCGCCCGCGGGGCGCGCCTTCCACGACTACTTCGGTGAACGGCTGCTCCGCTCCGACCTGTCGATCTCGGTGGAGGAGCTGGGCTCGCTGTTCGAGCACACCGGCCCGATCGGGGAGGCGGAGCGCAACGCGGCCCGCGTCTTCGGCTCCGACCTCACCTACTTCGTGCTGCACGGCGACTCCACCTGCAACCGCCTGGTGGGCCACTTCAGCGTCACCCGTGACGAACTGGCGCTGGTGGACCGCAACTGCCACAAGTCGGTGCTGCACGGCCTGGTGGTCTCCGGCGCCCGGCCCGTCTACCTGGTGCCCACGCGCAACGGGTACGGCCTCGCCGGGCCGCTGCCCCCGGCCGAGCTGGCCGCGGACTCGATCGCGGCCCGGATCGCCGGGCACCCGCTGGCCGAGGGTGCGGTGTCCCGCGAGCCGCAGTACGCGGTGTTCACCAACTCCACCTACGACGGCCTGAGTTACGCCGCCGTACCCACCGCGCGGGCGCTCGCGGCCAGCACGCCCCGGGTGCACTTCGACGAGGCGTGGTTCGCGTACGCCCGGTTCCACCCGCTGTACCGGGGGCGGTACGGCATGTCGGTGGACGCGGACGCCTTCCCGGGCCCGGACCGGCCGACGGTCTTCGTGACCCAGTCCACGCACAAGCTGCTGGCCGCGCTGTCCCAGTCGGCGATGGTGCACGTACGGCCCGCGCCCCGGGCGCCGGTGGAGCACGACCGGTTCAACGAGGCCCTGATGATGCACGGCACCACCTCGCCGCTGTACCCGATGATCGCCTCGTTGGACGTGGCGACGGCGATGATGGACGGCCCGCAGGGCGAGTGGCTGGTGGACGAGGCGGTGACGGAGGCGGTCCGCTTCCGTCAGGAGATGGTCCGGCTGCGCCGGCGGGTGGAGAGCGCCGGGGACCGGCCGCCGTGGTTCTTCGGCGTCTGGCAGCCGGAGGAGGTCACCGACTCGGCGACCGGCGAACGCCTGCCCTTCGACGAGGCCCCGCCGGAACTGCTGCGCACGGAGCAGTCCTGCTGGCTGCTGGAGCCGGGCGCGGCCTGGCACGGCTTCCCCGGGCTGACCGAGGGCCACTGCATGCTGGACCCGGTCAAGGTCACGCTGACCTGCCCCGGCATCACCGCGACCGGGGAGATGGCGGAGGAGGGCATCCCGGCGCGCGTCCTGACCGCCTATCTCGCCACCCGGAACATCGTGGTCGAGAAGACCGACAGCTACACCACGCTGATCCTGTTCTCGATGGGCATCACGAAGGGCAAGTGGGGCACGCTGCTGGACGCCCTGATGGACTTCAAGGCCCTGTACGACGCCGACGCCCCGCTCGCCCGGGTCCTTCCCGAGGCGGTCGCCGCGCACCCTCGCCGCTACTCGGGCCTGACCCTGCGCGAGCTGTGCCGGCAGATGCACGAGCAGCTGCGCTCGGCGCGCCTGGTGGAGCTGCTGGACACCGCGTTCCAGCAGCTCCCGGAGCCGGTCCAGCCGCCGCAGCACTGCTACCAGCGCCTGGTGCGGGGCGGTACCGAGCGGGTGCGGATCGCCGACGCGGCGCACCGGGTGGCGGCGGCGATGGTCACGGTCACCCCGCCCGGCATCCCGGTCCTCATGCCGGGCGAGTCCACCGGCGCCCCCGACGGCCCCCTCCTGCGCTACCTCACGGCCCTGGAGACCTTCGACCGCCGCTTCCCGGGCTTCCGCAGCGAGACCCACGGGGTGACGATCGACGAGGACAGCGGGGACTACGAGATCGAGTGCCTGCGCGACCACTGAGCCGACCGTCGAACGTGGTCACGGGGCGGCGGTCCGGACGGCCTCGGCCGGCACGCACCGCCACGCGAGGCCCGCCGCGAGCAGGTAGGCGAGGGCGCCGACGGCCATGCAGAGGCGCACCCCGGAGCCGTAGTCCGTACTGGTCGCCAGCAGGCTGCCGCCGAGCGCGACGCCGGTGGCGCTGCCGATCTGGCGGGTGGTGTTGAACAGGGCGGAAGCGGCTCCCGCGTACGCCCGGGGCGCGGCGCCCATCACCGTGGTGGTGGAGCCGGTCAGGGCGAAGGACGTGCCGAAGCCGGCGGCCGTCATCGGGGCCACCAGCAGCGCGTAGGCCGGGTCGTTCCCCGCCGCGGCCCAGCCGGCCAGCCCGAGGGCGCCCAGGAGCATGCCGGAGACCACCAGCGGGCGGTCTCCGGTACGGCGGGTCAGGCGCCCGGACAGGACGGAGGCGAACATGGTCACCGCCACGGCCGGGAACAGCGCCAGCCCGGTCCGCAGGGCGCTGAAGCCGCGCTGGTGCTGGAAGTACAGGCTGGCGGTGAACACCATGCCGTAGAAGCCGAGGTTGAACAGGAGCCCGACGACGGCCGCTCCGCTCATCGCCGGTGAGCGCAGCAGCCGCGGCGGGAGGGCCGGACCCCGGGCGAGCCGCTCACGCACCGCGAACCCGGCCACGGCCAGTGCCGCCAGACCCAGTCCGGCGAGGACGGCCGGGTCGGACCAGCCGCGCCGTCCGGCCTCGTTCAGGGCGGCGGTCAGCAGGGTGACGGCCGCCACCACGGCGGCCTGGGCCGGCCAGTCCACGGCGCGGTCCGGATGCCGCGGCGAGGGCGCGACGGACCGCGCTGTCAGGGCCAGGCAGGCCGCGCCGACGGGCACGTTGATGAGGAACACCCACCGCCAGCCCGCGGTGGACACCAGCAGCCCGCCCAGCAGGGGCCCGGCGGAGGCGGCGATCCCTGCCATCGACCCCCACAGCCCGAAGGCGCGCGAGCGGGCCGCCGGCTCGGGGTAGGCCTCCTGGAGCAGGGCGAGCGAGCCGGGAACGATCAGCGCCGCGCCGAGCCCTTCGACCAGCCGGGCGGCGACGAGTGCCGGGGCACTGGGCGCGCCCGCGCACAGGGCCGATGCCACCGTGAACAGCGCCACGCCCGCGCAGAAGACCCGCCGGTTGCCCAGCCGGTCACCGAGCGCACCGCCCGTCATCAGGAACCCGGCGAGAACGAGGGTGTAGCCGTCGGTGATCCACTGGATGCCGGTGAGCGAGGCCGAAAGCGCACGGCCCACCGCGGGCACGGCGACATTGATGATCGTGACGTCCAGGATGACCATGAAGTACCCGGCGCACACGGCGAGCAGCGGTGCCACAGGCGCATGCTAGGGCCGGGCGAACCCCGGACCGACGACCGCGGGTGCGTGTTCACGACCGTGGGGGCCGACGATCGATGACCGCCGGCCCCTCCTGGATCGGGCCTACAGCACCGGCAGGTTCTTCCGCAGCTCGAAGGCCGTCACCTCGGAGCGGTACTCCTCCCACTCCTGCTTCTTGTTACGGAGGAAGAAGTCGAAGACGTGCTCGCCGAGGGTTTCGGCGACCAGGTCGCTGCCCTCCATGAGGGTCAGGGCCTCGCCGAGGTTCTGCGGGAGGGGCTCGATGCCCATGGCGCGGCGTTCGGCGTTGGAGAGGGCCCAGACGTCGTCCTCGGCGCCCGGCGGGAGCTCGTAGCCCTCCTCGATGCCCTTCAGTCCGGCGGCGAGGAGGACGGCGTAGGACAGGTACGGGTTGGCGCCGGAGTCGAGGGAGCGGACCTCGACGCGGGCCGAGCCGGTCTTGCCGGGCTTGTACATCGGGACGCGGACCAGGGCGCTGCGGTTGTTGTGGCCCCAGCAGATGTAGGAGGGGGCCTCGCCGCCGGCGCCGGCGGTGCGCTCGGAGCCGCCCCAGATGCGCTTGTAGGAGTTCACCCACTGGTTGGTGACCGCGGAGATCTCCGCCGCGTGACGCAGCAGGCCCGCGATGAAGGAGCGGCCGACCTTGGAGAGCTGGTACTCGGCGCCGGACTCGTAGAAGGCGTTGCGGTCGCCCTCGAAGAGGGACAGGTGGGTGTGCATGCCGGAGCCGGGGTGCTCGGAGAAGGGCTTCGGCATGAATGTCGCCTGCACGCCCTGCTCCAGCGCCACCTGCTTCATGACCAGCCGGAACGTCATGATGTTGTCGGCGGTGGAGAGCGCGTCGGCGTAGCGCAGGTCGATCTCCTGCTGGCCCGGCGCGCCCTCGTGGTGGGAGAACTCCACCGAGATGCCCATCGACTCCAGCATGGTGATCGCCTGGCGGCGGAAGTCCATGCCGACGTTGGTCGGGGTGTGGTCGAAGTAGCCCGAGTTGTCGGCGGGGGTCGGGCGGGAGCCGTCCAGCGGGCGGTCCTTCAGCAGGAAGAACTCGATCTCCGGGTGGGTGTAGAAGGTGAAGCCCAGGTCGGAGGTGCGGGCGAGGGCGCGCTTGAGGACGTACCGCGGGTCGGCGAAGGACGGCGAGCCGTCGGGCATGAGGATGTCGCAGAACATGCGGGCCGTGCCGGGGGTCTCCGCGCGCCACGGCAGGACCTGGAAGGTGGACGGGTCCGGCTTGGCGATCATGTCGGACTCGTAGACCCGGGCGAAGCCCTCGATGGCGGAGCCGTCGAAGCCGATGCCCTCGTCGAAGGCCTGTTCCAGCTCGGCGGGGGCCACGGCGACGGACTTGAGGAAGCCCAGCACGTCCGTGAACCACAGGCGTACGAACCGGATGTCACGCTCCTCCAAGGTCCGGAGCACGAACTCCTGCTGCTTGTCCATCTTCCGCTTCCCCATCCTTGCTGGTCAGGCCGCCTGTCCCCCGTACCACGGGAGGCGGTCGGGCACCTGAGCATCCCACCACAACACCATTTCACGCGCGTTGCGGACCTTGATCACTGATGCGTCCACGCCCTGAACGCCTCCCGTACGGCAGGTGTACTGCGCTCTCGCCCCATCTTGCCTGCTCGGACCGGCATCCGTAATGGCCGGTCCGCTTGCTCCGTGACCGACACCACGCCCGTTAAATTTGAATCCCAGATGCAAGTTTTCATAGCGTGGTGATCAGCCGAGTTCTCCGAGGAGTCCCGATGCTGACCGAGCAGTCCGCAGCCACCGTCCGTGCCACCCTGCCCGCCGTCGGCGCGGCGATCGGCGAGATCACCGAGCGCTTCTACGCCCGCCTCTTCGACGCCCACCCCGACCTGCTGCGCAACCTCTTCAACCGCGGCAACCAGGCCGCCGGCACCCAGAAGCAGGCCCTCGCCGGGTCGATCGCCGCCTTCGCCACGCACCTGCTGGACCACCCGGACCAGCGGCCGGACGCGATGCTCGGCCGCATCGCGCACAAGCACGCCTCCCTGGGCGTGGCCCCCGAGCAGTACGACGTCGTCCACGAGCACCTCTTCGCCGCCATCGCCGAGGTCCTCGGCGAGGCCGTCACCCCCGAGGTGGCCGCCGCCTGGGACGAGGTGTACTGGCTGATGGCGAACGCCCTCATCGCGATCGAGAAGCGGCTGTACGAGGAGAGCGGCGGCCCCGGCCTGCGCGCCTGGGAGGTCGTCGAGCGCGTCGAGGAGACCCCGGACGTCGTCACCTTCCGGCTGCGTCCGGCCGACGGCGGCCCGGTGGCCGGCTTCCGCGCCGGGCAGTACGTCTCCGTCGGCGTCACCCTGCCCGACGGCGCCCGGCAGATACGGCAGTACAGCCTGACCGGGGCGCCGGGCGAGGCGGTGCGCCAGATCAGCGTCAAGCGCGTACGGGGCGAGGCGACGCCCGACGGCGAGGTCTCGCACCACCTCCACACGCACGTGCGGCCCGGCGACGTCCTGGAACTGTCCGAGCCGTACGGCGACCTCGTGCTGGCCGGCACCCCGGACACGCCCCTGCTGCTCGCCTCGGCGGGCATCGGCGTGACCCCGATGATCGCGATGCTGGCCGCCCTCGCGGCCGACGGCCACCGCGCCCCGGTCACCGTCGTGCACGGCGACCGCTCCCCCGCCGACCACGCCCTGCGCACCGACCACACGGCGTACGCGGAGAAGCTGCCCGACGCCACCGCGCACTTCTTCTACGAGCGCGACGCCGAACCGGGCACCCGGACCGGCCTGGTCGACCTGACCGGCATCGCCGTACACCCCGGCACGCGCGCGTACCTGTGCGGCCCCCTCCCCTTCATGCGCGCGATCCGCACCCAGCTGATCGAGCAGGGCGTCGCCCCGGCCGACATCCACTACGAGGTCTTCGGCCCCGACCTGTGGCTGGCACAGGGCTGAGCGCTCGCAAGACGGCGCGAGGCTGAGCGCCCCGAAGGGGCGCGGGGAACTGCGCGACCAGCCACGACGGCGCCGCACACGCCAGGCGGCCTCTCGTGGCTGGCCGTGACGCGTTCAGTCCAGCCCCGGCCGCCGGGAGATCCCCAGCAGCAAAGGCCCCGTCGGCCCAGTGACGAGGTCCCCGATCGTGACGGAGTCCAGCGCGGCGAAGAACGCCTCCTGAGCCCCGCGCAGAGCGCCCCGCAGGCGGCAGTCGGAGCGCAGGGGGCAGGCCGGCGTCCCCTGCGTCCCCTCGCAGTCCACCACGTCACCGTCGCCCTCGAAGGTCCGCACGACCGCGCCCACCGACGCGGTGCGGCCCCGCTCCGTGAGCGCCAGCCCGCCGCCCCGCCCGCGCCGGGCGTCGACCAGGCCCAGGTGCTGGAGTTCGGCGACGACCTTCGCGGCGTGCGTGTAGGGCACGTCCATGTCGGCGGCGACCTGACGGGTCGTCGGGGTGGAGTCGGCGACGACCGCGAGTCGCATCAGGACGCGCAGGGCCAGGTCGGTGGAGCGCAGCAACCGCATACCGCGAGCGTAGATAATGCGCATCCCCGGTTCAAAATTATCCGGTTCCTGTGCCCTCCCTACGGAAGGGTGCTCCCGCCGCATTACGATCAGCGGGCCCCACCGTCCACGTCCCCCTTCCCCCGAAGGACACGCCTCATGGGTTCCGGCAAGAACAGCAGCACCGCGGCGCGCAAGGCGCGCATCGAGGAGATGCGGCGCGCGGAGCGTGTCCGCGAGCGCCGCAACCGGGTGCTCACCATCACCGCCAGCGCGGTGGTCGTCGTCGGTCTGGTCGTCGGCGGTGTGGTCCTGGTGAAGACACAGGGCGACTCCGGCAAGGACCAGGCGACGCCGAGCGGTGACGCCAAGGGCTCCGGGGACTCCGGGAAGTTCACCACCGGCGCGGACGGCGTGAAGACCTGGGCGGGCAAGCTGTCCCGGACGCACGTGACGACCAAGGTGTCGTACCCGATGCACCCGCCGGTCGGCGGCAACCACAACCCGGTCTGGCTGAACTGCAACGGCGACGTCTACACCAAGGCGGTGCCGGAGGAGAACGCCGTGCACTCGCTGGAGCACGGCGCGGTCTGGGTGACGTACACCGACAAGGCGGCCAAGGCCGACGTCGACGCGCTCGCGGCGAAGGTGAAGAAGACGCCGTACTCGCTGATGAGCCCGTACGAGAACCAGGACGCCCCGCTGATCCTGTCGGCCTGGGGCCACCAGGTGGCGGTGAAGAGCGCGAAGGACCCGGAAGTGGACAAGTTCTTCGCCACGTACGTGCAGGGCCGGCAGACGCCCGAGCCGGGCGCCTCGTGCACCGGCGGGGTCATGAAGTGAGGCGGCAGCACATCGGCTGGGTCGCCGGGGCCGCGGCGGCGGTGCTCGTCGCGGCCGGTGCGATCACCTACGCGGTCGCCGAGGAGACCGGCGGATCGGATCCGAAGACGCCGAGCGCGGAGTCGGCGGACGCCGGGTTCGCCCGGGACATGGCCGTCCACCACCAGCAGGCCGTCGAGATGTCGTACATCGTGCGCGACCGCACGAAGGACGAGGAGGTGCGGCGGCTCGCCTACGACATCGCGCAGACGCAGGCCAACCAGCGCGGGATGCTGCTGGGCTGGCTGGACCTGTGGAACCTGCCGAAGGTGTCGGCCGACCCGCCGATGACCTGGATGGGCATGGGCGGCATGGCCTCCGGCAAGGACGGCGCGCTGATGCCGGGTATGGCCACGAACACCGAGTTGAAGAAGCTCGGGTCGCTCAGCGGCAAGCAGGCCGAGATCTTCTACCTCCAGCTGATGACGGACCATCACAAGGGCGGCATCCACATGGCCGAGGGCTGTGTCGCCAAGTGCACGGTCGGCGTGGAGAAGCGGCTCGCGCAGGGCATGGTCGACGCGCAGCAGTCGGAGATCGAGCTGATGGCCGGAATGCTCAAGGAGCGGGGCGCGCAAGCCCGTTCGTAACACCGCCGCAAGGACGAAAGGGTCAAACCGCCCGACATGGCGGTTACTTGAGCTTCTCTTGACTTTCACGTTCCCCTCGCATGAACGGTTCATCGCAAGAGTGGCCCCCATCGTGTGATCCACTCGCCGGCCGACACCGCCGCGGGCCGGCGCGCGCCTCCACGACGTGCCAACCACTACATGCATGCGAACCGCATCGCAGGGGGTTCTATGAGATCCAACCGCGCCACCGTGCGCGCCGGTGTGAGCATGGCAGCGACACTGCCCATGATCGCCGGTGCGCTGGCGCTGGGCATACCCGCGGCACACGCCGCGGACAGCCCCGCTCGTGACGTACTGAAGGGCACCAAGCCGCTCTGGGCCACGGCCAAGGCGGACAAGGGCGCGACCTCGGACACCTCCCAGGTCAAGGCCCGCGTCTACCTGGCCGGCCGGGACGCGGCCGGACTCGCCGCCTACGCCAAGGCGGTGTCCGACCCCAGCTCGCCCCTGTACGGCAAGTACCTCAGCGCCAAGAAGGCGCAGGCCCGCTTCGGGGCCACCAAGGCCCAGGTGGCCGCCGTCACGTCCTGGCTGAAGTCGGCCGGTCTGACGGTCACCGCGGTCACCCCGCACTACGTCGCCGTCTCCGGTGACGTGGCCGCCGCCGAGAAGGCGTTCGGCACCCAGCTGCACAACTACGCCAAGGGCTCCAAGACCTACCGCGCCCCGGCGCGCACGGCCTCCGCCCCGGCCACCCTCAAGGGCGCCGTGCTGACCGTCACCGGCCTGGACACCGCCCCGCACAAGGCGAACCACGACGACCAGCTTCCGCCCCCGGACGCGGTCTTCAAGAACGCCGGCCCCTTCTCGTCGTACTACGGCTCGAACGTCGCGACGACGCTCCCGGACGCCTACGGCCAGAAGATCCCGTACGCCGTCAAGGGCTACACCGGCAAGCAGTTGCGCGCCGCGTACGGCGCCGGCACGTACACCGGCCACGGGGTGCGCATCGCGATCACCGACGCGTACGCCTCCCCGACGATCGCCTACGACGCCGGCGCGTACGCGGTGAAGAACGGCGACGCGGCCTGGAAGACCGGCCAGCTGCACCAGGTGCTGCCGAAGAACTACACCAAGACCGACGAGTGCGGGGCCGCCGGCTGGTACGGCGAGGAGACCCTGGACGTCGAGGCGGTCCACGCGGTCGCCCCGAACGCCGACGTCACCTACGTGGGCGCGGCCTCCTGCTACGACGACGACCTGCTGGACTCCCTCAGCAAGATCGTCGACGACCACCTGGCCGACATCGTCTCCAACTCCTGGGGCGACGTCGAGGCCAACCAGACGCCGGACCTCGCCGCCGCCTACGACCAGGTCTTCCAGCTGGGCGCGGTCCAGGGCATCGGCTTCTACTTCTCCTCCGGCGACGACGGCGACCAGGTCGCCAACACCGGTGTGAAGCAGGTCGACACCCCGGCCAACTCCGCCTGGGTCACCGCGGTCGGCGGCACCTCGCTGGCCGTCGGCAAGGGCGACAAGTACCAGTGGGAGACCGGCTGGGGCACCGAGAAGGCCTCGCTGGCACCCGACGGCAAGAGCTGGGTCGGCTTCCCCGGCGCGTTCACCTCGGGCGCGGGCGGCGGCACCAGCAAGACGGTCGCCGAGCCGTACTACCAGAAGGGCGTCGTGCCGAACGCGTTGGCCACGGCCAACAACGCCTCCGGCAACCGCGTCGTCCCGGACATCGCGGCCATCGCCGACCCGAACACCGGCTTCCTGGTCGGCCAGACCCAGACCTTCCCCGACGGCACCGAGCAGTACAGCGAGTACCGCATCGGCGGCACCTCGCTGGCCGCGCCGGTCATCGCGGCGGTCCAGGCCCTGGCCCAGGAGGCCCGCGGCGGCAAGCCCCTCGGCTTCGCCAACCCGGTGATCTACGCCAAGTACGGCAAGAAGGGCGTCTTCCACGACGTCACGGACAACCCGACGGGGTCGGGGCTGGCTGTGGCGCGCGTGGACTTCGCCAACGGCCTCGACGCCGCGGACGGTCTTCTCACGTCGGTCCGCAGCCTGGGCAAGGACAGCTCGCTGTCCGCGGTGAAGGGCTACGACGACGTGACGGGGGTCGGCTCACCGGCCAACGGGTATGTGGAGTCGTTCCGGCAGCGGTAAGTCGCCGGGTTGTTGTCTCGCTGACGGGGCGTGGGGTGCCGGGCACCTCACGCCCCGTTCGCGTTGCTGGTCAGCGGGACTTGAGCGCGGCGATGAAGGGGGTCCAGGCGGTGGGGGGGAGGAGGAGGACGGGGCCGCCGGGGGTTTTTGAGTCGCGTACGGGGATGACTCCGGGGACGTTGGAGGCGACTTCCAGACAGTTACCGCCGTCTTCGTTGCTGTAGCTGCTCTTGAACCAGAGAGCTCTACTGAAGTCGATCCGATTGCTTGCCATTTCGGTAATCCTCTGCCGCTGACTTGATCATGGCGAGGGACGTGTCTGGTGACAGCGCGACGGCCCTGAGCCGATCGTATGCCTTGCGGTACCGCTCCACGAGGGCCGGATCATCGACGGTGACTCCGCTGTAGGACGCCTCGGTGTAAACCAGCGGTGGGGCATCTGGGAACGTCATGATCATGATGGAAGCGGCCATCAGGGGATACGCCCGTTGCTTCCACGGAACGATCTGCGGAGTGATCCGGCGCCGGTCCGCCAACTTCCCGATGTGATCGAGCTGCACCGCCATGTCCGGTGCCTCCAGGAGCGGTTGGGTGAGCAGCGACTCGTGCATGATGACCCAGTACTCCGGGGTGTGGTGGTCCGCTTCGAAGAGGGCGGCGCGCGCTGTTCGGCCGCTGACCTTCTCTTCCACCTCGGCGTCGGAG
Organism: Streptomyces canarius; assembly: GCF_014650735.1. Classification (NCBI taxonomy): domain Bacteria; kingdom Bacillati; phylum Actinomycetota; class Actinomycetes; order Kitasatosporales; family Streptomycetaceae; genus Streptomyces; species Streptomyces canarius. The sequence goes on from NZ_BMVN01000052.1 coordinate 11,984, forward strand.
GACAGCGGGAGACCGGCCAGGATGACAGCCCGCGCGTAGGCCGGAGTCTGAAGTAGTCCCGGCAAGAGCGTCGGGCACCACTCTTCGATGGCCAGCGCATACTTCTCCGCTTCCAAGACCTTCTCGAAATACGCGGGGTGCCCAGCCCTCCTCGCCCTCCGCACATCCTCGCAACGGCGCTCGAAGAAGCCGTCGGTGTCCAGCACCCGATCCGCATGCCGAGCCAGATCGATGGGCATCCTCCGCTCCCCGTGCTCGATATCGCTGAGGTACGTCTTGCCGTAGAAGCTGCCCTCAAGGAACGCTTCCAACGACAGGCCGGCCGCCTCCCGCTTCCACCGCAACTCCTTGCCGTAGAAGGTCGGGACGCTCATCGAGCCGTCAATGTCCTTGCCCCGAGCCACCGCTCACTCTCCTCCGCTGCCCTGGTCGCGAACGCGAAACCTCTTCCACGGTAGCGAGCGCGGCGACATTCTGTGAGGCGTTCGTCACGCACAGCACAGAAGGTTGCCGCCTCTCATGTCCGACCGCTCCCCCACCGCCTACGACGTCACGCTCTGCGTCGAGGACCTCCGTGCCGCGCTCGCCCTGCACGGCATCACGCTCCCCTCGCTCCGGGTCGACCTGCCGAGCTTCGCGGGTACGTACGCCCCGCCCGCCGGACTCGTCACGCTCGGGAACTGCAACACGGCCACGGCGCGGGCGCTGGCCGCCGCGCTGAGGAAGGCGGCGGCGGAGTGATGACGCCGATGGCACCGCTGGAACTGCACCTGCTGGCCACGCCGAAGGCCGCGCCGGAACTGCGCCACCACCTCCGCGCGCACGGCTTCGACGTCCGGCTGTGTGCGACGGAGCTGTTGACGAACGTCATCGACCACCTCGGCGAGGGAACACCGGTGACGGTCCGGGTCGGGGGTACGGCGGTGGGGGACCGTACCCGGATCGAGGTGACCGATCCCGACCCGCGCGCGTTGCCCGTCCTGCTGTCGGCCGGGGAAACGGCGGAGTCGGGGCGGGGGTTGGCTCTCGTGGACGCGCTGGCCGAGCGGTGGGGCGTGGAACAGGGGCCGGACCGGAAGACGGTGTGGTGCGAGCTGAGGAACTGAGGCGGGTGCTGCGGGGGCCTCTCGGGGAACTGATGTGAACGGATGCCGGGAAGTGGCCGTCGGGCCGCCCGCTTCTCGGCCAGTGTCGGGCTTCCGCGAGGTGAGTCAAGGGCGCTGCGCGTCGCCTTCGGCGATGGCCCTCCGGGCCACCCTTGACACACCTCGCTCCAGCCCGGGGAAGAAGCGAGCGGGCGACCGGAGGAAAGTGGCCCCCTCACCGGCACCGGTCCCCGCCGCCAACTGCGTCCGCACCGTCGGAAGGGGAGCGCGACCGCGCCTCGCCAGCACGCCGGGAGGGCTTGGCGGCGAACGGTGGGTTGGGGGTGGGCTCAGTGCAGTTGTACTGCGAGTCCGGGGCAGTGGCGCCGCATCGCGTCCAGGACCGCTTCCGGCGGCACCGGCAAGGTGTTCGTGGCCATGTTGGCCGGACCGAAGCCGAGCCGTGCGTTCATGGACGCGGTCCTGCGGGCGAGCTTGGGTGCGCGAGCCAGGTAGGCATCCGGGTCGTGCAGCACCAGTTCCGGTCGGTCGCGAAGCAGGCGCTGGATGAAGATCGCCGAGCAGAACCCGAAGAAGAGGACGGCCAGCACCCCCGCCACAGTCATCTTCACGGTGCTGTGAGCGACCAGGAGAACGACGCCCACAGCGACGAAGACCAGGGAACCGGCCAGCATGGCCCACGCACGTCCCTTGGCGAGCGGGTAGACCGTCGGGGACAGGGGAACGCCTTTTCCGTTCACGGGCAGACGATAGGACCGGAGCCCCCGCCAGCGGAACCCCAGCGCCCCTCACCCCACACGAAGGCCGGTGATTGGCGGATTTGGGCCACTGCGACCGCCTACCCACCCCTCTGACCTGCGGTACTGCTGCGCCCGTTGGCACAAATCCGCCAATCACGGCCTGCGGCGACCAGCGGGGCCCCATCCACCCGCCGCCCACCACCCGCAGCCGCTAAGCCGACCCGGCGTCCATGTGAGGCGCGTCCGCGTGCCCTCGCCGACGGCGCGCACCCGGCTGGCCTGGGGGCCCGTTGCCGCTGGGGCCACCGCTGTTTCGGGCCGCTCGCTCGCTTCTTCCCCGGGCTGGAGCGAGGTGTGTCAAGGGTGGCCCGGAGGGTCATCGCCGAAGGCGACGCGGAACGCGCCCTTGACTCACCTCGCGGAAGCCCGACACTGGCCGGGAAGCGAGCGGACCAACGGTCACCTCGGCAGCTCGGGCAGGTGCAGCAAGCCGTACGGGGGTGCCGGTGGGTCCCCCCTCAGCGGTACAGCACCTCCACGCCCTCCGTCTCCGACTCCGGCTCCAGAACCCGGGACGCCACCACCCGTCCCACCGACGGAGTCTCCCGGCGGCGGTCCACCGCGTACGCCACGCTGGCCACGCCCAGGCCCAGGACGGCCAGGGCCGCTCCCGCGAGTGCCGGGGACGTCGTGCCGAGGCCGGCCGCCAGGGCCAGGCCGCCGATCCAGGCGCCACCCGCGTTGGCCAGGTTGAACGCCGCCTGGTTGGCCGAGGAGGCGAGGGAGGGGGCCGCCGACGCCTTCTCCATCACCATGAGCTGGAGCGGGGAGCCGGTGATGAACGCCGCCATGCCCAGCAGGGTGACCGCCAGGGCCGCGCTCCACTCCGCCCGCATCAGCAACGGGAAGAGCACCAGCACCGCGCCCAGGGACGCCAGGCCGCCGAAGAGGGTGCCGCGCAGGGAGTGGTCGGCGAGCCGGCCGCCCAGCAGGTTGCCCGCCGTGGCGCCGACGCCGAAGAGGGCCAGGAGCAGGGTCACGCTGGAGTCGGCGTAACCCGCCGCGTCCGTCAGCATCGGGGTGACGTAGCTGTAGGCCGCGAAGAGCGCGCCGAAGCCCGCGACCGTCGTACCGAGGGCCAGCCAGACCGGTACCGACTTCAGGGCCGCCAGTTCGCCGCGCAGGCCCGTCGACGTGGCCGCGTGGTTCCGGTCGTGCGGGATCAGGAGGGCCAGGGAGGCGATCGCCGCCAGGCCGATCACGCTCACGCCCAGGAACGTCGCCCGCCAGCCCAGGTGCTGGCCCATCAGCGTGGCGACGGGGACGCCCGCGACGTTGGCGACGGTCAGGCCGAGGAACATCAGCGACACCGAGCGGGCCTTGCGCTCCGGTGGGACCATCGCCGTGGCGACGACCGCGCCGACGCCGAAGAAGGCGCCGTGCGGCAAGCCGCTGAGGAAGCGGGCGGCCAGCAGGGAGCCGTTGCCGGGGGCGAACGCCGACAGGGCGTTGCCCGCCACGAACAGGGCCATGAGGGAGATCAGGACCGTGCGGCGGGACATCCGCGCGGTCAGGGCGGCCAGCAGCGGGGCGCCGATGACGACGCCCAGCGCGTACGCCGAGACCAGGTGGCCGGCGGCGGGGATCGAGATGTGCAGGTCGTCCGCGACGTCGGGCAGGAGGCCCATCATCACGAACTCGGTCGTACCGATGCCGAAGGCGCCCACGGCGAGGGCGAGCAGGGCCAGGGGCATGAGGGACCTTTCAGAGAGCGGAGTGCCGTACAGAGTCGAGTCTCGCAGTATGTTCCTGGACGGAACAAACGCTCTCAGGTCCAGTATTCCGGCAGGTTAAGACCCTGTGTCGAGCTTCACACGGGCCGCTATGGGCAGGTGATCGCTGTCCGTGCGCGGCAGCGTCCAGCTCTTCTCCGGCTCCACGCCCTTCACCAGGATCTGGTCGATGCGGGCCATCGGGAACGACGCCGGCCAGCTGAACCCGAAGCCGCTGCCCGCCGCGCCCTGCGTGGAGCGCATCTGGGAGGTGACGCCGGTGAGCGCGCGGTCGTTCATGGTGCCGTTCAGGTCGCCGAGCAGCACGACCTGCTTCAGGGGCTCGTCCGAGATGGCCTCGCCGAGCGCGCCGGCGCTCTTGTCCCGCTGCCGTGCGGTGAACCCGGCCTTCATCTTCACCCGCACCGAGGGCAGGTGGGCGACGTAGACCGCGACCGGGCCCTTGGGCGTCGCCACGGTGGCGCGCATCGCCCGCTTCCAGCCGAGCAGGATGTCGACGGCGTGGACGCCGGTCATCGGGTACTTGCTCCACAGCCCGACCGTGCCGACGACCGCGTGGTACTTGTACGTCGACGCCAGCGCCTTCTCGTAGACGGGTACGGCGGAGGCGGGCAGCTCCTCAAGGGCCAGGACGTCGGCGCCGGACGCGGCCACGTCGGTGGCGGTCGCGGCCGGGTCGGGGTTGTCGGCGTTGACGTTGTGGGTGGCCACCGTGAGGTCGCCGCCGGCGCCCGACTTGTCGGTCAGCAGCCCGCCGAAGAGGTTCAGCCAGACGATCAACGGGAGCAGGAGCGCGATCAGCGCGGTCGCCGACCGGCGGATCAGGGCGAGGACCAGCAGCACCGGGACGGCCAGGCCCAGCCAGGGCAGAAACGTCTCGGTGAGCGAGCCGAGGTTGCCCACCGCGTTCGGCATGTGCGCGTGCAGCAGCATCACCAGGGCGAGCAGCAGGGCCAGCGCGGCGAGGACGGCGCCGCGCCGCCACACGCGCTTGTCGTTCCGCCACCCGGCGAACAGGCGGTGCTTCAGGCGCCGGAGCCGGGATCCCGGCCGCTCGGGCTCCGATCCGTCGCCCACCGTCTCCGTCATGTACGCCTGCTGCGCCATACCGTCTGCCTCACTGCCTGCCGTGCACACCGTTCGCCCCCCTTGCTCTTCCGACCCTAGGGGATGATCGGCTCCGTTCCGCCGTCCCATGACGGCCGTACGGAAGACGAGGACGAACGAGCCGGGGCCGCGAGTTCCGGTGACCCCCGGGGCGCGCGGGGTCTGTGACGAAACGCGCACATTAGTGCTACGACCCCGCGGACCTGACGGGGCGTAGGCCGTCCAGGACCGCGTCGACGATCTGCTCCGCCAGTCCCTCGGGCAGTTCGGCGTCGGGGCGCATGACGGACCGGACGAGCATGGGGCCGACGAACATGTCGTTGGCCAGGTCCAGGTCGATGTCCGCGCGGATCTCGCCGTTCGCCTGCGCGCGCCGCAGCAGGTCCAGGGCGAGGTCGCGGCGGGGCGCTATGACGCCGGCGTGGTACGCCGCCCAGATCCGCGGGCTGCTCTTCATCTGCGCGTACACGTTGTGCAGGATCGCCGAGGAGCGGCTGACCAGGCCGCGCCGGCGCAGGGACTCCAGCAGCACGACGAGGTCGTCGCGCAGGGAGGTGCCGGGGAGCTCGGGGTCGGGGGGTTCGGCGGCGCGTACGACGTCGACGAACAGTTCCTCCTTGCCTCTCCAGCGGCGGTAGATGGTGGCCTTGCCGACCCCGGCGGTGCGGGCGACCCGCTCGATGGACAGCTCGGCGAGGGGCACGCCCTCCTCCAGCAGCTTCATCACGCCCTCCAGAATGGCGCGTTCCACCGCTTCGCTGCGCGGCCGGCCCCGTGCGGGTCCGTCCGGGCGCGGCCGGCTCTCGGCAAGGCTCACGACGATCCGTCCTCTCACTGTGCTGCGGGGATTGTCCCGCAGCCGCCTCCTTCCCCCGTGGAACCGCGCGCGGAGCTCACTCCCCGGCGGCGACCAACTCCGTTTCCGTCTCGTGCCGCTGACCGGCGGGCGGCTTGCCCGGCAGGAACAGGAAGGTCACCACGGCGCCGATCAGCGCGACGCCCGTACCGCACAGGGCGGTGACGTGCATGGCGTGCAGGAAGGCGTCGTTGGCGGGGGTGACCAGGGCCTTGCCCTGCGGGCCGAGCTTCTCGGCGACGCCGAGGGTGGCCTCGATGGACTCGCCGGCGGTCGCCCGCAGGTTGGGGGGCAGCAGGCCGAGCTTGTCCTCGATGCCGTTGCGGTACGCGGTGGCGAGCACCGAGCCGAGCACGGCGATGCCGAGGGCGCCGCCGACCTGGCGGAAGGTGTTGCTGAGCGCCGAGGCGGAGCCGGCCTTCTCGCGGGGCAGGGCCTGCATGATGACGACCGAGGTCGGGGTCATGATGTGCGCCATGCCGGTGCCCATGAGGAAGAAGACGACCTCCAGCAGCCAGATCGGCGTGTCGGCCTCGAACGTGGCGAACGCGGCCAGCGTCGCCGCGATCAGCACCAGACCGCCGGTGGTGGTGGCCTTGTTGCCGAACCGGTCGACCAGCAGCCGGGCGCGGGGCGCGAAGATCAGCTGGGCGGCGGCGAGGGGCAGCATCAGCACACCCGACTCCAGCGGGGAGTAGCCGCGCACGCTCTGGGTGTAGAAGACGCCGAAGAACGTGACGCCCATCAGCGCGAAGAAGACCAGCGCGATGGCGCTCATGGCGGCCGAGAAGACCTTGTTGCGGAAGTAGGTGACGTCCAGCGACGGGTGGTCGCTGCGCTTCTCGAAGACGACGAAGGCGGTCAGCACGACGAGCCCGGCGACGATGGTGCCCAGCGCCTTGGCGTCGGTGAAGTCGGCCAGCTCACCGCCCTTGATGATGCCGTAGACGAGCAGCACGAGGCCGACGACGGACAGGACCACGCCGATGGGGTCGAGGCGGCCGGGCCGCGGGTCGCGGGAGTCGGGCACCAGCCAGGTCATCAGGACGAGCGCGACGATGACGATGGGGACGTTGATGAGGAAGACCGAGCCCCACCAGAAGTGGTCGAGGAGCGCGCCGCCGGTGATCGGGCCGATGGCGATGGCGAGGCCGACGCCGCCGGCCCAGATGCCGATGGCCTTGGGCTGTTCCTCGCGCTCGAAGACGTTCATGAGCACGGCGAGGGTGGCGGGCATGACGAAGGCGGCACCGAGGGCCATCAGCGCGCGGTAGGCGATCAGCTGGCCGGGCGAGCCGGACTCGGCGGCGAGCGCGGAGCCGATGCCGAACACGAGGATGCCGCCGAGCAGCACCTTCTTGCGGCCGAGCCGGTCGCCGACGAGTCCGGCGGTGAACAGCAGGCCGGCGAAGACGAGGGTGTAGGCGTTGATCGCCCACTCGATCTGGCTCTGCGTGGCGCCGAGGCCGGTGGGCGCCGGGGTGGCGATGGTCTTGATCGCGACGTTCAGGATGGAGTTGTCGAGCACCACGATCAGCAGGCTGAGCATGAGCACGCTGAGGATCGCCCAACGGCGCCGGTGCACCGCTTCCGGTATTCGGGAGGCAGGGACGGGACTTGTCATGTGTTCGAGCCTACGATCATTCCGATACGGAACCGTCTCGTATCTTATTTCTTTACCAATGCCTTACGCGGCTCGGCTCACAGGGGGGTACCCCTGGCCCCGAATGGCACGAGGTGCCACCATGGAGTCGATCCGGGGACGCCGTCAGGGCGCCTCGAGATGACTGAAGGAGCCGTTGCCATGACGCAGCTTTCGGCTGCCCAGCACAAGCCTTCCGACGGCAGCAAGGCGCTGTACGGGGGGAAGGGCACCCGCCGCATCACCGTCCGCGACATCGCCCTCGCCAAGGAGCGGGGCGAGAAGTGGCCCATGCTCACCGCCTACGACGCGATGACCGCGTCCGTCTTCGACGAGGCCGGGATCCCGGTCATCCTGGTCGGCGACTCGGCGGGCAACTGCCACCTCGGCTACGAGACCACCGTCCCCGTCACCCTCGACGAGATGACCATGCTGTCGGCGGCCGTCGTACGCGGCACGACCCGGTCCCTGATCGTCGGCGACCTGCCCTTCGGCTCCTACCAGGAGGGCCCGGTGCAGGCGCTGCGCTCGGCGACCCGGCTGGTGAAGGAGGCCGGGGTCGGCGCGGTCAAGCTGGAGGGCGGCGAGCGGTCGCACGAGCAGATCCGGCTGCTGGTGGAGTCCGGCATCCCGGTCATGGCCCACATCGGGCTGACCCCGCAGTCCGTCAACGCGATGGGCTACCGCGTGCAGGGGCGCGGCGAGGAGGCGGCACAGCAGCTGCTGCGTGACGCCAAGGCCGTGCAGGACGCGGGGGCGTTCGCGGTGGTGCTGGAGCTGGTTCCGGCGGAGCTGGCGGCCGAGGTGACGCGGGTGCTGCACATCCCGACGGTCGGTATCGGCGCGGGCCCGGAGACGGACGCGCAGGTCCTGGTCTGGACGGACATGCTCGGGCTGACCTCCGGCCGGGTCCCGAAGTTCGTCAAGAAGTACGCGAACCTGCGTGAGGTCATGGGCGACGCGGCGAAGGCGTTCGCCGAGGACGTCGTCGGCGGGAGCTTCCCGCTGGAGGAGCACTCCGTCCACTAGGCCACTGCGGCACCACCGGGCAGCCCGCCGATCGTCCCCCGTCGGCGGGCTGCCGCCTTTTGCGCCTAAGCCGGCGCCGCTCTCGCGGACGTGGTTGCTCGCCGTCGTGGTTGCTCAATTGATGGTTGCGGTGCTCGTCGAAGACGCGTCGGTGGTGTCGGCGGTGCGTCGGCGGGTGTCGGTCGGCTGTCGGTGGTTTGTCGGTGGGGCCTGGCACTGTCGTCGGCATGACACGCATCGACGACAACCCCGTCGGCGGACGCTCCGCCGTGACCGTACGGGGACTGGTCAAGCACTACGGCGAGACCAAGGCACTGGACGGTGTCGACCTGGACGTGCGCGAGGGCACCGTGATGGGTGTGCTCGGGCCGAACGGCGCCGGCAAGACCACCCTCGTACGCATCCTGTCCACCCTCATCGCCCCCGACGCCGGGCAGGCCACGGTGGCCGGCTACGACGTCGTACGGCAGCCCCGCCAGCTCCGCCGGGTCATCGGCCTCACCGGCCAGTACGCCTCGGTGGACGAGAAGCTGCCGGGCTGGGAGAACCTGTACCTGATCGGCCGGCTGCTGGACCTGTCCCGCAAGGACGCCCGCGCCCGCGCCGACGAACTGCTGGAGCGGTTCTCGCTGACGGAGGCGGCCAGGCGGCCCGCGGGCACGTACTCCGGCGGTATGCGGCGGCGACTGGACCTGGCCGCGTCCATGATCGGCCGGCCCGCCGTGCTGTACCTGGACGAGCCGACCACCGGCCTCGACCCCCGCACCCGCAACGAGGTGTGGGACGAGGTGAAGGCGATGGTCGGCGACGGCGTCACCGTGCTGCTCACCACCCAGTACATGGAGGAGGCCGAGCAGCTCGCCTCCGAGCTGACCGTGGTGGACCGGGGCAAGGTCATCGCGAAGGGCGGGATCGAGGAGCTGAAGGCCCGCGTCGGCGGGCGCACCCTGCGGGTGCGGCCGGTGGACCCGCTGGAGCTGCGCCCGCTCGCCACGATGCTGGACGAGCTGGGCATCACCGGACTCGCCGCGACCACCGTGGACGCCGAGTCCGGGACCCTGCTGGTGCCGATCCTCAGCGACGAGCAGCTGACGGCCGTGGTCGGCGCGGTCACCGCGCGCGGCATCACGGTCTCCTCCATCACCACCGAACTGCCCAGCCTGGACGAGGTGTTCCTGTCGCTCACCGGCCACCGCGCCAGTGCCCCGCAGGACGCCATGCCCGCCGACGACCGTCAGGAGGTCGCCGTATGACCGCCGCCACCTTGTCCCCGACCGCCCCGAAGACCGACACGCCGATCCCGCTGCGGGCGCATCTGCGCCACACCGGCGCGCTGATCCGCCGCAACCTGCTGTGGATCCGCCAGGACCCGGAGTCGATGTTCGACGCGATCCTGTTCCCGGTGGTCTTCACGCTGCTGTTCGTGTACGTCTTCGGCGGCTCCATCGGGAAGTCCCTGGGCGGCGGGCAGGACCAGTACGTCCAGTACGTCATCCCCGGCCTCATGGCCATGATGGGCATGAACATGGCCCAGGGCGTGGGCACCGGCTTCAACCAGGACTTCAACTCCGGTGTCATGGACCGCTTCCGGTCCCTGCCGATCGGGCGCGGCTCCGTGCTCTTCGCGAAGATCGCGGTGGAGCTGATGCGGATGCTGTTCGCGACCGCGGTGCTGATGGTGGTGGCCCTCCTCGTGGGCTACGACATCAACAGCTGGACCGGCCTGCTGGCCTCCGTGGGGCTGTCGGTGGTGTTCGGCTCGGCGCTGATGTGGGTGTTCCTGACCCTCGGCGTGGTGATGAAGAACGCGCAGTCGGTGCAGGCGATGGGCTTCCTGGTGCTGATGCCGTTGCAGTTCGGTTCGTCGATCTTCGCGCCGACCGCCTCCATGCCGGGCTGGCTCCAGGCGTTCACCGACTACAACCCGCTGTCGTCGCTGGCCGACACCGCGCGCGGCCTGATGGAGGGCGGCCCGGTCGCGCACGACCTGTGGGTGACGCTGATCTGGTCGGTCGGCCTGACCGCGGTCATGGCCCCGGTCGCCATCCACAAGTTCCGCACGAAGAGCTGACGTATCCCGGCACTCAGATCAGGGCGGTGGCCTCCGCGAGGGAGAGGCCACCGCCCTCGGCGTACGCGGCCTCGTACGAGAGCGGGTCGAGCGCCTCCCGGATCCGCGACTCGGTCAGGGCGTGGCACCGCCGCTCCACGTCGGAGGGGATGTGGCCGGGCGGCAGCAGCGCGTCGGCGGCGCCCAGGCAGCGGGCGGCGTCGACGGCACGGCTGCCGCCGTCGGCGCGGGCCAGGGCCATCGCCGCGATGGTGAGGCAGATGGAGTTCAGGTGCGGGTTGAGGGCCTCGGACAGCGGGTCGGCGCCGAGACGGACGGCCCTGCGGACCCGGGTGAGGGCTTCCTCCGTGCGCTCCTCCACGGCGTCCACCCAGGCCTCCTGGGAGGTGATCATCGCGTCGAAGACGACGAAGCGCGCGATGGTGACCTCCTCGCGCGTCAGCCGGAGCTGTTCGCGGGCCTCCGCGGTGCGGCCGGTCAGGCTGAGCCAGCCGGCGAGGAAGAGCCGCGCGAAGGGCACGGCCTCGTTGTGGGCGCCCTGCCGGTCCGCGGTGACGTCGCGGAGCATCCGCTCGCCGCGTTCGCTCTCGCCGGCCTGCACGAGCACGCTGCCGAGCCGGGCGCGGAGTACGGCGACCTGGGCGTGGGCGCCGAGGCGTTCGGCGTGCTCGATGGCGGCCTGGTAGTCGGCGGCGGCCTCGCGGTGGGCGCCCTTGCGTTCGTTGGCCTCGCCGCGGGCGGACAGGGCCTCGGTGATGCCCCAGGCGTCGCCGAGCCGGTGGTAGATCTCCAGGGACTCGTCGGCGTCGCGGGTGGCGTCGCCGGCCCAGGAGGCGCGGTTGGCCAGGAGATTGGCGCGCAGGTGGAGGGCGCCGGCCAGCTCCCACTCGTAGCCCGGGGTCTCCCGGCAGGTCCGCACGTTGGCGTCCACGATGGCGCGCACCAGGTCGGCGCCGCCGGTCAGCAGCCCGGCGAAGAACCACAGTATGCCCGGGGGCCGGCAGGTCTGCGGCAGGCCGGGCTCGTAGACCTGGGCGACGACGCGGAGCTTCGCCTGCGCCTCGGGGGTCTGCCAGCGGTCGATCTCGGTGTCCATACAGGCCAGATGGGCCAGATGGACCCCGCGCCGGGCCTCGGCGAGGAGTTCGCCGGTGTACGGCGGCGGGGCGTCGGTACAGCGCTGCCACACCGGTTCGGCACGGCGGACCGGTTCGGTGAACGGGTCGGGGCCGAGCGCCATGACCTCCCGGCACCAGGTGCGGATCTCGATGCGCTGGTCGCGCATCTGCCAGAACCAGAACAGGGACAGGACCAGGCACAGGCCCTCCTGTTCGTCGCGTTCGGCGACGGCGTGCCGGAACGCGGTGCGCAGGTTCTCGTACTCCAGCTGGAACCGGTCGATGGCGGCGCGCTGCTCGGAGCCGCGCAGCAACGGATCGGTGGTGCGGGCGAGTTCCCGGTAGTAGGTCAGGTGGGCGCGCTCGGCCTCCGCGCGGTGGCCGGTCTCCGCGAGGCGTTCGGCGGCGTACTCGGCGACGGTCTCCAGCAGCCGGTAGCGCATGCCGCCGTCGGCCGCGGGGGCGGCCACCACCAGGGACTTGTCGACGAGGGAGCCGAGCGCGTCCAGGGCGGCCGGCCCGCACACCGCCTCGGCGGCGGCCAGGTCGCAGCCGCCCGCGAACACCGACAGCCGGGCGAGGACGTCCCGTTCACCGGCGTCCAGCAGGTCCCAGGACCAGTCGACGACGGCTCTGAGGGTCTGCTGGCGGGGCAGCACGGTGCGGCTGCCGGAGGTGAGCAGCCGGAAGCGGTCGTCCAGCCGGTCCGCTATCTGGCGGGGTGTCAGCATGCGCAGCCGGGCTGCCGCCAGCTCGATCGCGAGGGGCAGTCCGTCCAGGCGGCGGCAGATCTCGGCGCACGCCTCCGGGTCGTCCTCGACCCGGAAGCCGGGGCGGGCCGCCGCGCCCCGGTCGGCGAGCAGCCGCAGCGCGACCGGCTCGGGCAGCGGCTCCACGGGCCGCACCACCTCCCCCGGCACACCGAGGGGTTCGCGGCTGGTGGCGAGGACGGTCAGCTCCGGGCAGCGGGCCAGCAGGTGCTCGGTGAGCCGGGCGGCGGCGTCCACGACGTGCTCGCAGTTGTCGAGGATGATCAGCATGCGGCGCCGGGCGCAGTGCTCCACGAGCCGTTCGACGGGTTCGTCGTGCCGGTCGGAGACCGCGCGCATGCCGTCCACGCCGGCGCCGTGCAGCACGGTCTCGCGGGCGCCGATCGCGGTGAGCACGGCCTGCGGTACGGCGTCCGGGGCGTCCACGGGGGCCAGCTCGACGAGCCACACCCCGTCCCGGACGGTGTGCCGTACCGCCTCGGCGGCCTCCTGGGACAGCCGGGTCTTGCCGGCGCCGCCGGGCCCGAGGAGGGTGACCAGGCGGGCCGTGGACAGGTCGGCGCCGATGGCCCGGATGTCGGTCTCCCGGCCGACGAAGGAGGTGAGCCGGGCGGGCAGGTTCCCCGGGCGGGCGGCGGCGGGCCGCTCGGCCGGTTCCTCGCGCAGCAGCTCGGCGTGCAGGGCGCGCAGTTCGGGGCCGGGGTCGGAGCCGAGCCGGTCCGCGAGGAGGCGTCGTACGTCCTCGTAGGCGGCGAGTGCCTGGGCGGGGCGGCCGGTGTCGCGCAGCGCGCGCAGCCGCAGCGCCTGGAGGGGTTCGTCCAGCGGGTGGCCGTCGCACAGGGCGGTCAGCTCGGGCAGCGCCCGCTCGGCCTCGCCGAGGGCGAGGGCGGCGGTGTGCCGGGCGCGCAGGGCGTCGAGCCGGCGGGTCTCCCAGCGGACCGCCTCGGCGGTGCGGTCGGGCAGGTCGGCGAGGGCGGGGCCGCGCCACAGGGCGAGGGCGTCGTCGAGGACGGCGGCGGCCTTGGCCGGGTCGCCGTCGGCGAGGGCGGTGAGGCCGTCGCCGGTCAGCCGGTCGAAGCGGCCGAGGTCGACGTCGTCGGGGGCGGCGGTGAGCCGGTAGCCGCCGTCGGCGGAGACGACGGCGTCGGCACCGAGGGCCCGGCGGAGCCGGCCGACGAGCGCCTGGAGGGCGCCGGTGGCGTCGGCGGGCGGGTCGGCGCCCCACACCTCCTCCACCAGCACGCCGGCGGGCACGGTCCGCCCGGCCCGGAGCGCGAGCACGCTCAGCAGGGCACGCAACCGCGCCCCGCCGACCGGAACGGCCGTACCGTCGGGGCGGATCGCCTGGGTGGTGCCGAGCAGTCGATAGCGCACGGGGTCCATTGTCTCCGGAGTGGTCAGCGGAGGTCACCGGGGTGCGGCGGCGTGCCGTCCGGGCCGGTTTCGAAGGTCACCAGAACTCCGACGGCCCGGCGGACACGGTACGGACCCCGCCGTGGCGGCTGTTCCCCCCGCTCGAACGCGCCGAACCACTCGGGGCAGGCGTCGACGGGCTCCAGGGTGGGGGCCGAGGGCACCGGCTCCAGCTCGCGCCCGGCCGCGACGAAGACGACCGCGCCGGGTGCCGCGGCGGGCGGTGCGACGGTGCGCGGGTCGTGACGGGCCAGGAACTCCTGGTGCACCAGGTCGATGCCCCGCACCCGGCCGACGGTCGTCCGGTCGGGTCCGCCGTGGTTCTCCACCCGGGCGGCGGCGCCGTGGCAGTCGTCCTCCTCGGCCGCCGGTACCAGCCGCCAGGCGACCTCGTCCCCGACGGCGAACGGTGTGCCGCAGCACTCCGTCTGCCAATCCGCGTAATACACCCTGATCCGTGGCATTCCTTCACCTTCCCGGAACCGGACGGCCACCGCGAGACGTTTTCCCCATGTGTCCGCGGCCGGTACGGTCGCAGTTCCCGACCGTCCCCGGCCGCAGCACAGGAGCTTGCCCATGACCACCGCCACCACCCGTCACGGCGACCGGCAGATCAGTCCCGTGTTCGTCGGCATCCTGGCCGTGACGGCGGTGACCGGCTGGGCCACCTGGAGCGGGTTCGCCGCGCAGCCGGGCATCGCGGTGTTCCTGTTCGTGACGGCGGCCTGGATCGTCTCCCTGTGCCTGCACGAGTACGCGCACGCCCGCACCGCCCTGCACAGCGGGGACATCACGGTCGGCGCGAAGGGCTACCTCACGCTGAACCCGCTGAAGTACACGCACGCGCTGCTGAGCATCGTGCTCCCGGTGCTGTTCGTCATCATGGGCGGGATCGGTCTGCCCGGCGGCGCGGTGTTCATCGAGCGGGGCCGCATCCGGGGCCGCTGGCGGCACAGCCTGATCTCGGCGGCGGGCCCGCTGACGAACGTGCTGTTCGCGGTGGTGTGCACGGCCCCGTTCTGGCTGCACGCGCTGGACGGCGTGCCCGCGGACTTCCGGTTCGCGCTGGCGTTCCTGGCGCTGCTCCAGGTGACGGCGGCGCTGCTGAACTTCCTGCCGGTGCCGGGCCTGGACGGCTACGGGGTGATCGAGCCGTGGCTGTCGTACAACGTGAAGCGGCAGGTGGAGCCGTTCGCGCCGTTCGGGCTGCTGTTCGTGTTCGCGCTGCTGTGGCTGCCGTCGGTCAACAGCGCGTTCTTCGACGTGATCGACTCCATCATGCGGGCGCTGAACGTCGACGACTTCTCCCGCTACTGCGGCCAGGACCTGTACCGGTTCTGGCAGGGCAACAACGAGTACTGCGCCGCGGTCAGCTCGTGACGGACCCGTCGCGGGCCGTCTTCCCACGCTTCGCGTAGTACCAGGTCATGTTGGACGACAGGCCCGCCAGCAGCACCCAGACGATGCCCAGCCAGCTGCCCTGGACGAAGGAGACGACCGCGGCGGCCACGGCGAGGACGCAGACGATCAGGGTGTAGAGGGCGAGTCGCCGGGTCGGGCCGGGCGGGGGCAGGGGGGGCATGGGGGTCGGCTCCGGATCCTGTCAGGGGGACACTGCTTGAGGTCTCCAGTGTCCCCCATGGCCGGACCCGGCTCACACGTCGGTGACGCGGAGCCCGGCGTGCGCCTTGTACCGGCGGTTGACGGAGATCAGGTTCGCGACCAGCGACTCGACCTGGTGGGCGTTGCGCAGCCGGCCCGCGAAGACACCGCGCATGCCGGGGATGCGCCCGGCCAGCGCCTGCACGATCTCCACGTCGGCGCGCTCCTCGCCGAGCACCATGACGTCGGTGTCGATCTGCTCGATCTCCGGGTCCTGGAGCAGGACGGCCGACAGGTGGTGGAAGGCGGCGGCGACCCGGGAGTCCGGCAGCAGGGCGGCGGCCTGCTCGGCGGCGCTGCCCTCCTCCGGCTTGAGGGCGTAGGCGCCCTTCTTGTCGAAGCCGAGCGGGTTGACGCAGTCCACGACGAGCTTTCCGGCCAGCTCCTCGCGCAGCGACTTCAGGGTGTCGCCGTGGCCCTCCCACGGTACGGCGACGATCACGATGTCGCTGCGGCGCGCGGTCTCGGCGTTGTCGGCGCCCTCGACGCCGTGGCCGAGTTCCCCGGCGGCGGCCTGGGCCCGCTCGGCGGCGCGGGAGCCGATGATCACCTTCTGGCCGGCCCGCGCGAGCCGGTAGGCGAGGCCCTTGCCCTGCGGTCCGGTGCCGCCGAGCACGCCGACGACGTACCCGGAGACGTCGGGCAGGTCCCAGGGGTCCTTGGCGGGGGCCTTGGCAGGGGTCTGTGCGCTGTCGGTAGAGGTCATGGGCCGACTCTACGTCCGCCGCCCGGTCCGTACCGGCTCAGGTCAGCCGGTGTACGGGCACCCGGCGGAAGGTGATCGTCCCGTAGGCGCCGAAGTCGCCCGTCTCGTACAGGAGCCCGACGGTGTGCGGGTCGACGCGGACCAGGTCGGAGTAGGCGGCGGGCAGTCCGTCGACGGTGAACGCCGGGCGCCAGGTGGTGCCGCCGTCGTCGGAGGCGCGGATCGTCATCAGGGCGCGGGCGGCGGGGTCGGCCGGGGCGGAGAAGAGGAGCAGGTCGGGGTCGCGGAGCTGGAGCACGGAGGCCTGGCAGACCGGCGCGGTCAGCCCGGCCTGCGGGCGGAAGGGCTTGACGAGGGTCTTGCCTCCGTCCTTGGAGTGGGCGTCGGCGCGGTTGCCGGGTGACGGGGAGTCGTTGCGGGTGTTGAGGTAGACGCGGCCGTCGGGGAGTTCGGCGGCGGTGGTCTCGTTGACGTTGACGTAGCCGTCGGTGTTCTCGTCCAGGTAGCCCAGGTACCAGTTCTCGCCGCGGTCGTCGCTGAGCAGGCAGTGCCCGCTGTTGTACCTGGCCTCGGCGCCGGTGTCGGTGCCGGTGGGCGGCAGGGTGTGGTTGGCCGGTACGAGGACGCGGCCGGACGTCAGCTGGAGGGCGTGGCCCGGGGTGGTGGCGTACCAGCGCCAGCCGGGCTTCTTCACCTGTCGGGTGATCTCCCTGGGCCTGGACCAGGTCAGCCCGTCGTCGTCGCTGTGCTGGACCCACACGCGCCGCCCGTCGGCCTCCTCGACCTGGCCGCGCAGGATGGCGGCCTCGGTGGCGGTGGCGGCGGCGCGCATGTGCACGAGCAGGACGCGGCCGGTGTCCAGGACGACGGGGGCGGGGTTGCCGGCGAGGTTCGCGCCGTTGTCCGCGGCGACCTGGAGCGGGCCCCAGGTACGGCCGCCGTCCGTGGACCGCTTGAGCACGATGTCGATGTGCCCGTGGTCGGCGGCGGAGTCGACGCGGCCCTCGCAGAAGGCGAGCAGGGTGCCGGACCTGGAGGCGACGACGGCCGGTATGCGGAAGCTCGCGTAGCCCTCGTGGCCCGCGCGGAAGGGGACGGTCACGTCGGTCATCGGGCGGCTCCTCGGGCCTGCGGGGCGGGCGGGGTGGCAGCCACCATCCCCGGGTCGGGCGAATTCGCGGTGAACTCCGCGTCACGAGTGCCGTGTTGCGGCAGGATGCGGTCGCATGGACGCCGTACGGGTCGCGTTGCTGCGG
Organism: Streptomyces canarius; assembly: GCF_014650735.1. Taxonomy (NCBI): domain Bacteria; kingdom Bacillati; phylum Actinomycetota; class Actinomycetes; order Kitasatosporales; family Streptomycetaceae; genus Streptomyces; species Streptomyces canarius. The sequence goes on from NZ_BMVN01000052.1 coordinate 29,253, forward strand.
GAAGTGCTCGCCGGGACCGAGTGGCTGGGGGCCACCCGGAGGTTCGCGGGGGTGCTGCGCGGGTCGGTGGTGTCGCACGGCGGCGGGCTGCTGCTGGTGGGCACGCCGGAGTACGAGCCGTGGCACCTGGCCGCGCACCTGGTGGACGAGGCCGCGTGGTCGGGCACGCCCGAGCTGGCGCCGACGCTGGTACGGCAGCACGCGCGCCCCTCCGATCCCGCGCATCTGGCGGTGGGGCCGGGGCGGATCGCGGCGGCGCGGCGCGGGGAGACGCTGCTGGTGGTGGCGCCCGAGGAGCCGGCGCCGCTGCTGGAGCGGGTGCACGACGCCCGGCGGGCCGGGGTGACGGTACTGGCGCTCGGTGCGGGCGGGGGCGAGCTGGCCGCGATGGCGCATGACACGCTGGCGGTGCCTGAGGGGGCGGAGCTGGACCTGGACAGCGTGCAGCACCTGGTCAGCGCGGCGGCGGGCGAGAACGCGGGCTCTCCGAGGGCGCGACGGGGGTTCCGGGACCGCCTGTCACGGCTGGCAGAAGCGCTGACGGCTCCGCCGCCTGCCCCTTGGTGACCCGCCCCCACCCGCCCGACCCGCGCCGGTCGGGTCCGGGACCGTATCGGTTCGGGAGCGGTGGTAGGGGCGGGCCCGTGGGGGCACCTCTCGGCCTGCCGAGTCGGGTGGGTGGGAAAGGGCTGAAAAACGGTTGCCCGGGGGTGCCGGGGCGTCGAGCATGCCTCAGTGAGCCGAGCCCTCCTCCCCGACCTCGCCCCCTGGAAAGCCTCCGCCGACTTCCGGCGCCTGTGGAAGTCCGGTCTGATCAGCAACTTCGGCAGCTTCCTGACCTTCGTCGCGCTGCCGGTCCAGCTCAAGGACCTGACGGGGTCCGCGGCAGCGGTCGGCGCGATCGGCGCCGTGGAGCTGCTGCCGCTCATCGTGTGCGGCCTCTACGGCGGCGCCCTCGCCGACGCCCTGGACAAGCGGAAGCTCATCGTGTGGACCGAGGCCGGCCAGGGCCTGCTCAGCGCCGCCCTGCTGCTGAACGCCCTGCTGCCCCGCCCCGCCCTCTGGCCGCTGTACGTCGTCGCCGCCCTCTCCTCCGCCCTGGTCTCCGTGCAGCGCCCGGCCCTGGACTCCCTGTGGCCCCGGATCGTCGCCCACGACGACATGCCGGCGGCGGCCTCGCTGAACTCGCTGCGCTGGACCGTCGGCGGAGTCGCGGGCCCGGCGGTCGCGGGCGTGGTCGTCGCCTACGCGGGCCTCGGCTGGGCCTACGCGGCCGATCTGCTGACGTTCGCCGTCTCGTTGGCGTACATCGCGCGGATCGCCCCCTCCCCCGCCGCCGAGGAGGCCGCGAAGCCGGACCTGAAGGCCATCGCGGAGGGCGCCCGGTACGCGTGGAGCCGCAAGGAACTCCTCGGCACCTACGCCGTCGACCTCGCGGCGATGTTCCTGGCCATGCCGCTGGCCGTGCTGCCGTTCCTCGCCGACGACCTGCACGCGCCGTGGGCGCTCGGGCTGATGTACGCGACGATCCCGGCGGGGGCGCTGCTGGTGAGCCTGACCAGCGGCTGGACCTCGCGGGTGCACCGGCACGGGCTGCTGGTGGTGCTGTCGGCCGCCGGGTGGGGCCTGGCGGTGGCGGCGGCCGGGGTCTGCGGGAACGTCTGGCTGGTGCTGCTGTTCCTCGCCGTCGGCGGCGGCTTCGACATGGTCAGCGGGATCTTCCGGGCGGCCATGTGGAACCAGACGATCCCGGACGAGCTGCGCGGCAGGCTCGCCGGGATCGAACTGCTGTCGTACTCGGTCGGTCCGCAGCTCGGCCAAGTCCGCGCGGGCGGCATGGCCGCGTGGGCGGGCGTGCGGGCCTCGGTCTGGTCCGGTGGCCTGGCGTGCGCGGGCGCGGTGGGGCTGCTGGCGCTGTGCCTGCCGGGGCTCATGACGTACGACGCCCGCACGAACGAGCACGCGGTACGGATGCGCGAGCGGCGCGCGGCCGTGTCGGCGTGATCAGTCCTCGTCGGTGCCGCCCCCGGCGGGTGCGTCGTGCCAGCGCGGGTCGTTCTCCCACTGGAGGTTGCGCTCGGCGGCGGTCTCCATCGCGTGCCGGGCCTCCTCGGGGGAGGCGTACGGCCCGAAGCGGTCCTTGCCCGGGCAGTCCGGGCCCTCCTCGACCTTCTTGTGTTCCAGGCAGTAGTACCACTCGCCCGGCTTGCCGACGGTGCGCTTCTTGAACAGGGCCATGAACAGCTCCTCTCGCCACCGACATGTTCCCCCATGTCCGCTGGTTAGACTCGCTTGCATGTCTGGCCAGTCGCTGCTCGTACCAGGGGAACTGTCCCCCACCCGTCCGGTTCCCGGAAACATCCGCCGCCCCGAGTACGTCGGCAAGCCCGCGCCGGCGCCGTACACCGGACCGGAGGTGCAGACCCCCGAGACCATCGAGGCGATGCGGACCGCCGGCCGTATCGCCGCGCAGGCGATGGCCGAGGCCGCGAAGCACATCGCGCCGGGGGTCACCACGGACCGGCTGGACAAGGTCGCGCACGAGTACATGTGCGACCACGGCGCCTACCCGTCCACGCTCGGCTACCGGGGTTTCCCCAAGTCGCTGTGCACCTCGGTCAACGAGGTCATCTGCCACGGCATCCCCGATTCGACGGTCCTCAGGGACGGCGACATCGTCAACCTGGACGTGACGGCGTACATCGGCGGGGTGCACGGCGACAACAACGCCACCTACCTGGTCGGTGACGTGGACGAGGAGTCGCGGCTGCTGGTGGAGCGCACCCGCGAGGCGCTGAACCGTGCGATCAAGGCCGTCAGGCCCGGCCGGCAGATCAATGTCATCGGCCGGGTCATCGAGTCGTACGCCAAGCGGTTCGGCTACGGCGTGGTGCGGGACTTCACCGGGCACGGCATCAACACGTCGTTCCACTCCGGGCTGATCATCCCGCACTACGACAGCCCGCACGCGACGACCGTGATGCAGCCGGGGATGACGTTCACGATCGAGCCGATGCTCACGCTGGGCACGCACGAGTACGACATGTGGGACGACGGCTGGACGGTCGTGACGAAGGACCGCAAGCGGACCGCGCAGTTCGAGCACACGCTGGTGGTGACGGAGACCGGCGCGGACATCCTGACCCTCCCCTGAGCGCGGTACGACCGGGTCCCCGCCGCGCGCGGGAGGGGACCCGGGCCGGATCAGCGCAGGTAGTCGCTACAGTGGGCGCCCGACCACGTCAGGTGGTTCTCCAGCGAGGTGAGGGTGCCGGCGTACGGGCTGCACACGGCCTCGTCGTCGGTCTTGGTGTCGTGGTGGGCGGCACTGGCCGTCGTGGCGCCGGACGCGGCGAGGGCGGCGGCGAGGGCCGTCGCGGCCAGGACTGAGCTGATGCGCATGGTGCTCCTCTCAGGGAGGCGAAGTGGTCACGCCCAGAGGTCCCCGTTCGCCCCTGTCGGCCTTCGCGCGCACCCACGGATCCACCCGAACGGGGGCTCGCACGATCCCCCGGACGCGCGTACGCGTCAGCGCTCCAGGTGGACGCGTCCACCGACCTCGATCCACCCGTGCGGCTGGGGGGCGGTCAGCAGCTGCGAGCCCTTGCCCTGGGTGATGTTCAGCGCCCGGCCCAGCAGGTCGGTGAGGAGCAGCGCCGCCGCCCCCGTCGCCTCGTCCTCCTCGATGCCGTCGTCGCGGCCGGGGAAGGCGCGGGCCCGGACCCGCCCGGCCGCCTCGTCCTCCCACGCCCAGGCGTAGATCCACTCCCCCGGCGGCGGCACGTCGAGGGCGTCCACCTCGGCGGCGCTCGCGTACCGGCGCAGGGTGCGTGGGGGCGCCCACTCCGCGCGGGCCTCGATCCAGGTGAACTCGCCGTCCAGGCGGGTCCCGACGACCCCGGCGGGGGTGACCAGTTCGGGCACGTCGAGCAGCCAGGCCGTGCCCACGCAGGGGTGGCCGGCGAAGGGCAGGCGCAGGGTGGGGGTGTAGATGTCGATCACTCCGCGCTCGGGGTCGTCCACGAACACGGTCTCGCTGAAGCCGAGTTTGGCCGCCAGCGCCTGCCGGTCGCTCCGCTCGGGCAGCACCGAGCCGTCGCGGACGACGCCCAGTTCGTTGCCGTAGCCGCCGTTCGGCCCGCAGAAGACGCGGAGTACGTCGTAGTCAGTCACCGGGGAATTGAAACATCGCGGGGGCGGCGACCGCCTCCCGGGCAAAGACACCACCGGGCAGGGGCCAGGACCGGGTGCGGGCCTCCTCGTACGGGTCCCGGGGCCGTCGAGCAGCGGCCGGCCGTCGGGGGCGGTGACCCACCAGAGCAACACTGGCGCCAGGGTGCCGTCGCGGGCGTGTTCGTGGTAGGCGCGCGCCCGGGGCGCGTCCTCGGCGGAGAGCGGACGCAGGGGCACGACTCCGTGCCGGCCGTATCCGGACCAGTCGAGGTGACAGTGGGCCAGGTGCGGACGATGCCGGCGGCGTGCCGGACGTACGGGGGGGGGGAACACCGTGCGCATCCGCAGGTGCCAACGGGAGTCGTGCAACGGGCCCTGGCGGGCCTCCTCCAGCCATCGGGCGTAGGTGTGCACTCCCGCTGCCCCCACCCTGCCACCGCGTGAGAGCTGAATCACGGGAGGGAGGGGTATGGGTGAGGATAGGCTCATGTAAGTTAGGGCAGCCTCACTAGACCAGATCCGCTTGGAGCCTGCATGCGCGCCGTCCGACTGACCGTCACTGCCGCCGCCACCGCGGCGGCTCTGACCGCCCTCTCGGCCTGCACCGCGAAAAGCGATGCCAAGGACGGTGACGCCATACAGGTCACGGCCGCCGACTCCAAGTGCGAGACCTCCAGCACGTCGGTGCCGGCCGGCCAGGTCACGCTGAAGATCGAGAACACGGGCTCGAAGGCGACCGAGGTCGAGATCCTGTTCCCGGACGACCGGATCGTCTCCGAGAAGGAGAACATCGGTCCGGGCACCAAGTACACGCTCACCGCCGAGGTGAAGGCCGGCTCGTACGAGATCGCCTGCCGGCCCGGCATGAAGGGCCACGGCGTCCGGCAGAAGCTGACCGTGACCGGCGGCGGCAGCACCGCCAAGCGGAACCCGAAGCTGGACCAGGCGGTCGCCGAGTACCGCCAGTACGCCCAGGACCAGGCCGACGAGACGCTGCCGAAGGCAGAGACCTTCGTGAAGGCGGTCAAGGACGGCGACCTGGAGGCCGCGAAGAAGTCCTACGGCCTCTCCCGGCTCGGCTGGGAGCGCACCGAGCCGGTCGCCGAGTCCTTCGGCGACATCGACCCGAAGGTCGACGTCCGCGAGGACGGCCTGGAGGCCGGCCAGAAGTGGACCGGCTGGCACCGGCTGGAGAAGGCCCTCTGGCACGACAAGAAGATCGGCGCCGAGGAGAAGGCCCTCGCCGACCAGCTGCTGACGGACCTCAAGGACTGGCAGGGCCGGGTCGGCAAGGCCGAGATCACCCCGACCTCCATGGCCAACGGCGCCAAGGAGCTGCTGGACGAGGTCGCCACCGGCAAGGTCACCGGCGAGGAGGACCGCTACGCCCACACCGACCTGGTCGACTTCAAGGGCAACGTCGAGGGCGCCCAGAAGGCGTACGAGCTGCTGAAGCCGGTCGCCGCGAAGAACGACCCGGCGCTCGCCAGGGAACTCGACAAGCAGTTCGCGGCGCTGGACGCGCTGCTCGACAAGTACCGGTCGGACAAGACGTCGTACGACTTCGTCTCCTACGACAAGGTCACCAAGGACCAGCGCAAGGAGCTGTCGGACGCGGTGAACGCGCTCGCCGAGCCGCTGTCCAAGCTCGCCGCCGCGGTCGTGAAGTGAGCGAGGGGGCAGAGGCGATGACCGAGACCGAGGAGACCCGGGCCAATCCGTCGCGCCGCGCGCTGATCGGCTGGGGCGGCGCCGGGCTCGCGCTCGGGGCCGCCGCGGCCGGCGGCGCGGTGGCCATGGCCAGGACGGGCGACGACATGGACCCGGCCGCCGCCGAGACCGGCGGCGCCGTGGAGTTCCACGGCGCCCACCAGGCCGGCATCGCCACCCCGGTGCAGGACCGGCTGCACTTCGCCGCGTTCGACGTGAAGACCGACGACCGCGAGGCGTTCGTCCAGATGCTCAGGGACTGGACGGCGGCGGCCCGCCGGATGACCGCGGGGAAGACCGTCGGCGAGGGCGCCTACGGCGGGCTCGCCGAGGCCCCGCCGGACGACACCGGTGAGGCGCTCGGGCTCAGGCCGTCCCGGCTGACGCTCACCATCGGGTTCGGTCCCTCGCTCTTCGACAAGTTCGGTCTGACGGACCGGCGGCCCGAGGCCCTGGTCGACCTACCCAAGTTCCCCGGCGACAACCTGGACAGGTCCCGCACCGGCGGCGACCTGTGCGTGCAGGCCTGCTCCGACGACCCGCAGGTCGCCGTGCACGCCATCCGCAACCTCGCCCGGATCGGCTTCGGCAAGGTCGCCATCCGCTGGTCCCAGCTCGGCTTCGGCAAGACCTCCTCGACCACCCCGGACGCGCAGACCCCGCGCAACCTGATGGGCTTCAAGGACGGCACCCGCAACATCGCGGGCACCGAGACCGACCGGCTCAAGAAGTTCGTGTGGGTCGGCGAGGAGGACGGGCCGGACTGGATGACCGGCGGCTCGTACCTGGTCGCCCGGCGCATCCGCATGAACATCGAGACCTGGGACCGCGCCTCGCTCCAGGAGCAGGAGGACGTGTTCGGCCGGGACAAGCGCGAGGGCGCCCCGGTCGGCAAGGCCAAGGAGCACGACGAGCCGTTCCTGAAGGCGATGAAGCCCGACGCGCACGTACGGCTCGCGCACCCCGACTCCAACAACGGGATCACCATCCTGCGCCGGGGCTACTCCTTCACCGACGGCACCGACGGCCTCGGACGCCTGGACGCGGGCCTGTTCTTCCTCGCCTACCAGCGGGACGTGCGCAAGGGGTTCATCCCGCTCCAGCGCAGCCTCGCCGCGCACGACGCGCTCAACGAGTACATCCAGCACGTGGGTTCGGCGGTCTTCGCGGTCCCGCCCGGTGTCCGGGACTCCGGTGACTGGTGGGGCCGCACGCTGTTCTCGAAGGGGGCATAGCCCGTGTTCTCCAACTACCTGATCGGCCTGCGCGAGGGACTGGAGGCGTCGCTCGTCGTCTGCATCCTGATCGCCTACCTGGTCAAGACCGGCCGCAAGGACGCCCTGAAGCCGATCTGGATCGGCATCGGCATCGCGATCGCCCTCGCCATGGGCTTCGGCTGCGCCCTGGAGTTCGGCTCCCAGGAGCTGACGTTCCAGGCGCAGGAGGCGCTCGGCGGCTCCCTGTCGGTCGTCGCCGTGGGCCTGGTGACCTGGATGGTGTTCTGGATGCGGCGCACCGCCCGGCACCTGAAGTCGGAACTGCACGGCAAGCTGGACGCCGCCCTCGCCCTGGGCACGGGCGCGCTGGTCGCCACCGCGTTCCTCGCGGTCGGCCGGGAGGGCCTGGAGACCGCGCTGTTCGTGTGGGCGTCGGTGCACGCGGCGAGCGACGGCACCCCGCGCCCGCTGATCGGTGTCGCCCTCGGCCTCGCCACGGCCGTCCTCCTCGGCTGGCTGTTCTACCGGGGCGCCCTGAAGATCAACCTGGCCAAGTTCTTCACCTGGACCGGCGGGATGCTGGTCGTGGTGGCGGCGGGCGTGCTGGCGTACGGCTTCCACGACCTCCAGGAGGCCGACTGGATCCCGGGCCTGAACGACCTGGCCTTCGACATCTCCGGCGTCATCCCGCCGGACAGCTGGTACGGCACCCTGCTGAAGGGCGTGTTCAACTTCCAGCCGGACCCGACGGTCCTTCAGATCACGGTGTGGGCGCTGTACCTGGTCCCGGTGCTCGCGCTGTTCCTCTCCCCGGTAGGGTTCGCCTCCGGGAAGGGGAAGGTGAAGGAGCCCGATGACCAGGGAACGCAGCCGTCAGCGGCTTCGCAGGCGTGACCGGAACGCACTCATAGCGGCCTCGCTGACCGCTTTGTCGCTGACCGCGAGCGGATGCGTGGTGGTGCACGGGGAGCGGGTGGTGCTTCCCGCGGCCACCCGCGCCGAGGCCGCGAAGGCGGTCACCGCGTTCACGGACGCGTACAACAAGGCCGACAAGGCCTACGACAGCTCCCTGGACGCGCCCTACGTCACCGGCGCCCTCTCCGACATCGACTCCGCCCGGCTGCGGGCCGGGCACGTCAACAGCCCGTCGGGGAACGCGAACCACACCCCGCTCACGCTGACGGACGTGAAGATCACGATCCCGGAGAAGGCCGGCTGGCCCCGCTGGTTCGTCGCCGACGCCCGGGGCAACAAGGGCGGGAACTACCGCTGGGTGCTGGTCTTCACCCGGGGCGACCTCGGCGAGCGCTGGCAGGTGAGCTATCTGACGCTCATGGCCCCCGGCACCGTCCCCGCGTTCAGGACGGACCAGGACGGCTGGGCCGAGGCCGTACCGGCCGGTGCCGGCGGGCTGGCCGTCCGCCCGGACGCGTTGAGCAAGACGTACGCGGACTACCTGGAGAAGGGCGGGAAGACCTTCGCGGACGGGCGCGACACCAGCGGGCTGCGCGCGGACCGCGCGAAGGAGGCCAAGAAGCCCGGCCTGGTCCGGCAGTTCATCGACGAACCGCTCACCCACGGCGACTACGCGCCGCTCGCGCTGCGCACGGCGGACGGCGGGGCGCTGGTGTTCTTCACCACGCACCACTACGAGAAGCAGACCGCCTACACGGGCGCCACCGTGCCGGTCCCGAACAAGGACGTGCAGGCCCTGATCAAGGGCGACGTGAAGCAGTCCCTGACGCTGGAGTCGATCGCCAACCAGGCCGTGCTCGACCCGGCCGGCAGCGGCCCGGTGCGGGTGCTGGGGCGGGTGCAGGGGCTGACGTCCGCGCAGGGCGAGTAGGGCGAGCAGGACCGGGGGCCCGCCGGGCCGTCAGTGGTGCAGGGGCCAGGCCGTGCCGTGGTGGCCGTGTTCGGGGCCCGCGTGCCGGGCACAGGCGTCGGTGAGCGCCTCCAGCAGGCTCAGCGGGTCCGGCAGCGGATGCTCCGGGCCGCGCACCCAGCGCACCCGCTGGCCGGCGTCGCCGGGCAGCCGGGCGGGCGGTACCAGGACGTAGGAGCCCCGGCAGTGCCAGCGCAGCCCGGGGTGCTCGTCCATCGTCTCGGGGTGGCAGTCCAGCTCGCAGGGCCACCACTCGTCCTCGTCCTCGGGGGTGCCGCGGGTGAGGGTGAAGAACAGCATGCGGCCGTCGTCGCTCTCGGCGACCGGGCCGACCTCGACGCCGGAGCCGAGCAGCCGGTCCAGCGCCTCCCGGCCGGCCTCCAGGGGCACGTCCAGCACGTCGTGCACCATGCCGGTGGCGGTGATGAAGTTCGCCGTCGGCTGGTGCCGGGCCCAGCGCTCGATCTGGGCGCGGTCCGTGGTGGACTGCGTCTGCCAGGCGAACGACACCGGGTGCCGGGCGGGGGTGGGACAGCCCACGCGGTCGCAGGAGCAGCGGTAGCCGTCGGCGGGGTGCGCGGCCGGGGCGAGGGGCAGGCCCGCGGCGGCGGCGGCGAGCAGCAGGGTCTCACGGCCGCTGTCGTCGTCGGCGGCCTCCTTCGGGCGGCGTCCGAGCAGCCACTGGGAGAGTTTGCCCTGCCGGCCACCCCGGCCGCCGAACGTCGCGCTCATCTATCCCCTCGGTCTGGTGGTCGCCTCGCTGGTGTGCGGACAGCATGCCTCATCGTCCCATCTTCGCGTGCTTCGGGGGGTCGCCGCGGGAGAGTGGCCGACAGTCACCGGTGGGCGGGGGTTCAGCGCGGGGCGATTCCGTGCAGGGCGTACTCGACGAGGGTGTCCGTGTACGCGTACGAGACCGGCCCGCTGCGTTGCAGCCAGCGCTGGGCGAGCGGGGAGACGAACAGCTCCAGCGCGATCCGGGGGTCGACGTCGGCCCGTACGGCCCCCGCGTCCTGGGCCGAGCGCAACCGGGCGACGTACAGCTGGAGCTGCGGTTCCAGCAGCTTGGCGACGACCTCGCGGCCGAGCTGCTCGTTGACCACCCCCTCCGCGGCCAGCGCCCGCGCCGGCACCTCGAAGCGCGGGTCGAACAGCTCGTCCACCGTGGCCCGCAGCACCGCCTTGAGGTCGGCGGCCAGGTCACCGGTGTCCGGGACGGCGTCCGCCTCCTGCCCCACCGCCTGCGCCGACTGCCCGGCGAGGTCGAGGAAGGCCTCCAGCAGGACGTCCGCCTTGGACGACCACCAGCGGTAGATGGTCTGCTTGCCGACCCCGGCCCGGGCGGCGATGGCCTCGACGGTGGTCTTCGGGTACCCGACCTCCCCGACCAGGGCGAGGGCGGCGGCGTAGATGGCCCGGCGGGACCTCTCGCTGCGGCGGGTGGCGTCGGGTGCGGGCTTGCTGACCATGGGGTCGAACGTAACAAGCGGCGGGGGCGGGCTACGACACGCGTCAGGACGCGGGGTCGTACGGCGGCCAGGCGTCGCCCCAGTCCGCGTCCCGGGCCGCCTTGTACAGGTCGCCGTGGCGCTTGGTGACCGTCGTCCGGCGCAGCCGCTCCTCGGTCTCGCACAGGTCGAGCAGCACCTGGCCCTTGCGGATCTGCGGGCGCCGGACCACCCGGGCGGGGGCGGGCTCGGCGGGCAGCCGGGTGGCGGCGACGTAGGAGAACTTCTCGTCCTCGTACGCCAGTGAGCCGCCCTTGACCTGGCGGTGCAGGGAGGAGCGGCCGACGCGGGCGGAGAAGTGACACCAGTCCGTGCCGGGCGCGATGGGGCAGGCGGCGCTGTGCGGGCAGGGGGCGGCGATGCGGAAGCCGGCCCGGATCAGCCGGTCACGGGCCTCGATGACGCGCGCGTAGCCGGCCGGGGTGCCGGCCTCGACGATCACGACGGTCCGCGCGGCGCCGGCGGCGGCGTCGACGAGGGCGGCGCGGTCGGTCTCGGCGAGTTCGTTGAGGACGTACGACACCGTGACCAGGTCGGTGGCGTCCAGGGTGAGGTCCCCGCCGATCCGGGCGCGCTGCCAGCGGGCGTCCTTCAGGGCCGGGTTGGCGGCGGCGATCTGCCGGCCGAGGGCGAGGGCGGGTTCGGCCCAGTCCAGCACGGTGACGCTGCGCTCGCCGGGCCAGGTGGCGGTGACGGCCCAGGTGGCGGCACCGGTGCCGCCGCCGACGTCGACATGGCTGCCGGGGGTCCAGTCGGGGACGGTCGCCGCGAACGCCTCCAGCGCCGAGTGGACGGCCTCGAAGGTGGCGGGCATGCGGTAGGCGGCGTACGCGGCCACGTCGGCGCGGTCGCGGAGGATCGGCGCGTGGGTCGGGGTGTCACCGCGGTAGTTGGCGATGAGCCGGTCCACGGCGGCGGTGACCTCCGTGGGGGGCAGGCCGTCGAGCAGCTCGGCCAGGGCTGTGCGGAGGGGGTCGTTCACCTGGCGATTCTATGGCGCCCGGCGCCGGTGCGAACCCGCCGGAGGCCCCGCCCTCGGGCTCGGGCGGTGGGCAGGCACCGCCAGGCAGCCCGCCTCCCTCGGTTTTCAGACGACCGCCCTCGCCAGGTGGGTCGCCAGCCTCGCTCGGGGGGCGCTGTCCGGGGCGCGGCGTTTCGGGTGGACCGTGTTGGCCAGGAGTACGAGGAACGTGTCCGTCGCCCGGTCCAGGATCAGGGCCGTGCCGGTGAAGCCCGTGTGGCCCGCCGCGCCGCGGCCCGCCAGTTCGCCCATGAACCACGGCTGGTCCAGGTGGAAGCCCAGTCCGGGCGGGGTGAACAGCAGCTCCACGAAGTCCGGGCCGAGGATGCGCGCGGGACCGTAGGAGCCGCCCGCGAGCAGGGCCCGGCAGAAGACGGCCAGGTCGGGGGCGGTGGAGAAGAGGCCCGCGTGACCGGCGACCCCGCCGAGCGCCCAGGCGTTCTCGTCGTGGACCACGCCCCGCAGCATCCCCCGGTCGGCCTTGGCCCACGGCCGCCGCTGGTCCTCGGTGGCCGCGGCGCCGGGGCAGGGCCCGAACGCGGTGGCGGTCATGCCGAGCGGCCGGGTGACGCAGTCCCGCACGAGGACGTCGAGGCTCCGCCCGGTGACGCGTTCCAGGACGAACTGGAGCAGGAGCATGTTCAGGTCCGAGTACGCGTACCGGCCCACCTCGCCGGACGGGGCCTCGGCACGCAGCAGGTCGAGACGGGTGGCGTCGTCGGGGCAGTCGTACAGGGGCAGTTCGGGGCGCAGACCGGAGGTGTGGGTGAGCAGTTGCCGCACTGTGGTGCCGTGCGCGGCGGCGGCGTGGAAGTCGGGCAGGTAGTCGCCGACGCGGGCGTCCATGCCGAGGGTGCCGCGCTCGATCTGCTGCACGGCGGCGACGGACGTGAACAGCTTGGTCAGGGACGCCAGGTCGAAGGGGGTGCCGACGGTGGCCGGAACCCGGGCGGCCGGCGGCAGTTCCACGCCGGCGCCGCTCTCGGGGTCGTGGGCGGCGTAGCGCACGGCCCAGCCCGTGGCCTCGGCCACGGCGATCACGGGTCCGCGGCCGGCCAGGACGACGGCGCCGGACGCCCAGGGGCGCTCGCCGGCGGTGAGGGCGTGCACCTCGTCGACCAGGTGCCCGAGTTCGACGGGGTCGAGCCCGGCCCGTTCCGCTGTGCCGGCGCGCAGTCTCGGTGCGCTCAGCTCTCGTCTCCCTCCGACCCCGCACGGGTGGTCCCCCGTGTCGCCCAGGGACGGCACATTCCCACGAAGCAGGCCACCGCGACCAGTGCTCCGGCCAGCTGGACGACGGCCATCGGGACGGCGGTGTGCTCCCCGGCGACGCCGACGAGGGGGGAGGCGATGGCGCCGACGAGGAAGGAGGAGGTGCCGAGCAGCGCGGAGGCGGAGCCGGCCGCGTGCTTGGTGCGCAGCAGGGCGAGGGTCTGGGCGTTGGGCAGGGTGACACCCATCGCGGACATCAGGACGAAGAGGGCGGCGGCGACGGGGACGAGTCCGGTGTCGCCGAAGACGCCCGTGGCCATCAGCAGCAGGGCGGTCGCGGCGAGCACGATCACCGCCAGGCCGCCGGCGAGCACCTTGTCCAGGCTGACCCGGCCGACCAGCACCTTGCCGTTGAACTGGCCGGCGGCCACCAGACCGACGGAGTTGAGGCCGAACAGCAGGCTGAAGGTCTGCGGGGAGGCGCCGTAGATCTCCTGGACGACGAAGGGGGACGCGCTCACATAGGCGAACAGCGCGGCGAAGGCGAAACCGCCGGCGAGCATGTAGCCGGTGAAGGGCAGGTCGGCGAGGAGGCCGCGCATCGCCCGCAGGGCCTCGCCGGTTCCGCCGCTGTGCCGTTCGCCCGGCGGCAGGGTCTCCGGCAGCCGCACCCACACGAGGGCGGTGAGCGCGGCGCCGACCACCGTGAGCACCACGAAGACGCCCCGCCAGTCCGTCACCCGGAGGATCTGCCCGCCGACGAGCGGCGCGACGATGGGGGCGGCCCCGGAGATCAGCATGAGGGTGGAGAAGAAGCGGGCCATGGCGACGCCGTCGTACAGGTCGCGTACGACGGCCCGGGCGATGACCACTCCGGCCGCGCCGGCGAGGCCCTGGAGCAGCCGGAAGGCGATCAGCGTCCCGACGGTGGGCGCGAGGGCGCACAGGGCGGTGGCGAGCAGGTAGACGACGAGTCCGGCGAGCAGCGGGCGGCGCCGGCCCCAGCGGTCGCTGAGGGGGCCGACGACCAGTTGGCCGAGGGCGAGTCCGGCCATGCAGGCGGTGAGGGTGAGCTGGACAGTGACGGCGGGGGCGTCGAGCGAGCGGGTGACCTCCGGCAGTGACGGCAGGTACATGTCCATCGCGAGCGGGGTGGTCGCGGTGAGGCCGCCGAGGAGGAAGGTGACGAGGGGGCCGGTGCGGTGCGGTGCGCGGGCCGGTGACGGTGCGGAGGCAGAGGCGGAGGTGGGGGTGGACCGCTGGTCCTGTCGCGGTGTCGGTGCCGCCGCGTGGTCCGGCATGTGCCCCTCCGTGTTCCCTGACATCGTTCTCTGACATCGGTGTCGCTGACATGACCGGCACCTATGCTCTCAGCTCGTACACACTGCCGAGGAACGGATGAGCGAGGGCGGGGATGGCGGGAGAGAGCGTGCGGTGGGGGATCCTGGCGACGGGCGGGATCGCGGCGGCGTTCGCGGCGGATCTGGTGGATCTGCCGGGCGCGGAGATCGTGGCGGTGGCCTCGCGCCGGCGGGAGTCGGCGGAGGCGTTCGCCGAGCGGTTCGGTGTGGAGCGGGCGTACGGCGACTGGGAGTCGCTGGCGGCGGACCCGGACGTCGACGTCGTGTACGTCGCCACTCCGCACGCGGCGCACCGGACGGCGGCCGGGCTGTGCCTGGAGGCGGGCCGGAACGTGCTGTGCGAGAAGCCGTTCACGCTGAACCTGCGCGAGGCGGAGGAACTCGTCGCGCTGGCGCGGGAGCACGACCGCTTCCTGATGGAGGCGATGTGGATGTACTGCAACCCGCTGGTCCGGCGGCTGAAGGCGCTGGTGGAGGACGGGGCGATCGGCGAGGTGCGGACCGTGCACGCCGACTTCGGCCTGGCCGGCCCCTTCCCGGCCGCGCACCGGCTGCGGGATCGGGCGCTGGGCGGCGGTGCGCTGCTGGACCTGGGCGTGTACCCGGTGTCGTTCGCGCAGTTGCTGCTGGGCGAGCCGGACGGGGTCGCCGCGAGCGCGGTGCTGTCGCCCGAGGGCGTCGATCTCCAGACGGGCGCGGTGCTGTCCTGGCAGAGCGGTGCGCTGGCCTCGCTGCACTGCTCGATCGTCGGCGGTACGGCGGTCACCGCGTCGGTCACCGGTTCGCGCGGCCGGATCGACATCCCGTCCGGTTTCTTCCACCCCGACCGGTTCGTGCTGCACCGGGACGGCCGTGACCCCGAGGAGTTCGCCGCCGACCCGGCCGACGGGCCGCGCACCAGCCTGCGGCACGAGGCGGCGGAGGTCACGCGGGCGCTGCGGGCGGGCGAGAAGGAGTCGCCGCTGGTGCCGCTGGAGGGCACGCTCGCGGTGATGCGGACGCTGGACGCGGTGCGGGAGCGGATCGGGGTGCGCTACCCCGGGGAGGAGACGGCGGGTGGCGAGGTGGCCGTCCTCGCCGGGTAACCGTATGACGGACACTGGATTCCGCATGGCGGACTTCCCGCCTACGCTGCGGAACCATGACTGACACGCAATCGAACATCGCGGTGGTGACCGGGGCCGGCTCCGGCATCGGGCGGGCCGTCGCCGTGGAACTGCTGCGCGCGGGCTGGTCGGTGGCGCTGGCCGGCCGGCGCGCGGAGCCGCTGACGGAGACGGCGGCACTGGCGCCGGGGACGGCCTCGCTCGCCGTACCCACCGACGTGTCACGGCCCGAGGACGTCGAGGCGCTGTTCACGGCGACCGTGGAGCGGTTCGGCCGGGTGGACCTGCTGTTCAACAACGCGGGGACCTTCGGGCCCGGCGGGGTCCCGGTCGAGGAACTGCCCTACGACGCCTGGCGGCACGTGGTGGACACCAACCTCAACGGCGCGTTCCTGTGCGCCCAGGCGGCCTACCGGCGGATGAAGGAGCAGGACCCGCAGGGCGGCCGGATCATCAACAACGGCTCGATCTCGGCCCACACGCCCCGCCCGCGGTCGGTCGCCTACACCGCGACCAAGCACGCGCTGACCGGCCTGACCAAGTCGCTCTCCCTGGACGGGCGGCCGTACCGCATCGCGGTCGGGCAGATCGACATCGGCAACGCGGCGACGGACATGACGGCCCGGATGGGGACGGGCGCGCTCCAGGCGAACGGGGAGGTGGTCCCGGAGCCGGTGATGGACGTGGCCGATGTGGCGCGCACGGTACGGCACATGGCGGAGCTGCCGCTGGAGGCGAACGTGCAGTTCGCGACGGTGCTGGCGACGGCGATGCCGTACATCGGGCGGGGCTGAGGCGCGCTTTCCCCGCTCCCGCAAACGGAATTTGAACATCCGCGCTATTGCGGTCCATCGGTGACATGTGCTCAACTTTTCTCCACCAGAGCTTCACAGTTGGGGCACAGAGGTTCCGCGGCCACTGCGAGGGGGGAGGCGGCGGCCGTTCCACCGGACGGGAGTTGGGGGTGGACCTCGCGGCGGGCCGCGGGGTACACACCGGCCGCTGGAACGACCGCCGCCACATACCGCCGTGCGGCGGGATCACTGGCAGGACAGGCGGTACGACCGCTCAGCGCCGGTGCGGTGGGACCACCCGCGCCGGCACCCCGGTCAGCGCCGGTGCCCGCCCCTCGCCCCCGCTCCGTCGGCCGCCGGTGCTCCCGCCGTCCGTGCCCGGCGCCTGCGCAGGGTCCAGGCTCCCGCTCCCAGCAGCGCCAGCGCCCCGGCGGCGCCCTCCGCGATCCGCCACGCCGAGCCGCCGCCGGACGCCGGGCCGGGTGCGCCGGCCGCCGCCTGCACCGTCTTCGGTGCGGGCACCGGGGTCGCGCTCGCCCCGCCCTCGCTGAGCGGTTCGACCAGCAGGCCCACCGGCTGGGCCGAACGCCCGTGGGTGAAGCCCCAGTCGAGGAGCGCGGCGGTGTGCTCGTAGACGGCGTTGCCGCCCGCGTGGGGATGCATCACGGTGACCAGCAGGGTGCGCCCGCCCCGGGTGGCCGCGCCGGTGAAGGTGTTCCCGGCGTGGCTGGTGTAGCCGTTCTTGACACCGATCAGGCCGTCGTAGGTCTTCAGACCCCATGCCCCGGTCAGCAGACGGTCGGTGTTCTGGATCTGGAAGGTCTTCTTCCCGCCCGCCGGGAAGTCGGCGGTCCGCGTGCCGCAGTAGGCGCGGAAGTCGGGGTCCTTCAGGCCGTGACGGGCGAAGAGCGTGAGGTCGTACGCCGAGGAGAGCTGCCCCTTGTGGTCGAAGCCGTCCGGGCTGACCACATGGGTGTCCAGGGCCTGGAGGTCCGCGGCCTTGGCCTGCATCTCGGCGACGGTCTTCGCGACGCCGCCGTTCATGTGGGACAGCACGTGCACGGCGTCGTTCCCCGAGCGCAGGAACACGCCCTGCCACAACTGCTCCACGGTGTAGGTGATGCCGGGCCTGATGCCGACGAGGCTGGAGCCGGCCGGGATGTCGGCGAGGTCGGCGTCGGTGACCCGGTACCGCTCCGCGCGGTCGAACTTCTTCAGCACGGTGTCCGCGAACAGCATCTTCAGCGTGGACGCGGGCGCGAGCCGCCGGTGCGCGTCGAACGAGGCGAGCACCTCCCCGCTCTCGCAGTCGGCGACCAGCCAGGAGCGGGCGGTGAGCTTCTTGGGCAGCCCGGTGGCGCCGCGCACCTGGACGCCGGCGCGGGCCAGCCGCTCGCCGCCGACGACGGTCGCCGCGGCGGCGGAGGTGGCCGTGGACAGGGGAAGGGCGGCGGCCGTCAGCCCGAGGACGGCACGCCGGCTGAGCCGGGAACATTCACGCACCCGGGGACCGTACACCGCGTCGAGCAGGGACTTCGCGAACTGGTGGCCGAGACGGCACGGAATTTGCCGCGTTATGAAAATCCGATGAAGTACCCCGGGTTCTCGGCCCTTACACCTCTCTTACGCCTCTTACCGCTCACCTGCCGAGCAGACGGTCGATCTCCGCCGACTGTGCCGCGGTGAGGGGCCCCTTCGCGAGCGCCCCGGCGTTCTCCTCGGCCTGGGCGACGGTCCGGAAACCGGGGATGGGCACGGTGCGCGGGCTGCGGGCCCACAGCCAGGCGAGGGCGCCCTGGGCGAGGCTGCGGCCCTCGCTGGTGAGGAGGGAGCGGACCGCGTCGATCCGGGCCAGCCACTCGGGATCGGCGCCGGAGCCGTCGTCCGCGTACCCCGGGAGCCAGGCCGGCGGCCGGCTCCGGATGTCCCCGGCCTCCAGCGCCCCGCCGCGCCGCCCGGCGAGCAGTCCCATGGCGAGCGGGCTGCGGTCGACGCTCGCCAGCTCCAGCCGCTCGCACAGGGCCACGAGTTCCGGTGCGTCCTGGAGGACGTTGAGGGCGTGCTGTACGGCCGTGCAGTGCGGGCCCTCGGCGAAGACGGCGGCCCGCGCGGGGTCGTCGGTACTCCAGCCGTAGGCGCGGACGAGCCCTTCGCCGACGAACTCCTCGCAGGCGTCGCGCAGTTCGGCCGCCCGTGCCGGGTCGGCGTCGGAGATGTGGAGCTGGTAGAGGTCGACGCGGTCGGTGCCGAGGCGGCGCAGCGAGGCGGTGAGGGCCCGGCGGGCGTACTCCGGGGTGGCGTCGGTGCCGGTGAGGGTGCGGGTGTCCGCGTCGAAGACGTTGCCCCACTTGGTGGCGAGGACGACGTCGTCCCGCCGTTTGCCGAGGGCCTTGCCGAGGACCTCCTCGCTGTGCCCGGTGCCGTAGGAGTCGGCGGTGTCGAAGAAGGTGACGCCGAGGTCCAGCGCCCGGCGGACGGCCCGTACGGACTCGTCGTCGTCCACCTTCCCCCAGCCGACGGGCTGCCCGTCGGCGGTCTGGTGCTCACCCCCGATGGCCCAGCACCCGAAACCGAGCGCGCTCACCTCGATGCCACTGCGTCCCAGCGTTCGTGTCGTCATGGGCGGGACGGTAGGGGTTGGAGCGCACGCGAACACAAGCCCACGGGGGCGTCGTTACGTGTGCGTCTCCTCAAGCCCGGAACTTCTCACGCCTGCCCGGTCTCGAACCGCGAGATCCGCCCGTCGTCCTCGACGGTGAAGCTCCACCGGGTGCGCATCTCGCCCCAGGTGTCGTTGCGGTAGCGGGCGAGCAGGGTCCGGCCGCCGGCGGACTCGTTGTCGACCTCCATGTGGCCGTGGGAGGAGAAGATCTCCCGGTCGATCCAGTCGGCGAGGTCCCGGTCGGAGCCGTCGTCGGCCATGGTCGCCCCGGGCGCGAGCAGGGCCATGAAGCCCTCGCGGTCGTGGGCGTTGACGGCGTGGACGAAGGCCCGGATCACGGGGTCGCTGAGCTTGGCCGGTTGAATCGTCATGGCGTCAGGCTCACACCGCGCCGGCGGGCCCGCCACCCGAACGGCAGCCAGGACGGGCCGGACCGCGTCGGCGGTGCGAGGGTGGGAACGCGGGAGGGGACGTGTCCGCCTGTCTGCTGGGGAGTCACCGTGACCTGTTACGACCGACGTGATCTGGGACTGCTGCTGCTCCGGCTGAGCACCGGCGGGGTACTGGCGGCGCACGGCACGCAGAAGCTGTTCGGCTGGTTCGGCGGGCACGGGCTGGAGGGCACCGGCCAGTACATGGAGTCCATCGGCTTCGCGCCCGGCAAGCTGAGCGCGACGGCGTCGGGCCTGGCGGAGGCGGGCGGCGGCACACTGCTGGCCCTGGGCCTCGCGACCCCGGCGGCGGGCGCGGCGGCGGCCGGCGGCATGGCGGGAGCGGCGGCGGTGCACATGCCCCACGGCTTCTTCGCACAGGAGGGCGGCTACGAGTACGCGGCGACCCTCGGCCTGGCCGCGGCCGGCCTCGCCGTCGCCGGTCCGGGCCGCCTCTCCCTCGACCACGCCCTCGGCCACGTCTTCGACCGCGGCTGGATGGTCCCGGTCGCCCTCGGCGTGACCGCCGCGGCGACGGCCGTGGTGGTGGGCGCCCGCAACCGCCGGGTGCGGCAGCAGGCGGAGGGCGAACAGGAGACGCTGTTCGAGGAGTGAGCCGACGGTCCTGCGGGGCGGCGGGCGGTGCCTGAGGCGGGCCCCGCCTCTCCGGTCACGCTCAGGGCCTGGCGACCGGCGCCGGGGCCGGCTGCCTCTGGACGGCAGGAGGCATGCATGATCGGGTCGGGGCCATGACCTCCTTGATCCGCCATGTCACCATCGACTCCGCTGATCCCTACGTCCTTGCGCGTTTCTGGGCCGAGGTTCTGGACGGCTCTCTCGCCGAGGACGACTTCCCGGGAGATCCGGAAGCCGTGGTCACATCCGCCACAGCCACCTTGCTGTTCGTCCGGGTCGATGACCGCAAGAGCGTGAAGAACCGCGTACACGTGGATCTTCAGCCTCAGGACCGCACCCGTGACCAAGAGGTCGAGCGGCTGCTCTCGCTCGGCGCCACGCTGGAAGGTGACCACCGAAGGCCCGACGGAACGGGGTGGGTGACGCTGCACGACCCCGAAGGCAATGAGTTCTGCGTGGAACGCAGCGCGGCGGAGCGGGCGAACGGCTGACGGCTCGTCGTTCGGTCGAGCGGCCTGTCGATCGGTCGAGCGGCACTGCCGCCGAGCGTCGGCGGGCTGCGCCGGCTGCGCCACCCGGACCTGCGCGACAACCAGCTCGGCGAACTCCCTTACGTGGTAGCCGGGTTGACCGAGCTGACCCGTCTCGACCTGCGCGGCTGCGCCGTGCTGACCTGACACGACACTCCCACGACGTTTGAAGGGGCCTCCCCCGCCTGAAGGGGCCTCCCCCGTTCGCGGGGGGCCTCCCCGGGGGCGGCGAACGCACTGATGACTTTCAGCCATCTTTGAGCTCCTGTCACTTCCGCCCCGTGCGGCACAACCCGTCTCCCGCCCGGCCACGGCCCGGCCGCGCACCCTCCACGGGCGTCGCGGGAGAGCCCGCGGAGCCCTTGTCGCGCCTGGACGCAGAGCCCCGTTTTCGCTCGCTGTCCGAACAACTAACACACCCCGGGACACTACATCTGGGGTCCGTTGCGGCGCGAGACACAAGATGTATGCTCCCACCTGATTTCGGCGACACCTGAGACGCCCACGGCACTGCGGGCCCCTCGGGCACTGGCGTCTGCCTTTCCACGCCTTGCCTCCCCCGTGTCCCGGGCCCCGTCCTCCACTCAACGAGGGAGCACCACGTGACCATCGCTCCGAGCTTTCCGGCCTCGCGCACCGAGGAGTACTTGCAGCGGGACCTGGAGCCTGCGCTGCTGCGGACGCTGACCGAACTGACCGCCGACCTGCCCGACGCCGACCCGGGGCGGGTCGCCGCCGCCGCGCTGCGCGGCCGGTCCGCTCGGGCCGACGAGGCGGAGCTGCGGGAGCTGGCCACGGAGGCCGCCGCCGGGCTGATCTCCGAGGACCCCGCGTACTCCAAGCTGGCCGCCCGGCTGCTGACGATCAGCATCCGCCGTGAGGTCGCCGGGCAGGGCGTGTCGTCCTTCACCGAGTCGATCGCGCTCGGCCGGCGCGAGGGTCTTGTCGCCGACGGCACGGCGGAGTTCGTCCGCACCCACGCCGAACGCCTCGACGCCCTGGTCGAGTCCGCCGTGGCGGAGGGCGCCGACGACCGGTTCGGCTACTTCGGCCTGCGCACCCTCTACAGCCGCTACCTGCTGCGTCACCCGGTCACCCGCAAGGTGATCGAGACGCCCCAGCAGTTCATGCTGCGGGTGGCGAGCGGTCTGGCGGAGGACGACACGGAGCGCTCGGTGGACCAAGTGTCCGCGCTCTACGGTTTGATGAGCCGCCTGGACTACCTGCCCTCCTCCCCCACCCTCTTCAACTCCGGCACCCCGCACCCGCAGATGTCCGCGTGCTACCTGCTGGACTCCCCGCTGGACGAGCTGGACTCCCTCTACGACCGCTACCACCAGGTCGCCCGCCTCTCCAAGCACGCCGGTGGCATCGGCCTGTCCTACTCACGCATCCGCTCCCGCGGTTCCTTCATCCGGGGGACGAACGGGCACTCCAACGGGATCGTGCCGTTCCTGAAGACGCTGGACGCCTCC
>NZ_BMVN01000053.1:0-49889 GCF_014650735.1 Streptomyces canarius
ACTACACTCACCCAAACCGCCCCTGAACAGGGAAAACGTCAAAGTGCTGCTGGAGTACTAGAGCCTGTCTCTTTGACGGGTGAGTGACTCGTCTTGCGGGGTTCGTCCGGTGACCCCTGCTTCGCGGTTCCGAACGGTGACGGCTCGCACGAGCACTCCATCTGTGCGGAGAGGCGGAGGACTTCAGCGGTTCTCCGGCGGGGAAGCGTCGCCGCTCGTGGGTGGGCGATGTGCGACAGCCGGCCCCGCCCGAGCGGAACGGCCAGGACTCAGCGCCGCACAGCTGACGACGTACACGGCCGAGAACACCTCCGATCGTGACCGCGCGGTGGTGACCTCGCCGATGGCGCGGAGATTGCCGTTGGAGGTCAGGCCGACGCCCGGCCCCGCCACGCCGGCCCCGCCCCCGTGGACGACCGGGGACGGCAGGGCGATGGCCACGGCCAGTCCGGCCGGTCCCAGGGTTGGCAGGACGGCGCCCAGCAGCGTGGCCCGCCGCACCGTGTGCCGGGCGGACCACATGCCGCCCACACCTCCGGCCGGGAACAGCGCGGCGATGGCGAGCCCGCCTGCGGCTGCCCAGGTGACGTGGATGACGTGGAGGACACCGGCGACCACGGAAGGGGTCAGGGCGAGGAACAGCCCGGTGACGGACAGCCCGCCACGAGGGCGGGTACGGCGGCCAGGAACCGGTGCCGGGAGCCCGGCGGGATCCGCACCCTCGGGCGGAGCCGGACCGGCCCTCCCGCCGGCCGTGCGACCGTCTCGGGGAGGTACCACACCGCCACCGCGAGGAGCAGGAAGACGCAGGTGAGGACGGAGAAGACGTAGGTGTCCGGGTGGGCGACCGACTCGACCAGCAGTCCCACCAGGGCGGCGCCGGCGGCCAGGCCCACGCTCGTCCCGACCGCCGTCACCGTGGTCCCCGCGTGCGGGCGCCCCGCCGGGGAGAAACCGACGAGACCGGCGGCCGGCCCTCCGACGACGGTTCCGGTGGCGACGCCCGTCCCAGCGCTCCCAGGACAGGGGGTGGATCGGCGAGGGTGCGCTCGCGGTCGCCATCAGTACGACGGTGGTGACCGTCAGCACGCTGAAGGCGGCACGCCGGCTCGGACGACGAGGAGTGCGGCGAGGACGCGGCGGTCGCATCGCTTCGTGCCCGGCCGCTGCCGGGTCACCGCGGCCAGGGAGCGTCGTTGATGCGCTCGACCATGGACACACGGCGGAATCCGGGGACGAAGTGTTCCAGGATGTCCGCGTTGATGGTGCCGTATGTGGTGTCGGGGCGGTCTTTGAGGCCGTCGAGGAATGCCTGCAAGAATTCCTTCTTGAAATCCCCGCGCGGATGAGCGGCGACGATCTCGTCCAGCTGGTCGCCTTCCAGTCTGTCCATACCCCAGCCGATCGCGTCGGTCAGCACGCCGTAGTTGGTGGCGGCGATCTCGGGGCCCATGCGGCCGGGGATTTCCGGCGTCGTGTGCAGGGCTATCGCCATCCAGACCACTTCGGCGGCGCTCTCGGAGAACCCGCGGTCGAGCAGGAACTTGCGCGCGTGGTCGGCGCCGTCCACCTCGAAGCGCTGTTGCGTGTCGGAGAACGGGATCAGAAGGCCCGTGTCATGGAACATCGCGGAGATGTAGAGCAGCTCGGGGTCGGGCCGGAGGTCCAGCTTCCGCGCGTGCAGGGAACCGAGCAGGAATACCCGCCGGGAGTGGTGGAAGATCAAGGGATTCGTCCGCTCCCGGAGGAATTCCGTGGCCTCCGCGACAGCCGAGGTCTCGGGTATTTCCACGCCTGCGATGATGTCGGTCATGATGTCCGTGCTTTCCGGTGCGATGTGCTACGAGTGGACCGTGCGTCCGTTCTCCACGGTGCCGACCATGCGGCCTCCGGCGCCGCCTCGGTCCGGCCATGAACCACTCGAATCCAGTCACCTCAGGATGGCTCTGTGAGCTCCGACACGCATCGTGTAGCGATCCTCGTCTACGACGGGGTCAAACTGCTGGACGTCGTCGGCCCCGCCGAGGTCTTCGGGGAAGCGAATCTCCTCGGTGCCGACTACAGCATCGCCCTGGTGTCGACGACGGGTGCCGATGTCGCCTCCTCGATCGGCATGCGGATCGCCGTAGACGGCAGCGCCGCCAAGGAGCCGGACCCGGACACCTTCCTGGTGCCGGGCGGAGACGTCTACCCCAGGACCCCGGTCACGCGCGATCTGGTCGAAGCCGCCAGGGATCTGGCGGCCCGCTCCGGCCGGGTCGCCTCCGTGTGCTCCGGTGCCTTCGTCCTGGGCGCGACGGGCCTTCTGGACGGCAAGCGGGCGACCACCCACTGGAAGATCGCGGGGGAACTCGCCGCCCGGCACCCGAAGACCCACGTCGAACCCGACGCCATCTACGTGCGTGACGGCACCACGTACACCTCGGCGGGAGTCACCGCCGGCATCGACCTGGCGCTCGCCCTCGTCGAGGAGGACCACGGTCCCGACGTCAGCCGGGAGGTGGCCCGCTCCCTGGTGGTCTACCTGCAACGGGCGGGCGGTCAGTCCCAGTTCTCCGCTCCCCTGCAAGGGCCGCCGCCCCGGTCGCCCGCCCTGCGCAGGGTCGTCGACCTGGTCACGGCAGATCCCACCGGCAACCACTCCCTCACCGCACTCGCCGGGCACCTCAACCTCAGCACGCGCCACCTCACCAGGCTGTTCCGGGAGGAACTGGGCACCACGCCGGCCCGGTACGTCGAGTCGATCCGGTTCGACATCGCGAAGTCACTGCTCGACCAGGGGTACACCGCGACGCAGGCGGCGTCCCTGTCCGGCTTCCCCGGTTACGAGAGTCTCCGCCGCGTCTTCGCGCGGGAGTTGTCCATCTCCCCCGCCGCCTACCAGCGCCGGTTCGCCACCGCCCGCCGCGCACAGGCCGAGTAGCGACCGACCCGTACGCGTCGAGGCCCGGGCTCGGGGCCCGCGTGCGTACGTCCGTGGCGAGGATGCCAGTGGTTGACGATTGAACGAACTGGTTTAAGATTCACCTACCGCGTCGATCAGCGCGTCCGCACGGCACCCGTTCCCCTGGGTGACCTGCGTCCGCCGCGGCGCACCGCACGCATTCCCAGGATCGGAGACGACTCCATGACCACCCCTGTCCGCCTCGCCGTCATCTACTACTCCTCCACCGGCTTCTCGGCCGAGATCGCCAAGGAGATCTCGGAGGCGGCCGAGAAGGCGGGCGCCGAGGTGCGCCTGCTGAAGGCCGCCGAGCTGGCTCCGGAGGCCGCCATCGCCTCCAACCAGGCGTGGGCCGCCCACGCCGCGGAGAGCGCGGGCGTGCCCGTGGCCACGGCCGCCGACGTCGAGTGGGCGGACGCGATCGTCTTCGGCACCCCGACCCGCTTCGGCAACATCTCGTCGCAGCTCAAGCAGTTCATCGACACCCTGGGCGGCCTGTGGGCGCAGGGCAAGCTGGCCAACAAGGTCTACAGCGGCTTCGTGACCACCGCCACCGCGCACGGCGGCCAGGAGTCCACGCTGCTCGCCCTGTACAACTCCATCCACCACTTCGGCGGGATCATCGTGTCCCCCGGCTACACCGACCCCGTCAAGTTCGTCGACGGCAACCCGTACGGCACGTCGCACGTCGACGCCCAGGGCAACAACCCTGTCGGCGAGCAGACCCGCAACGCGGCCCGTCACCAGGCCGAGCGTGTGGTCCAGGTCGCCGCCGCCCTGAAGGCCGGCCTCGCCTGACACATCCGACGCGCGGCTTGCCACGTGTGAGTGCCGCGCGCGACCGGGCGTTCCTTCCACGAGATGTCGCGGAAGGAACGCCCTGTGGCGTGGGGCAGTGAACACGCGTCCGCGGGTCCGTACGGCGTGGACGCGGTGGAGCCGGCCGCCCGGTGGGGTGGGGATCCGTACGGGAAGCCTGCCGCTGAAGTCGGCCTCTACGGATGCGAGTCGGGCCACAGCCCGGCCGTCTGCGGTGAGGCCGGCGGTTGGCCCGTGGCAGCGAAGTGCGCCCGGGAGCCCCGCCGGCTGAATCCGGTGAAACTCGGTAGCTCTTCGGGGCAGGCTCCGCGTACGTTCGGCCGCATGGCCGACGCATGCTTCGCGCATCCACGACTCGCCGCGATCTACGATCCGCTCGACCCCGACCGCGGTGATCTCGATGCCTATCTCGGGATCGCGGAGGAGTTCGGGGCGCGCCGGGTTCTGGACATCGGCTGCGGCACAGGGGTGTTCGCCCTGCTCCTGGCCGAGCGCGGGATCGAGGTCGTCGGCGTCGATCCCGCCCGGGCTTCCCTCGACGTCGCACGGGCCAAACCGGGCGGTGACCGCGTGCGGTGGTTCTGCGGTGACGTGACGGCCCTCCCGCCGCTCCAGGCCGACCTCGCGACGATGACGGCGAATGTCGCCCAGGCGATCGCCGATCCGCACACATGGCAGACGACGCTGCGGGGAGCCCACGCAGCGCTGCGGCCCGGCGGGCACCTGGTCTTCGAGACCCGTGATCCGGCCGGACGCGCCTGGGAAGAGTGGACCCGCGAGAACTCCTACCGGGTGACGGAGGTCCCGGGTGTCGGCTCCGTCGAAAGCTGGGTCGAGCTGATCGAGGTGAGCGGGCCTTTCGTGACCTTCCGTGGGACCTACGCCTTCGCGGCGGACGGTCAGGTGCTGACGTCGGACTCGACCCTGCGCTTCCGGGACCGGGACGAGGTCGAGTCGGACCTGGTCGCGCACGGCTACGTGGTGCGGGAGGTCCGTGACGCACCCGACCGGCCGGGCAAAGAGTTCGTCTTCCTCGCTCAACGCCCCTGATCCCCGGGGACTCACGCCCGTCAGACGTCGACGGCACGCACCCGCCGGATTGACCCTGCCTCAGGGGCAGACCTGATCCTCCTGGTCATGAGCAGTGAAGGCGACGCCTTGTCGGCGGAGCAGAGGGCTTCCTGCCGCGCGGCGGCGGCCGAGGCGCCGGCCGTCGCTCGTGCGCGCGCCCCCTCCCCGACGTCCGGTTCCTCCAGGCCGGTCCGTTCGCGGGGCAGCCGCCGCGACGGTACGACACAGTGTTCTTCGCCTTCCGGCTCTCACATGTTCCGCCACAGCGGCCGCGACCGCCTGGGCCCGCGCACGCTTGAGCTGCTCCAGGGACAGGCCGCCGGATCCGCCGTTCGACGATCACGCGCGGCCGGGCCGGCCGGCGAGTGGGCAGGATCGGTGGCACCGGCCGACCGTCGTCGGCTGATGCCTCACACGGTGGCCTCCAGCGGGAGGTCCGGCAGGGGGTGGCGGGCGCACAGGCCGGTCACGTCCGCGCGTGCCCGGGAGCGGATGGGCTCGTCGAGGTGCCAGGTGTGGGTGTCCGTGGCCCGTACGGAGGACAGGACGCGGTCGACCAGCGCGGCGCACTCGCGGACAGCGTCGGTGTCCATGCCGCGTGCGGCCAGGTGGTTCGTGCCGAGCCGCAGACCGCTGGTCACCCGGGGGCCGTGCGGATCATCGGGGATCTTGTTCTTGTTCACGATGATTCCGCAGGACTCCAGTGCCTGTTCCGCCACCAGTCCGGTCAGTCCCTTGCGGCTGACGTCGATGAGCACCATGTGGTTGTCGGTGCCGCCGGTGAGGACGTGGTAGCCGGCGGCGGACAGTGCCGCGGCCAGCGCCGTGGCTCCGGAGACGATACGCCGGGCCAGTTCCTGGAACGCGGGCTGTGCCACCAGTGCCAGCGCCCTGCTCTTGGCGGCGACGGCCTGGAGTTGCGGGGTGCCCTGCACATAGGGGAAGACCGCGCTCTGAAGGGTCTCGGCGAGGGTCTTGCGTGAGCCGGGTACAGGAGTGTCGGCGTCCCTGCCCATCAGGATGAGGCCGCCACGGGGGCCGTAGAGCTGCTTGTAGGTGCTGGTCGTGGTCACGTGTGCCACGTCGACGGGGCTGGGGTGCAGGCCCGCCGCGACCAGGCCGGAGATGTGGGAGATGTCCGCGAGCAGGAAGGCTCCCACCTCGTCGGCGATCGCCCGGAACCGGACGAAGTCGATCTCGCGGGGGTAGGCGCTCGCCCCGCAGACGATCAGCCGGGGCCGGTGTTCCTTGGAGAGGCGTTCGACCTCGTCCATGTCGATCCAGCCGGAGGCGTCGGTGCCGTAGCCGATCGACGTGAAGTAGTTGCCGGACACCGAGGCGCGCGAGCCGTGGGTGAGATGGCCGCCCGCGCTCAGCTCCATGCCGAGCAGCACGTCACCGGGTCGGAGCAGGCTGAACATGACGGCCTGGTTGGCCGTGCTGCCGGAGTGGGGCTGGACGTTGGCGTACCGGGCGCCGAAGGCGGCCTTGGCACGGCGGACCGCCAGCCGCTCCACCTCGTCCACCACCTCGCAGCCCGCGTGGAAGCGGGCACCGGGGTATCCCTCGGTCGTGACGTTGCCGAGGACCGTTCCCTCGCAGGCGGTCACGGAGGCGGGCGCGACGCTGGACGCGGCGATCATGGCGAGGGTCTCGGACTGGCGCCGGTGCTCGCGCTCCAGCAGGTCGTACAGCTCGGGGTCCTGGTCGTGCAGCTGACGTAAGCCGAGCTGCGCATAGGTGGCCAGAGGGCTGGAGGACATGGTCATCGGCTACCTACTCGTTCCAGGAGGCCGGCGAGGGCCGGCTCTTCGGGGCCTTCGGCCATCTGGTGCAGCGCGGACAGCACGTGCTGGAGCAGCTCTTCCGCGGTTCCCCGGCCGTACCGGGTCTCGTCGACGACGACCTCCAGCAGTCGGCCGCGACCGCGCGGGTCGTCGATGACCTCGACGCGGACGGGGAAGCTCGACGTGTCCCTCAGGTCCTCGTCGGTGGTGACCAGGCCGGTGTCCAGGAGCCGGTCGCGGACGTGGAAGTGGACGTAGTTGAAGACGGTGGGGAAGGGGATCCCGTCGAGCAGCGCGCGCACCTCGGCGTCCGGGAAGCGGCGGTGGCCCAGCAGACCGTTCTCCGCCTCGAAGGCGCGCCTGGCCGCGGTGTGCCAGGACACCTCGGCCACGTCCAGGCGCAGGGGCAGGGTGTTCAGGAACAGCCCGAGGGTCAGTTCGCTGCCCACGGTCTCCGGCCGGCCGCTGACGGTCAGCCCGACCGTGACCTCGGTGGTGCCGGCCAAGGCTGCCTGGACCGCGCAGTCCGCGGCCAGGTACAGGCTCTTCACCGGAATGCCCCACTCGGCGCCGAGTTGCTGGATGCGCTGGATGTCGTCGTCGGGGATCCGGGCCGTGGCCTTGCGGTAGGGGTCGCCCGTGCCGTCGCCCCGCTCCGGCAGCGTCGCCGCCGGCCCGGTGCCCAGGTCCTCGAAGTACCGCCGGGACGCGTCGTTCCGCAACGCGGCGCGCTCCAGGCGTACGTACTCCTCCGCGGGCGCGGGTTCGGCGAGTTCGAGGTTCTCGCCGCGCAGTACGGCCGCGTACAGCCGGATCAGCTCGCTGGCCAGGACGGTCTCGCTCCAGCCGTCGAGTGCCGCGTGGTGGAACGCGTAGGCGAGCTGGAACTCCGAGGGGCCCGTGCGGGCCGCGTGCACGCGCCACAGCGGTGCCTGCTCGGGGTCGAAGGGGGCGTGCAGGCTCCGCATGACCTCGTCGTACCGCTCGGCCTTCGCGGCCGGGCCGAGATCCGACCAGTCCGCCTGCTCCACCGGGACGTCGACGTCCCGCTCCACCACCTGCATGGGCTCGCTGAAGGTGGTCAGGTCGAAGCGGGTCCGCAGCATCGGGTGGCGCCGGGTGACACGGTCGACGGCCTGTCGCAGCGCGGACGGGTCCAGCGGGAGCGTGACCGCGCGGGACACCACGTCGATGTAGAGGCGGCCCCCGCTCAGCAGGTTCTCGTAGATCAGGCCGAGTTGCAGCCGGGTGGCGGGGTACGCCGCTTCGGCGCTGTCCGGGACCAGCGCCCGGTCCCCGGGGGTGAGAAGCTCCTCGCTCGCGCCTTCGTCCTGCGCACCGGTCGTGGAGCCGGTGCAGGCGCCACGAGGTGTGGGGTTCTTGAACAGGTCCAGGAGTGTCAGTCGCAGCCCGCGTTCCTTGGCCACGCCGACGACCTGGACGGCGAGGAGGGAGTCCCCGCCCAGGGAGAAGAAGTCGTCGTCCGGGCCGACGCCGTCGACTCCGAGGATCTCCTCCCAGACACGCGCCAGGACGGCGGCGTCGGAGATGCCTCCCTGCTGGGGCGACGCGTCGGTGGCAGTCTCACTCACTATCCGTTCCTTCTTCTCGTGGGGGCGTACGAACTGTGGTGGGGGTACGGAACGCCGTGGACGTACGGCTGTGCTGGGTGTACGGGGTTGTGCTGGACGTACGGGGGTGTGCGGATCGGTGTCACAGCCGGCCGAGTTCGGCTCCGGTGACCGTCCGGACACCGGGCTCCCCGGGGAAGGCGAAGGTGAAGCGCAGCCTGGACTCCACGTCCTTGAAGGCCGTGGCGAGTTCGGCCAGTCCGGTCGTCTCGCCGATGACGACGTCGAGTTCCCGCGTGTGCACGCCGCCTTCCAGCCGGGTGCCCGCTCGGGCGTAGGGACGGTAGAGGGTCACCTCGGGCAGGGCCCGGATCTCGTCGGTGCCTTCCACCGCGACCAGTTCGCAAGCGTCGCGGGGAGCGGGATGGATGATCTGGTAGACCGTCCGGCCGGGGGGAAGCGGAGGGACGTCGACGCGCTCGCCGAGGGCGATCCGGCCGGCCAGCTCGATCAGGTCCGTGCCGATGGCCCGGCGGGAGAGTTCGTTGATGCCGCCGCCGAGCCGCCCGTTGACCTCGATGAACCGGGGCCCCTGGGGGGTGAGTTTGGCCTCGGTGTGGGTCAGGCCCGTGGTGATGCCCAGTGCCGTGACGGCCCGCCGGGCCAGGTCGAAGACCTGCTCCGTCTCTTCGGGGTCCAAGGGCGAGGGCCAGAACCTGCCGGTCTCCCGGAAGGGGGGCACCATGGGGAACTTGCCGGTCACGGCGATGTCGGTGACCTCCCCCTGCTGCACGAGCTGCTCGATGGAGACGTAGTCGCCGAAGGGCGCGCAGTCCCGCCCCACCAGGTACTCCTCCAGTACGAGGGCGCCCTCGGGGTCGTATCCGGGGGTCCCCGCGGCCAGGAGCCGTTCGACGGTGCGGCGGCCGTCGGCCTCGTCCTCGATGAGGAAGGTGTTGCGGCTGGCACCGCCGAAGGCGGGCTTGAGGACCGCGGGAAGACCGACGTGCGCGACCGCGTCCGCCCACTGGCCGACGGTGTCGATCCGGTGGAAGCGGACCGAGTCGACTCCCGCCGCGCGCAGAGCGCTCCGCTGGTTCCACTTGTCGGTCAGCAGCGCGGTGGTGGCCGGTGAGTGCTGCGGCAGCCCCAGCCGGTGGGCCAGTTCGCCGGTGAGGCGCAGCGCCTTCTCGCTGAACGTGACGATGCCGCCGGGGTTGTGCGCGCCGAGCTGGGCCACTGCCTGGTCGAGGTCGTCGATCCACACGAGGGGCGCGAACTGGGCGAGCAGCGGCTCCATCCCCCGGGTGTGCTCGTTGCGTTCCGCGGCGAAGACCCATGTGGCCCAGTCGCCCAGCCCCACGGCGATGTCGCCCGGTTGCGCCGCACCGAAGTCGTACACCACGATCAGTGGTTTCACCGATGCTCCTTTCGTGCCCGGTCGCCGTCCAGGACGGTGTGGATCAGCTCGATCACGCGGGTCAGGTCGTCCCGGAAGTAGAAGTGGCCGCCGGGCAGGGTGCGGGTGGTCAGGTCCGCGGCCGTGTACTCGGCCCAGGACTCCAGGTGCTCGGTACGCACCCAGGCGTCGTCCGCGCCGCCGACCGCGAGCAGCGGGCAGGACAGGACGCGGAGTTCGGGGACGTGGCGGGCCAGCATCAGGTAGTCGGCGCGCAGGACGGGCACGATCAGGTCCAGGACGGCGGAGTCGTCGAGCAGTCCGGGATCGAACGTGCTGTAGCGGGTGATCTCCTGGATCCACTGGGCGTCGGTCATGGCGAGGACCTGTCCGGCGTCCAGGCGAGGCGAGGACGGGGTGCGGGCCGCGGAGGCGACGAGCAGTTCCACCTCGCGGCCCGCGCTCTCCAGGTGTACGGCCAGCGCGTGGCCGAGCACACCGCCGAGGCTGTGGCCGACGATGACCACCGGCCCCGTGGAATGCCGCTGGACCGCCTGAGCGGCCTCGGCGGCCAGCTCGCCGAGGCTCGTCGGCAGCCCTTCGGCGGCGCGGGGGCCCCGGCCCGGATACTGGAGGACGAGGGCGCTCTCGCCTGCGCGCAGGAGGTGTGCGGGCCAGTCGCCCATGGAGTAGGCGCTGCCTCCGGCGAACGGGGCCAGGACGTAGGTGCGGGTGCCCGCTGCCGCGCCGTAGTGCCACAGCAGCGGGGTGGGTTCGGTGCGTTTCACGATGCGGCGGGCGCCACGGACTTGGGGCGGATGTCGGTCCACACCGTCGCGACGTGGTCCAGGCACTCCTCCCGGCTGCCGCTGAAGCCGGTCGTCCTCCAGCCGGCCGGCAGGGTCTTGGCCTCGGGCCATAGGGAGTACTGCTCTTCGTCGTTCACCACAACGGTGTAGGTCATCGGGTGGTCTCCTCACTGGTCGGACGAGGGGATGCGTCGGCGACGGCGGCGCGCAGGGCTTCGGCGCAGGAGGCGACGAGCGCGCTCCTGCGGGGTGCCGCACAGACCTCGCCGCTGAAGCGCCACAGGATGTGCAGACGGCCGTCGACGATGCTGGGGTAGATCTCGATGGGGTGGGAGCGGGGCATGTCCGCCGGCCGGTCGTCCCCGGAGATGTCGATGCGTACGTCCCCGAGCGGTCCCGGCGTACGGCCCTCGCCGGCGCCGTCTCCGCCGTCGCCGTCCGCGTGCAGATAGCCGGGTTCTCCCCAGTAGTTGAAGAGCACTTGGGGCGCGG
Source organism: Streptomyces canarius (assembly GCF_014650735.1). Lineage (NCBI taxonomy): Bacteria > Bacillati > Actinomycetota > Actinomycetes > Kitasatosporales > Streptomycetaceae > Streptomyces > Streptomyces canarius. Next base: position 10,893 of record NZ_BMVN01000053.1, read on the forward strand.
GGATGGCGGCGATCCGGGCGCGCAGCGCCGGATCGGGGTGGAGGTGGCGCAGCAGGTCGTGGTCGATGCCCCGGCCCGGGATGTTCCTGACGAGCTCGGCCACGGCGCGGGCCTGTCGCGCGTCGGAGGGGTCGGTGGGCATGGGCAGGGCGAAGGGGTAGGCGGTGTTGAAGAAGCCGACCGTGCGGCTCAGGTCGACGTCGTCGAAGAGGTCTTCCCGGCCGTGGCCGCCGAGCTGGACCAGGAGGTCACCGGCGGGGACGCCCAGCCATTCCCGGAAGCCCGCGCCGACCGCGGCCAGCAGGCTCTCGTACACGGTCAGTCCGCGGCGTGCCGTTCCCTCGACGAACCGGCGGGTGAAGTCCTCGTCGAAGACGGAGGTGTGTTCCCGTGTGTTGCCCTCGGTTCCCGGGGAGGGGGCGTCCGTGACCGGCACGCAGCGGCTCCAGTCACGGGTCAGCCAGTACTCGGTGTTCAGGCGCTCCGGTTCGTCGCGTACGAACTCCACCAGGCGCCGGGCCCATTCGGTGTAGGGAGTGCCGACGGGGTCCAGGGCCTCGGTACCGCCGTCCCGCAGGATCGTGGAGAGGTCCTCGGTGATCACGTTCCAGGAGTAGAGGTCCACGACCGCGTGGTGGACGACCATGACCAGCCGGTCGTGCAGGCCTTCGGGGAGCCGGAGCAGCCCGGCCCGGCACACCGGGCCCGCGCGCAGGTCGAGGGCCGCGTGCAGTCGGGTCGCCGAGGCGTGCATCCGGGATTCCAGCTCGTCCGCCGCCACGTCCCTCAGGTCGAACTCGGTGAGGGGCGGCGGTACGTCGGAGACGGTCTGCGCCAGTGCGCCGTCCACGGAGCCGATGCGGGCGCGCAGCATCGGGTGGCGCCCGGCCAGCAGGTGAACGGCGCGTTCGGCTTCGTCGGTGGTGACGGGACGCCGTACGGCGTAGAGGACCCCGTGGTTCCAGTAGTCCGGGCGGGGCACGTGACGGGCGAAGAAGCTCAGTTGGGCGGGGGTGAGCGGGGCGGGCGAGGAGTCCGTGCCGGTTCCGGGGTGTGGGGCGGTTCGGGGGCCGGTGGTGCCGGCGGGCCGTCGTCGCGCGACCGCGGCGAGTTCCTGGACGGTGCGGTGCTCCAGCAGGTGCCGGGGGCGCAGTTCGATGCCACGGCGCCCGGCCGCCTGGACGATGCGGATGCCGGTGATGGAGTCGCCGCCCAGCGCGAAGAAGTCGTCGGTGACGCCCACGCGTTCGAGCTTGAGGACGGTGGCCCACAGCTCGCACAGGTCGGCTTCGAGGGACGTGCGCGGCGCCGTGTACGCGGCGGTCGGTACGGTCCGCTCGGCGGCGCGGGCGCGCAGCGCCGTGCGGTCCACCTTGCCGTTGCGGTTGCGGGGCAGCTCGTCGAGTGTCAGCACCTCGTTCGGCACCATGTACGCGGGCAGCCGGCCGGCGACGAACTCCTGGATCCGCCGGTCGGTCGGGGCGTTGCCGGGCGTGAGCGTGACGAAGGCGACGAGCCGTTCCAGGCCGTCGTCCTTGAGGAGTTCGACGATGGCCCGGGCCACCTGCGGATGGCTCTCCACGGCGTGCTCGATCTCGCCCAGCTCCACGCGGCGTCCGCGCAGCTTGACCTGGTTGTCGGCCCGGCCGAGCAGTTCGACGGAGCCGTCCGTACGCCACCGGCCGAGGTCTCCGGTGCGGTACATGCGCCGTCCCGGTTCGGTGGCGAACGGGTCCGGCAGGAACGCGCCCGCCGTCATCGCGGGCTGGCCCACATAGCCGCGGCCCACGCTCTCGCCGCCGATGTACACCTGGCCGGTGACGCCCGGGGGCACGGGTTGCAGATCCGCGTCGAGCACATGGACGCGGACGTTGGGCAGCACCTTGCCGACCGAGGTGTACATGCCCTCGTCGGCGGTGACGGGCCCGCCCGTGCTGTCGTCGGCGACCTCGGCGGGTCCGTAGGCGTTGAGCAGTTCCACGCCGGGCATGACGGTGTGCCACCGGCGGGCCAGTTCGCCGCTGAGCGGCTCCCCTGTGGCGATCAGACGGCCCAGGGTCGAGCGGACGGCCGCGGCCGAGTCGGGTGCGGCCTCGAAGTGCTCCAGGAGCACGGCGACGAAGGTCGGTACCAGTGCGAGACAGCCGAACCGGTGCTCCACCGCCATGGCGGCGAGCGCCGCGGGATCGCGCACGACGTCGTCGGGGACGACGCAGACCGTGGAGCCGGCCGTCAGGCCCGCGAACATCTGCCAGATGGACAGGTCGAAGGTGAGCGGCGCGGTCTGCGGCACCTCCACACCGGGGCGCAGGCCGTAGTCCGGCACCCGGGTCGCGAGGAGGTTGAGGAACGAGTGGTGCTCGACGCCGGCTCCCTTCGGGGTGCCCGTGGAACCGGAGGTGAAGATGATGTAGGCGAGGTCGGTGGGCGCCGCCGGGGGGCCGAGGAGTTCGGCCACCGTCTCGGGGTCGTGCGGCCCCGGGGTGGACTCGGCCTCCTTGCGCAGGTGTTCCGGGAGCAGCCGGGGCGCGTCGAGGTCCTGCGGGAGTTCCACCTCCGGGCCCGTGACGACGACTTGGGCGCCGCGCATCAGCCGGTCCCGGCGCCCGGCGGGCATCGTCGGGTCCAGCGGGACGTACACGCCGCCCGCGAAGAGGACACCGACGGCCATGACGAGGAACCACGCGCTGCGCTGGGCGACCAGGGCGACCTGGCTCTCCCTGCCGACGCCCGCCGCGCGCAGGTTCAGTGCCACGGCGGTGGCGTAGGAGCACAGTTGCCGATAGGTGAAGGTATCCGTCCCGTCGTGGATCGCGACGGCGTCGGGGCGCTGTGCGGCCTGGGCCAGCAGGAGTTCCCGGTAGGGCCGGCCGTTGTCCAGGAGGGCGGTCTCGTTGAAGGCGGTGAGCACTTGGTGGCGGGTGGGCTCGTCGAGGACGCCGAGGTCCGCGAGGCGCCGGCCGGGGTCGGCCAGACCCTGCTCCAGTACGGTGGCCACGCCCGTCGCCAGCGCGCTCAGCCGTGCGGCGGGCAGCAGCCGCGAGGTCACGGTGACCTCCGCGGTGCCCAGGCGCAGGGTCGCGGCGGTCTCGGCGGTGGTGCCGCCGGTGTCCGGTCCGTCGACGCCGACCGTGAGCACGATGTCCTCCTCCAGGAGGCTGCGGTGCGTGCCCGCGTCGACATCGCTGTGTTCGAGGATCTGCGCGGCCACGGACCGTACGCTGCCCAGCCACTGCCGGAAGGTCGCCGCGGGGTCGGGGCGCAGCAGTGCGGGCAGCCCGTGCTCCAGCGGGGCACCGGCCAGCAGGGTGACGGCGTCTTCCGCACCGAAGCGGCGCAGTACGAGTCCCGTGGCGGCGGCGACGGCGGTCCAGCGCAGGAGGGGCTCACCGCCGGTGACCCGGTCGAGGTGCGCACGGGTGGCGGGGGGCAGAGGAGCGCGCACGGTGGTCGGTGCGCCGGGCGTGGTCTCGTGCGAACCGCCGCCCAGGGCCTGCGCCGCGGCGAGGGAGCCCGCGCGCAGGTCGTCCCGGTGGCGCAGCCAGAACTCGCGGGAGGCGAGGCCGGCGGAGTCGGTGGTGGTGTTCACGTGGGGGTTCTCCTCTTGGCAGACCTTCGGCCTCAGAACGTGAAGTCCGGCACGTCCGGCGTTGCGACTGTCCGGGACGGCGCGTCGAACAGGTCGAACAAGGTGGCGCCGGGGCCCCGCGCGGCCAGGTTGCGCAGCAGCGTGCGGTACTCGTCGAGCCAGGCGGCGACCGTCTCCGGCCGGAACAGGTCCGTGGCGTACTTCAGGCCGGCCCAGAGGGCGTCCCCGTACTCCATGACCGACACGCTGAGCGGGAACGTGGGCGCCGCGGGGTCGACGTCGAGCAGTTCCACGGCCGGGCCGTCGGGGCCCAGGTCGCGCAGGGGCTCGACCGCGTTGTGGAAGCTGAAGTTGGTGGTCGCGGCGGGTTCCGCCGAGTGCGGCCGGGCGATCCGTACGATCCGGTCGGCGGGCAGGTCCCCGTGCGACAGCGCGGACAGCTGGGCGTCACGGACGGCCGCCAGCAGGGCGGAGAACGGCTCCTCGGGGACCAGGGCGGCCCGGATCACGACGGTGTTGGCGTAGCAGCCGATCACGTCGTCGTGACCGGACACCCGGCCCGTGACCGCACTCGCGACGGACACGTCACGACTGCCGCCGATCTTCCAGAGCAGCGCCATCCATCCGGCGAGCAGCACCATGTTGAGCGTGCCCCGCGCCCCACGGGCGAGGGCGCGCAGCCGGGCGGCGAGTTCGGGCTCGATCGGGAACGGAAGATCGGCACCCCGGTCCGGGAGCCGGGAGGGATCGGCGTCCGCGACGTCGGCCGGCAGCGACACGGCAGGCACTCCGGCGAGCCGCTTCCTCCAGAACTCGACCAGCTGCCGGCCGCGTTCGCCGTCCAGCAGCTCCCGCTGCTCCCGGACGTAGTCGAGATAGGTGCGGGCGGGCGCGGGTCGGTCGGTGTCGCTGCCCAGGTCGTCCATCAGGATCCGCCACGACCAGCCGTCGAAGAACAGGTGGTGGAAGGTGAGCACGAGGACGTGCTGGTCCCGGTCGCCGAACCGGGCCCGTACGAGCTGGTAGCGGGCCGGTGTGTCGCCGTAGAGGTCGAGCGGCTCGGCCACCAGGTCCTTCAGCCGGGCCAGCAACCGGTCGCGGCCGTCGGCGGCCGTGGTCCCGGGGAACTCCAGGGTGAGGCGCTCCAGGGTGAGCCGGGCCTCCTCGGGCGGGCTGATCACCTGCACGGGTCCGTCCGCGCCGTCGTGCAGGGTGACGCGGAGCATGGGGTGGCGGCGTACCAGTGCTTCCAGCCGCCGGGTCAGCCGCTGCGGATCCACCGGGCCGTCGAGGAGGAAGGCGCTCGCCACGTTGTACGCGGCCGATTCCGGGGCGAGTTGGACGGCTGCCCAGATCGCGGCCTGCTGCCCGGAGAGCGGGCCTTCGACCGCGGCGGGGGCGGCGGCTCCGGCGCTCCCGCCACCCGCGGTGACGGCGGCTCCGCCGGCCGCGGTCACGGTCGTTCCGCCACTCCCGGTGACGGCGCTTCCGCCGGTCGCGGTCGGGGCCGCCGTTCCGACCGGGGGTTCCGTGCCGAGCGAGGCAGCCAGTTCGCCCAGGGAGGCGAAGTCGAAGAGGTCCATGACGTCGAGGTCGGTGCCGAGCCGGTCGTTCAGCCTGGTGATCAGCTGGACGCCGTTGAGGGAGTTGCCGCCCACCTCGAAGAAGTCGTCGTCCAGGCCCAGTCCGGGCTCCTTGAGAACGTCCCTGGCCAGTTCGAGCACCAAGGCGGCGGGTGTCGTGTCGGTGGCGGTCCGCTCCGGTGCGGCGTCGGCCGGGGCGTTTGACGGGCCCTCTGCCACGGGGGTGGCGAGCGCGGTGTCCGGCCAGCAGTGCTCCTCGGCGAACGGGGCGGTGGGCAGCTCGATCCGGCGCCCCGGCCTGCGCCCCAGGCCGGTGTGCCAGTCCAGGGGGAACCCCCGGCGGTGGCAGGCGGCGAGCAGTTCGGCGGGAGAGCGCGGGGTCACGGTCTCGAACCGGGAGCCGGCCTCTTCGCGCAGCAGGAGCGAGAGGGCGCTGTCCGGTGCCAGGTCGACGACGACGGTGGTGTCGGCGAATCCGGCGAGCGCCGCCGTGAGCCGGCCCGCGTCGGGTGCCGTGGTGTGCGCTTCCTCGTCCGCCTGGGCCAGGGCGGTGGGCAGGTCCACCGTGCCGCGGGTGTACCGGTCCGCCAACGCCCCTGTCCCGTGGGCCAGTACGAGGTCGGGGGTGAGGGCGAGATCGGCGAGGAGTGCCCGCACTCCCGCGAGGCGGAGCAGGTGCCGCTGCGCCGCGGTCCAGCGCTGGGCCGGCACGTGGCGCCGTGCCTCGTCCAGTACACGGGCGAAGCCGGGGAACGCCTCCGCCATGTCCGACAGGTGGGCCGCGTCAGGGGCCGCGGCCATGTCCCGGGGGGAGCCGAGGGCCAGGACGAGAGGGGCGCGGACCGTCGTTCCGGTGCCGGTCGCGTCGGTGGCCGCGGGGTCCGTGGTGGCCAGGAAGCCGTCCAGCTCGCCCAGCAGGTGGGCGGCGTCGGTCACGGCCCAGGCCCGGCGGTGGGCGAAGCGCTCCCCGTGGTCGCGCCCGAGCACCAGGACGTCGGCCGCGTCCGCGAGGGGAAAGCGCCGCGGGTCGGCTGCGACGGCCTGCCGGAGCTGCGCGGCGTAGCGCCGCAGTCCGGACGCGTCGCGCGCGGACAGTACGACGACGTGGTCGGTGCGGCCCGGGGCCGCGGGCCGCACCGCCGGCCGGGCGGCGGTGCCCTCCTCGACGACGACGTGCGCGTTGGTGCTGCTGAGCCCGAAGCTGCTCAGGCCGGCGCGCCGTGGGAGGGCACCCGTCGGCCACGGTTCGCACCGGTCGGCGACGCGCAGCGCGGTGCCGTCCAGGCCGAGCAGCGGGTTCGGCGCGGTGAAGTGCGCCGTGGGGAAGATCTCTCCGGCACGGAACTGCGCGATGATGCGCACCAGGCCCGCGAAGCCCGCCATGCAGTCCAGATGGCCGAAGTTGCCCTTGGCCGAGGACACGGGGAGCGTGGTGGCCCGGGCGGTGGCCGGGAAGTCCGCCGCCACCTCGGACAGCGCGGCGGCCAGCCCCTGGATCTCGATGGGGTCGCCGATCCGGGTGCCGGTGCCGTGGGCCTCGACGTAGCCGATGGTCGCCGGGTCCGCGGCGGCGTCCCTCAGGGCCGCGGCGATGACCTGGGCCTGGCCCACCGGGCTGGGCGCCGTCAGGCCGTTGCTGCGCCCGGCGTCCTGGTTGACGGCACTGCCACGGATCACCGCGTGCACGGTGTCGCCGTCACGCAGCGCGTCCGCCAGCCGCTTGAGCAGGACGAAGCCGCCGCCCTCGCCGAAGGTCGTGCCGTCCGACTTCTCGTCGAACGGGCGGCAACGGCCGGTGGCGGAGAGCACCCCCAGGCCGTCCGCGCCCTCCGGCCGGGACGGGGGCCGGCCCAGGACGAGTTCGTAGCCGCCGACCAGGGCCGACGCGCCCTCGCCGTACGCCAGTTTCCGGCGCGCCTCGTGCAGCGCGACCAGGAAGGAGGAACAGGCGGTGTCCACGACCATCGCGCTTCCGCGCAGATCGAGGTGGTAGGCGATGCGGCCGGCGGCGAAGGCCCGGATGCTGCCGGTGAGGGCGGCGCCGTGGCGGCGGCCGGTCTCGTCCAGCAGCTCGTACAGGGTCGGTTCCGGTCCGCCGTACCCGGCGGTGTAGACGCAGACGTCGTGGCCGCGCAGCTCCGCCGGGGCGTAACCGGCATGGCCGATCGCGCGCACGGCGAGCTGGAGCATCTTGCGCTGCCGGGGGTCGATCAGCTCGGCCTCGGCGCGGGACAGGCCGAAGGCACGGTGGTCGAAGCCGGTGATGTCGTCGATCCAGCCGCCTTCCTGGTCGCTGTCGGAGCGCAGGACCCCCGTGGCCCGGGCGCGGGCGGCGGGCATCGGTCCCAGGCAGTCGCGTCCCGCGCGCAGGATCTCGGTGAGCGTGTCCCAGTCGTCGCACTGGGGGAACTCGAAGGCCAGGCCGACCACGGCCACCGCGGTGGTGTCGTCTCCGGTGTCCATGGGGCCCTTCACAGTTCGACGGTCGTGGCGGACGGCTCGGTTCCCCGGGCGTTCCCGCCGTCCAGGGCGGCGGCCAGCGCGGCGACGGTCGGATGCTGGAAGAGCTGGTCGATGGTCATGGCGGGGTAGGTGCGGCGCAGGCCCGCGAAGACCCGCAGCGCCTTGAAGGAGTCTCCGCCGATCTCCATGAACCGCTCGTCCCGGCCGACTTCGGGCCGTCCCAGCACGGAACTCCACAGCGCGGCCACGAATCGCTCGGTGTCGGTGCGCGGGAGGTCGCCGGCGGGCCGGTCCGGGGCGGCGGAGGGCGCGGCCGTGGCGCGCAGGGCGGCGAGGTCGGCCTTGCCGTTCACGGTGACGGGGATGGCGGGGACGATGCTGATGCGGCTCGGGACGAGCGCTTGCGTCAGGCGCTCGCGCAGGTGGCGGGATATCTCCTCCGGTGTGATCGCGGAGGCTGTCACGACGTAGGCGACGAGTTCGGTGGGTGCGTCGGGGGCGGGTTCCTCACCGACGACCAGGGCCTGCTGGACGCCGGTCACGGCGAGCAGCGCCGATTCGATCTCGCCGGGCTCGACGCGGTTGCCGCGGACCTTCAACTGGCGGTCGGCCCGCCCCAGGTACTCGTAGACACCCTCGCTGTCGCGGACCATCAGGTCGTCGGTGCGGTAGAAGCGTTCGCCCTCGGCGTCACGGACGAACTTCCGCGCGGTCAGCTCCGCATCGCCGCGGTAGCCGTGGGCGAGGCAGCGGCCCCCGACGTAGAGAACGCCCGGGGTGCCGTCGGGCACGGGCTCGCCGTCCTCACCGAGCAGGCGCAGCGAGACACCGTCGATGGCCTTGCCCACGGGGATGCGGGCTCGCCGGGTGTCCGCCTCCCGCACATGGTGCAGCATCATCTCGATGGTCGCCTCGGAAGGACCGTAGGCGTTGAAGACGTGCAGGTCCGGCCGGGCCTTGAGCATCGCGGCGGCCAGCCGCGGCGGGAACGCCTCGCCCGCGACGATGGCCATGCGGCGGGGCAGCAGCGACGCGATGTCCCGCTCCGCGGCCAGCGCCTCCAGCAGGGAGGGGGTGTAGGTGACGGCGTCCACCGGGTACTTGTCGAGTTCGGCGGCGAGGGCGTCGGCGTCGAGCGTGGTGTGGCGGTCGTAGATGTCCAGACGGGCACCGCTGAGAATGGCGCCGAAGGCGGAGATGAGCCCCAGGTCGGCGGCGAAGGTCGTGGCGATGGCGAAGCTCCGCGGGGTCGTGATCGGCGCGAGGTAGCGCCAGAAGCCCGCGTGGTGGTTGAGCACGGGCCCGTGCGGAACCTCGACCGCCTTGGGGACGCCCGTCGATCCGGAGGTGAACACGAGATACGCCGAGTCCTGCGGCTGGGTCTCGGGGGCCGGCTCGTACGGAGCGGTGGGCAGCGAGCCGTCCAGCACACGCAGCACGGGGGTCCGTCGGGGTAGACGCGACCGGTTGCGCTCGTCCACGAGTACGGCCCGTGCGCCGGTCGCGGTCAGGAGTGCAGCGATCCGGGTGTCGGGGTCCGTGGGCTCCAGGTGCACGTGCACCGCGCCGGCCGACCACGCGCCGAGGATGGACACCACGGACCACACCGAGCGGTCCACCAGGGTGGCCACTACGTCTCCGCGTCCGATGCCCTGCTCCCGCAGCCACGACGCCAGTCCTCCGGCGGCCGACGCCAGTTGCCGGTAGCTCAGTTCGGTGTCGCCGTGCCGTACGGCTGGGCGCACCCCGTACCGCTCGGCCACCTCGTGGAAGAGGGCGGCGACCGATCGGTGGTCGGACGAGAACTCGGACGGAGGCGTCAGTGGTGCGGCGTACACGAGCGCTCCTTAGCTGGCCGTGGTGGCCGGGTGGGAGGTGTGAGGACGACAGCCGGGGTCCCTCCGGGGGGAGAGAAGATCTTCGGCCGAATTCGCAGGACGGCGTGCGAGCTCGATGGAAAACTTTCAGCCATCGATGTCCCGGACGTGCGCAGCCGGGACCAGCAGCTTCCAATGCCGCCGCATCGGGCAGTAAAGCACGACCATCCGAATCGCGCCAGCACTGATCATCTTGTGGGTGTTCGCTTTCCCCGATGAAACTGCTTTCAATCATCCAATCTATAAAAGAGGAAATGCCCTGCTTGCCCACTTTACCCGGAACGTGAAACGCTTTGAAAAAGTTGCCCGCCGTACGGACTTGAGTTAGGCTCTGCTCGTTTGATCAAGGAATCGGACAGCGTGAGCCTGCGCAGACCCGAACTCTTCCTCCCCGGTAAGGCCGGGTCGAGGGAGTCGGCGGTACGAAGGCCGGAAGAGACCCTTCCGCCCTTGTCGCGGTATGCACGGAGGGGGATCCTGTTCAACGTGTCGGATCACATCAGCCCGGTCATCGATTACCGTCACAACGGACCACCCAATTCAGCTCAGGGCGGTTATGCCTGCGGCTTGTTCGCCGGTCTCGTCACGCCGTCCCAGGGCTCCGCGGCGGCCGTGACACTGTTGTCTCCCCCACCTCTCGGCGTACCCCTCGAATTCCACCGGGGCTCCCGCAGATCGCAGGTCAGACGGGACGGACAACTCATCGCCACCGTCGCCGAGGCCGCCGGTGAACCGGCCGTGATCGACCCGCTCTCCCCGGCCGAGGCCGAGCATGCCTCCCACGCCTTCCAGGGCTTCACCGGGCACCCCTTCCCCACCTGCTTCGTCTGCGGCCACGAACGTCCCGCCGGCGACGGACTCGCCCTCACCCCGGGGCCCGTGGAAGGACGTCCGGGCACCGTCGCCTGTCTGTGGACACCCACGGACGAGCAGGCTTCCGCCGACGGCGGCATACCCGACGAGCTGGTCTGGAGCGTGCTGGACTGCCCCGGCGGGTGGACCTGCGACCCGCGGACCGAGCCCATGGTGCTCAACCGGATGACCGCGGTGATCAGCCGTCGGCCGGTCCCGGGGGACCCTTGCGTCGTGGTGGGCGTCCTGCGGCGCAGACAGGGCAGGACAGCCGTCGTGGACACGGCCCTCTTCGACGCGTCCGGCCGGGAGGCCGGCCGGGCGTCGGCGGTCTGGGTGACAGTGCCCGAAGGGCTGCCCGCCTCCGCCTGACAGGCGCTCCGGGCCCTGCCCCGCCCCGACAATCCAGCAGCCCGCCCTCGCACCGGTCCCGCTGTGCTGCCCTCCTTTTCCGCGGTGGTGCGCAAGAACTCGGTGGTGCGCAAGAACTCACAGAACGGACGGAGAATGTCGACGGAAACCCTAACCAAAGGATCATCCGGTACTGTGGCCACGGAATCCGTTCACGGCTTATTCGCGCAGCGAGCTGCTGCGGATCCGGACGCGGTGGCGATCAGTGCGCACGACGAGGAACTCACGTTTGCCGAGCTGGATTCCCGATCCGGCATCCTGGCCGACCGGCTCCGTGCCGCGGGGGTCGGCACGGAAGACACCGTGGGAATCTGTCTGGAACGCTCAGCGGGGTTGATAGTGGCCCTGCTCGCCGTTCTCAAATCCGGCGGGAACTATCTCGGGCTGGACACCAAACAGCCCCGGGAACGCCACATCGCTCTCCTGGAGGATTCGGGAGCGAAGGTCGTCATCACGACATCCGACTTCGTCGAACGGCTCGGCCACTCGGCCACCACGCTCCTCCTCGATGCCGCCTCCGCGCCCACTCCCACGCCGCCCGCGACATCACCGCATCCCGCGACATCCGCGCAGAACACCGCTTATATCGCGTACACCTCGGGATCATCCGGAAAACCCAAGGGTGTTTGTGTGCCCCACCAGGGCATCCTCCGCCTGGTGACGGATCCCGGATTCCTGGCGGTCCGGCCCGACGACGTCTTCCTCCACTTCGCGCCCGTCGCCTTCGACGCGTCCACCTTCGAGATCTGGAGCGCGTTGCTCAACGGCTGCCGTCTCGTGGTGGCACCCCCGGGCGACATCACGCCGGCGGACCTCTCCGCGTTCATCCAGAAGAACCAGGTCACCGTGGCCTGGCTGACCGCGGGTCTGTTCCACGCCATGGTCGAGTCCGGCACCCAGAACCTGCGCGGGCTGCGTCACCTGGTGGCCGGCGGGGACGTGCTCTCCGCCGCGCATGTCGACCGCGCCTTGGGCGAACTGCCCCAGACCGCCCTGACCAACGGCTACGGGCCGACCGAGAACACCACCTTCACCGCCTGCCACACCTTCACCGGTCCCGTGGCGGACGGCCCCGTGCCGATCGGGCGGCCCATCCGCGGCACCACCGTGCACCTGCTCGACGACGCCTACGAGCCCGTCCCGGACGGAGAGGTCGGCCGGCTCTACGCGGCCGGACTCGGCCTGGCCCACGGCTATCTGAACGCCCCCGCGCTCACCGCCGAACGGTTCGTGCCGGACCCCTTCTCCGACGTGCCGGGCGCGCGCATGTACGACACGGGCGACCTGGCCCGCCGCCGGCCCGACGGCACGCTCGAATTCCACGGCCGGGCCGACCAGCAGGTGAAGATCCGGGGCTTCCGTATCGAACCCGGCGAGATCGAGGCCGCGCTGCGCGCACACCCCGAGATCACCGACGCCGCGGTCGTCGCACAGCCGGCGTCGGACACGGAACGCCGGCTGACGGCGTACTACGTCAGCGAAGAGGTCGTCACCACGGCCGAGTTGCGCCGTGACCTCGGGCGCGGCCTGCCCGCCTACATGATCCCGGCCCTCTTCGTCCGGCTCGACGCGCTCCCGCTGAACTCCAACGGCAAGGTGGACCGGGCGCGGCTCGCCGCGATGCCACGGCCCGAACGCCCCGAGATGATCAGCGAGTACCGCGCCCCCGCCACCGAGATGGAGACCTGGCTCACCGAACTCTGGGCCGACTTCATGGGGTTCTCCCCGGTGGGAGTCGACGACGACTTCTTCGAACTCGGCGGCCACTCCCTGATGGCGGCGCGCATCACCGGCGAGATCAGCGCCGAGTACGACGTGAACGTGCCCCCGGTGGCCTTCTACGAGCACCCGACGATCGACGAACTGGCGGCCTACCTCACCACGTTGACGACCGATCCCGACAGCGACGGCACGCAGGCCGGGTGACCTCTTCCCCCTGGAGAGAGCGAGACCGATGAGAATCAGCACCCCCCACCCGGGCGGCCCCGGCACCGGCATCGATCTGGACGCGGTGGACCTGTTCGACCCCGAGCTGTACGCCGTCGGCGACCCGCACGCGATCTGGACGGTCATGCGGGAACGTGCCCCGGTGCACCGCCAGACCCTCCCCGACGGCCGGTCGTTCTGGTCGGTGACGAAGTACCACGACGTCAACGACGTCCTGCGCGACCACACCCGGTTCACGTCCAACCGCGGCACACTGCTGTCCATCCTGGGCGGTACCGACCCGGCGGGCGGCAAGATGATGGCGGCGAGCGACCCGCCCGTGCACACCGCGATGCGTGAACCGCTGAACAAGGTGCTCTCGCACCGGGCCCTGAAGTCCCGCCAGCCGCAGATCCGCCGGGTGGTGCACCGGCTGCTCGCCCCGCTGCTGGACGGGGGCACCTGGGACGTGGCCGCGGCCTCCGCCGGCTTCCCGATGGCGTTCACCGGCACGCTGATGGGGCTGCCCGAGGCGGACTGGCCACGGCTCACCCGGCTGACCACGATGGCTGTCGCCCCGGAGGACCACGATTTCCGGGAGACCGCCGGAGACAGCACGCTGACCGCCGCTCACCACGAGCTGTTCGCGTACTTCTCCGGCCAGGTCAAGCGACGCGTCCGGCACGGTTTCGCCGAGGACGACCTGATCGGCTTCCTGACGGAACTGGAGGCCGACGGCAGAAGGCTGCGCCACGACGAGATCGTCTACAACTGCTACAGCCTGCTCCTGGGCGCCAACGTCACGACGCCGCACGCGATCGCCGCCACCGTCCTCGCGCTGATGGAGCATCCCCAGGAGTACCGGCGGCTGCTGGCCGATCCGTCGCTGACGACCAGCGCGGTCGAGGAAGGGCTGCGCTGGGCCTCGCCGGCGAACCACTTCATGCGCTACGTCACCCAGGACATCACCCTGCGCGGCCAGGAACTGAGGGCCGGGGACGCGGTGGTGGCCTGGCTGGGTTCGGCCAACCGCGACGAGGAGGTCTTCCCCGACCCGTTCCGCTTCGATGTGACCCGCTCCCCGAACCGCCACGTGGCCTTCGGGTTCGGGCCCCACTACTGCATCGGGGCGCCCCTGGCGCGCATCGCGCTGCGGCTGCTGTTCGAGGAGATCGTCGCCCTCGTCGAGGCGTTCGCTCCCGCCGGCCCCGTCGAACACCTCACCTCCAACTTCGTGGCGGGGATCAAGCGGATGCCCCTCACCGCGACCCTGCGCGAGGGCGCCGCGCGGACGCTGGCCGAAGCCGTCGCGGCGGACGGCCCGGTGCCGGCCTGACGCCCGCGCGGGCCCTTCCTCCCCCCTCCGAGAAAGCGATGTGGTCCATGCCTCCCGGCAGCCGCCCGAACAAGATGCTCCTGCGTCCGCCGAAGCAGGACAGCAGAGCGAGGCTCTTCTGCTTCCCGTACTCCGGCCTGGGCGCGTCGATGTACAACAAGTGGCCCGACCAGGTGGACGGGGTGGAGATCTGCCGCGTGCAGCCCCCGGGCCGCGAGAACCGCTACCGCGAGCCCCACTACGGCACCTACGAGGAACTGGCCGAGCAGGTCACCGAGGCGCTGCTGCCGCACCTCGACCGGCCCTTCGCCTTCTTCGGCCACTGCGGCGGCGCCTTGCCCGGGTTCGCCACCGCACTGCACCTGGCGCGGGCCGGGCTGCCCACCCCGCACACGCTGTTCATCTCCTCCCAGGTCGCTCCGCACGACGGCCCCTTCGGGCGGTTCCTCCAGCTCACCAACTCGGAACTCGCCGTCGAACTGGCCGAGTTGACGAGGGCCATGGGAGGTACTCCCAGCCCGGACATGATCCAGATGAGCCTGCGCGTCCTGCGGGCCGACATCACCGCCAATCAGCGGTACCACCTGACCGAACCGGTACTTCTGCCCTGCGCCGTCCACGTGATCGGATGGAGCGAGGACAAGGAGATCCGCCCGGAGCAGATGGGCGGCTGGCACGCGTACGCGGACGACGGGCGGTACGCCGAGACGACCCTGGAGGGCGGCCACCACGCGTTCCTCGACGCTCCCTCCGAACTCCTCACCACACTGACGGAGCGCCTGTGCTCCGCAGAGCCGTTCGGGTGAGCACGTCACCTCTCCCAACGGCTTCAACTCACCCTGTGAACGGCGGACTCTGACCACATGCCCCTTCCCCCTACGACCGCGTTGACCCGTGTCCCGGGATTCCGGCGCCTGTTGACCGGACGGACGCTGTCCGTGCTGGCCACCTGTCTCATTCCCACCGCCTTGACCCTGGCGGTCATCCACTCGACCGGTTCGGCGGGCGACCTCGGGCTGGTGCTGGCCTGCGAACTGATCCCGCAGCTCGTGCTGCTGCCGATCGGCGGAGTCCTGGCCGACCGGCAGCCGCCCCAGCGGGTGGCGTTCGCCGCCGACCTGGTGCGTGGCCTGGTCCAACTGGCCATCGGTATCGAGCTGCTGGCCGGGACCGTGAACATCCTCCACCTCTCGGTCCTCTCCGTCATCACCGGCGCCGCCGTCGCCATCGGCACTCCCACGGTGTCGCCGCTGGTGACCGCCGTGGTTCCGCCGGAGGCCCGGCTCCGCGCCAACAGCCACCTCGGCACCGCACGGGGCATCGCGCTGGTCGCCGGCCCCGGCATCGTCGGTGTCATGGTCGTCACCATCGGGGTGGGCTGGTCGTTCGTGCTGACCGCGGTGCTGTTCCTCGTCGCCGCCACCACCCTGGGCGGCCTGAAGGTGACCCGGCACGAGCGCCCGGCCGGCCACAGCACCTTCCTCAAGGACCTGGCCGAGGGCTGGCAGGTGGTCCGTTCGCACCGCTGGTTCTGGACCAACCTCGTCGGCCACGGCATCTCCAACCTGACCGCGGGTGTGCTGATGACGCTCGGTCCGCTCATCGCGGTCCGTGAACTGGGGGGTGACACCTCCTGGGTCATCACCTATCAGTGCGGCATGGTCGGCATGCTGCTCGGCGCCTATCTGGCGCCCAGGCTGTCCATCCCACGGCCGCTGGTCGCGACCTCGCTCGGCGGCGCCGTCTTCGCCCTGCCGCTGCTCACGTTCGCGGTGCCCGCTCCGACCGCGGTGAACGCGGCGGCGTACTTCGTGGCGATGCTGGGTCTCGGCATCCTGAACACCGTGTGGCAGACCGTGATGCAGCAGCAGTTCGAGCCGCACACCCTGGCCCGTGCGGACTCCTACGACGCGCTGCTCTCCTTCGCCGCACGCCCGCTCGGCCTGGCCCTGGCCGCCCCGGTCGCGGCCACGACCGGCAACGCCGCCGTTCTGGTGGTGGCGGCCGTCCTGGTCGGCGCCGGCAGCCTCGGCCTGCTGGCGCTGCGCGAGGTGCGCACGATGGGGTTCGTCACCCATGAGGAGACCGTGCCCGAGACGGTGACCGCCGCGGAGACGGCGGACGACCACTGACCACCCCCGACGGGGGTCCCGGCACGACACCGGTGGTCGCACCCTGACGGTCCGCCCGCGTACTGCCGCGGGCGGACCGTCCGGTCATTCACCTGGGGGCGTGCCGGGTCGGCCGTGGCCGTCCCCGGGCCGCGCCCGTCCTCACTTGCCGTTGACGTCCGAGGTGTCGACGGCGAAGCGGCCGACCGCCCAGGCCATGGCCCGGCCGTTCTGCTCGAAGATGGTCCTGTTGACGTTGGCCAGCGTGTCGCACGCCTGGTGGTAACAGGGGTCGAGCATCTCGCCCACCGTGCCGCCGAACACCTTGGCCTGCTCGGGAGTCTTCACCGCGTCGGAGCCGGCGTTGACCCCGCCCGCCGGGATGCCGGCGGCGATGAAGGGCGAGTGGTCGGACCGGCCGTCCAGTACCAGTCCCGCGGTCGGCAGTCCCCGGTCGGCGAAGTATCCGCCGATGAGCCCGGAGATCCGGTCCGACCCCGCCGGGCCCGGACCGTCCGCGGTCCGGCCGTTGTAGACCTGTCGCAGGAAGTTCGGGGAGCCGATCATCTCCAGGTTGAGGTAGAGGGCGGTCCCGCTCCTGTCCGCGTCGTTCAACTGGTCGACGTAGTACTGGGAGCCGGAGATCCCCTTCTCCTCGGCGGCCCACCACGCGAACCGGACCCGGTTCTTGACGTGCTTCCAGTACGGCGCCATATCCACCGCCGTCTCCAGCAGCACCGCGGAGGCGGCCGCGTTGTCGTTCATGCCCGGGGTGGTGTCCACGCTGTCGATGTGCGCGCCCATCACCACGGTGTTGTCCGCACGGCCCGTCGGGGTGTCGGCCAGCAGGTTGTAGGTCTTGGTCATCTTGTTCCGGCCCCGCAGATCGACGTTCACGGTGACGGGCCCCGCCGCGATGTCGGCCTTCAGCTGCTCGGCCTCACCCCGGTTCAGCGTCGCGATCGGGATACGGGCGTCCTCCGGCGGCACCATGCGGTAGCGCAGGTTCAGCTGGGGGTTCGGGGCGTTGACGTTCATGAGCACGGCCGCCGCGCCCATCTCCGACGCCGTGATCTGCTTCTGGGTGATGAAGCAGTCGTTGACGTCGACCAGGACGATCTTGCCCTTGACGTCCTGGCCGGCGTAGTCGCTCGCCGTACAGCCGGTGGACTTGCCCGACGGGACCACGACGGGGGCCGTCAGTCCGCCTTCGGGCGTGGAGATCGAGAAGCGCGCGATGATCGGCGTCAGCGTCCGGGGATTCGGCGCCGTGACCGACGCCTTCTCCGAGAAGATCTCGTAGTCCAGGAAGGAGAACTCCTGCCGCTTGACCTTGTAGCCGGCGGCGGTCAGCGTGCGGGTCAGGTACTCCGTCGACGCCTCGTACCCGGGTGAGCCGTCGGCCCGGTGCCCGCCGTTCGCCGCTGTGGCCTCGGATATGGCCTCCAGGTGACGCCAGGCCTTCTCACCGGTCACGGCCTGCGACATCTTCTTGGCCAGGATGTCCGCGGGCATGTCCGAGACCTCGCTCCGGTCGGGGAGGGACCACCCGGCCAGAAGCAGAACGGCCCCTGCGGCCAGAAAGGCCCGGGCCCGGATGTGTAAACGATTCCGTCGCGGAAAACTCGTCATGAAACCGTCGGCTCCTTTTCGTGTCGCATGCCCCGCCCGCGGAATGGGGCCGAGGCCCGGCAGAGGCGGCTGGAGGAGAGTTCGGCGGGATTCGGGGCGCGGAGAAGCCGCACGGGGACGTTTCCCCCGTGCACGCCCGTGCCTGGACCCCCGTGCTGTACCCCCGTACCTGCGCCCCCGTACTGTCCGCCCGATTTCCCGAGACATATGCACGTTCGCCGCGAGTGCGACGTTCATCCGTACGGTTGTTCGAGATCGGGCGCTAGGACCATACCCTGTGGTACTTGAGTAACGCCTGAGGAAGAAGGGGTTGGCTCGATCCCTTCGGTGCTGTCTGTTTTTCAACCAGTGCGGAGGACGCGGAAGCGATCGGGGTGCGCCGGGAGAGCGCAGTACTTCGGCGAGGACGACGACCGTGTCGTAGCCCCGGCGACATCGCCCATCCGGCGAACTCCGGCTCCCCGGCCGGAGCGCCGATCATCATCCCGGCGAGGCGCCGGTCGCGGCGGACGGACTCGCCGATCGGCACCGTCGGCTCCGGGTGGCCGACCAGGAGGAGCAGGGCTGTCGCGCGGTTGTCGGCCAGCGCGCGCATGTCGAGTTCGATGACGGTGCCGCCGTACGGAGCGAGGTGGTCCCGCAGCACGCGCGCCCCGGATGCGCAGTACACACCGGCTCGGTTGGCACGGCGATGCGGCTGTGCCCCTCGCCGAGGAGGAAGTCCGCGGCCGCCACCCGCGGGACTGCGGCGGGGCCAGGCGCGCGACCCATGGCGTCGGCTGTTCGGTGAGCGCGTCGAGAACCGCTGACGAGCAGGACACGCCGAGGGCGTCGGCCCGGGCGGCAGCCGCGCGGGCGACGACGCCGTGGTACTCCCCCGCCACGACGGCCACGCCCAGGCCGGCCAGTTCGTCCACGGCCGCAGCGGCCCCGCGGGGATCAGCCTCGGTGTCCCGGACCACCAGCTCCAGTGGCCTTCCGACGATCCCGCCGGCGTCGTTGACATCGCGCACGGCCAGTTCCAGTCCGGCGAGCAAGGGCCGGCCGGCCTCGGCCCGGCCAGGCCGGGTCAGCGGGGCGAGTACGCCGATCCGGACGGATGATCCGCCCGGTTGCCGTTCCCCGGGGGCTTGTTCGCCGGGCCGCACGCACTATGTCCTCGCCGGGCCGCACGAACCGGCCTCGGGCCACAAGCGGGGCCTCAGGCGGCCACGTCTCCCCCTGGCCGCCGTACGTCCGACAGCCCGTGCACCAGCCACTCGCGGGGTGTCATCCCGTAAGCGTCGCGGAAGGCACGGCTGAAGTGGGCGGCGCTCACGAAGCCCCACCGCCGCGCGATGACCGCCACTCCGGTCTCCAGTGCGCGGGGGCGGAGGAGGTCACGGCGGCACCGTTCCAGGCGCTGCGCCCGGATCCATCCGGCCACCGTGGTTCCCTCCTGCTCGAAGATCTTGTGCAGGTAGCGCACCGACATGAAGTGAACGGCGGCGATGGTGCGTGGGGAGAGGTCGGGGTCGGCGAGGTTCCTCATGATGTGGTCCTTGACGCGCACCAGCGTGGCCGCGGCCGTCGCCGAGTGCGGCCGGGACAGACCGCCGCGGCGCTCGTCGATGAGCAGGGCCAGCAGATCCAGCGCGGTCACGGCGAGCCGGCGGCCGACGGCGTCGTCGACGTCGGCCGCCACGCGCGCCAGGCCCGCGACGTACTGGGCCAGGACGGCCGCACTCCCCTCACTGCCGGTGAAGGTGGTCGCGGTCAGCAACCGCAGGTCCTCGTGCCGCACGGAAAGCACTTCGCGAGGAAAATGGAAGGATGTGAAAGCAAATGGTTCGTGGAGCGTTTTCCTGAATGCGCGGGAGGAATCCGAGAGGGAGAACTGGCCGGGCCGGACCACGCATTGCCGCCCGTCCTGTTCTTTCATCGCGGTACCGCGCTCCTGGAGCGTGAGGATGATGAATTCCTGATCGTCGCCGGTTATCAGGCGGCTGCTCCGCGTCACCGTTTGCGGCCCCGCCCGGACACGGGAGATCCGCAGGACACCGAGCCGGTCGCTGACGATGTCGCCGGGTGACGGCTCCTCCTCAAGGAGATCGACACCGAGCGGCACGAAGGTGTTCGTCACCGCTTCGTGCCAGCGCTCCACCCGGTCGGCGGCGGACAGCTCCGCGGTGGACACAATGACGGGCATCGATCTTCCTCCACAGGTCGTGCGGTGAACAGGAGGCTGCGGCCGGCATTGGGCCCACCCTGACCCCTGGTGGCTGGAATGTCCACCCCGAAGAGCGGGTCATGTCCCTGCCCCCGCTTTTCCAGCGGTTCCGCCCGGCCCCGGCCCGAGTGGTCAAACCCCCTCCGTGGTCCGAGACTGGAGGAAGAGCCCCCTTGCTCCTCCGGCGGCGGGTCGTATCGCGCAGGAGATGACGTTGACTTCCTTCTCACCCGGCTTCCGAGGGCGACCGCGCGCGTTGACGGAGCGGCTGCCGCCCGGCCAGTATCCGACCGAGTCGTTCCCCGTCCTGTCGGCCGGTCCCACTCCGCGGGTGCCGACCGAGAACTGGTCGTTCACCGTCACCACGGAGTTCGGCGAGACGCGCAGCTGGACCTGGGACCAGATGATGGCCCTGCCCCAGCAGGACACGGTGACGGACATCCACTGCGTCACCCGCTGGTCCAAGTTCGACACGCGCTGGCGCGGGGTGTCGCTCGACGCCTTCCTTGAAGGACTGGAGACGACCGCCGCACACGTGGTGGCCGACAGCTACGGCGGCTACACCACCAACCTTCCGCTCGCGGACCTCCTCGGCGGCAGGGCGTGGATCGCCCACACCTACGACGGCTACGCGCTCTCACCCGAGCACGGCGGGCCGGCGCGGCTGCTGGTCCCGCACCTGTACTTCTGGAAGTCGGCGAAGTGGGTGCGCGGGCTGCGGCTCGCGCACGAGGACGACCCGGGCTTCTGGGAGTCCGCCGGTTACCACAACTACGGCGATCCCTGGCGCGAGCAGCGTCACTGGGGCGACTGACCATGGCTCTCGCCTGGCTGCCGGCACGGCTGGTCGGGCGCCGCGCGCAGAGCGCGACCGCCCGCACCCTGGTGTTCACCGTGCCCGGCTGGCCCGGCCACCTGCCCGGCCAGCACGTCGACGTGCGTCTCACCGCCGACGACGGCTACCAGGCCGTCCGCAGCTACTCCCTGGCCGCGCCCGCCGACGACGACCGGCTGGAACTGGGCGTGCAGGCCGTGGCCGACGGCGAGGTCTCGTCCTACCTGGCCGACCACCTGCCGCCGGGCGAGGAGGTCGAGGTGCGCGGACCGCTCGGCAACTGGTTCGTGTGGCACCCGGAGCGGACCGAACCGGTGCTCTCGGTGGCGGGCGGTTCCGGTGTCGTACCGCTCATGTCCATGATCCGCGCCCACCGCTCGGCCGGCTCGCGCAGCCTCTTCCAACTGGTGTACTCCGTGCGCGATCCCGAGGACGTCTGGTACCGGGAAGAACTCGCCGACGGCGGCCCGTCCCTCGACATCCGGTTCATCCACACCCGTCGGACCCCGCCCGGCACCTCCCGCGCGGCCGGCCGCATCACGGCGGCGGACCTGCGGGAGCCGACGGCCCGCCTGGAACCGGTGAGCCCCGTCTACGTCTGCGGTCCCACCGGATTCGTGGAGACCGTCGGCGACCTGCTCGTCGAACTGTTCGCCGGCCAGGGGAAGGAACCCGCGACCATCCGCACCGAACGCTTCGGCTGACCCTTCTGCCCAGGACAGGGGAGATCCTCATGTCAGACCCCGCCGCCTTCCTCGACGGCAACAGTCTTGCCGGTCCGTTGTCGGAGATCCTCTCCGTGGAGCCCACCACGGCCTGGTGGCGATGCCCGAACTGCCGGCGGTCCGGGACTCTGGCGCAACTGCACCTCTACGGCCCCGAACCAGGGATGACCGCTCGCTGCCCGGGGTGCGCCTATGTCGCGCTGCGCCTGGTCAAGGAGGAGGACCACATCTGGCTGACCCTGGGCAGCGGGAGCGGCGCCTTCCGGTTCCGCACCGCCTGAGGGGCGACGCGGCGGCACGAGCCGCGCGCACCCAGGAAGCTCCTGCGTGTCGCCGTTGGGACATGTCGCAGCTGTGACAGCTCACGCCCGTGACAGGTCCGGCCTTCTCACCAAATGATTTCGGACAGTTGTGATCTACGGCTGTTCGAAAGGTGTTTCCCCGATGGCAAAGTTCCGCCCCATGGCGGTGATATCAACAGGGTTGATACTGCTCGCCGGAGTCGTACCCACCACCGCCGTGGCGCGGACGGCGACCAGCGGTAGCGTCGCTCGTCCCGCGTCCGAGGCGGGGGCTCGCTCCAGGACCGTACGGCTGATCACCGGGGACCAGGTGACCGTGACATCGTTGCCCGGCGGACGGCGCACCGCGTCGGTGCGGCCCGGCCCCGGTCGCGAGCACATCCCCTTCGAGACGCTCGAAGAGGACGACAAGTCGCTGACCGTGCTCCCGTGGGACGCCGAGGGCCTGGTGTCCGCGGGCACACTGGACCGCCGGCTGTTCGACGTGACCGCGCTGATCTCCCAGGGCTACGACGAGGCACACACCTCCGCGCTGCCGTTGATCGTCTCCTCCGAGCCGTCCCGGGAGGGGGCCAGGGTCACCGCCGAGGCGGCACGGGCCGCGGCGGCCACCGCCGACCGGCTCGTGGCGCTCAACACCCCGGGGACCCCCTCCCGGAACCTGCCGAGCATCCACGCACGGTCGCTCCGGGTCACCGACCGCCGACTGGGGACCTTCTGGAAGACGTTGAACCCCGACGGCAAGGCCGGTGTCGCCCGTGCCGCGCTGACCCCCCGGGTGTCGCTGGACGGCAGGGTGAAGGCCGTGCTGGACCGCAGCACCGCGCAGATCAACGCCCCCACCGCCTGGAAGGCGGGTGACGAGGGCCAGGGCGTCAAGGTGGCCGTGCTCGACACGGGTGTCGACGCGAGCCATCCCGACCTCGCCGGCCGCATCACGGAAGCCGTGGACTTCTCCGACAGTGCCAACACGGACGACCACTTCGGGCACGGTACGCACGTCGCCTCGATCGTCGGCGGCAGCGGCGCCGCGTCGGGCGGGACCCGTCGGGGCGTGGCGCCCCGGGCCGACCTCCTCATCGGCAAGGTCCTGGGCGACGACGGCTACGGCACCGAGTCGGCCGTCATCGACGGCATGCAGTGGGCGACGCGCGAACACGCCAAGGTCGTCAACATGAGCCTGGGGTCGGGGTCTCCGACCGACGGCACCGATCCGCTCAGCCAGGCTGTCGACTCCCT
Source organism: Streptomyces canarius (assembly GCF_014650735.1). Classification (NCBI taxonomy): domain Bacteria; kingdom Bacillati; phylum Actinomycetota; class Actinomycetes; order Kitasatosporales; family Streptomycetaceae; genus Streptomyces; species Streptomyces canarius. The sequence continues at coordinate 33,983 of NZ_BMVN01000053.1, forward strand.
GACCGCGTCCAGCGGCGCGCTCTTCGTCGTCGCGGCGGGCAACGAGGGGGAGACAGGTCCGTCCAGCGTCAGCTCGCCGGGCGCGGCCGACGCGGCGCTGACCGTGGGGGCCGTCGACCGTGACGACTCCCTCGCCCCGTTCTCCAGCCGCGGCCCGCGCCTGGGCGACGGCGCGGTCAAGCCCGACGTGACCGCCCCCGGAGTCGGCATCATCGCCGCCCGCGCGTCCGGCACCACGCTGGGCGACCCGGTCGACGCCCACTACGTCGCCCTGTCGGGGACCTCCATGGCCACCCCGCACGTCGCCGGCGCCGCCGCGCTCCTGGCCCAGCGGCACCCGGACTGGGACGCCCAGCAGCTCAAGGACGCCCTGATCAGCACCGCGCACACCGTGCCCCACACCCAGGTGACCGAACAGGGCGGCGGCCGTATCGACGTGGCCACGGCCATGGGTCCGGTCCGGGCCAGCGGTTCCGTCTCCCTCGCCCCGCTGACCACCGGCGGCCCGGGAGGGCGGCAGCAGTCGGCCACCGTGCGCTACACCAACTCCGGCGACCGCCCGGTCACGCTCTCCCTGGCCCTCGGCCTGGCCACCGAATCCGGGCGCGCGCTCCCGGACGGGGTGGTCGGCCTCGGCTCCGACACGGTGCGGCTCGGCCCCGGCGCCACGGCCGAGGTGCCGCTGAGCACCGACGCCCGGAACGCGGTCCGCGGCAACTACTACGGGTACCTCACCGCGAAGTCGGCGGACGGCGCCGTACTCACCCACACCACCGTCTCCCTCGCGGTCCACGCCCCGCAGCACCGGCTGACCGTGTTGTACCGCGACCGCGACGGCAAGGTGATGCCGGACTGGCTGCCCACGATATGGGGCCCTGACGGATTCGTGGACTACACGGACAGGCAGGCCCACGTCGCCCTCGTGGAGGAGGGCACGTACTACGTCAGTTCGGCCTTCTACGACATGACCGATCACGGCGGCGAGGCGGGCACCGTCGTCGCCCCCGAGGTCAAGGTCACCAAGGACCGGACGGTGACGCTGAACGCCGCCGAGGCCACCCAGGTGCACATCCGCACACCACGCCCGGCCGAGCAGCACGGCATCCTCAGCACCACCGTGTACCGCCGGATCGACGGTCACGGACTGGTCCAGGGAGTCATGTACTTCGACGACGTCACACGCCTCTACGTCAGCCCGACCTCCCGGGTGACCGACGGCGCCTTCGAGTTCTCCTCGCGCTGGCAGATGGTGGCCCCGCAACTGCGGGCGAAGGTCTCCGGCGGCTCCCGGGAGTTCATCCCGTTCTACGAGCCCGACTCCTCCGTCTTCCCGGACCGCGGCGCACGGCTGACCGCCGTGGACGCGGGCACGTCGTCGGCGCCCGACTTCCGCCGCGCACGCGGGAAACTCGCCGTCGTGCGGTACGACTTCTCCGTCACCGAGCCGGAACTCGCCCGGTCCGCCGCGAAGGCCGGGGCCAAGGCGCTGCTGATGGTGTGGCCCGAGGAGCAGGGCAGTGCCTGGACCCGGTGGCAGCCGACCGGTGACCGGACGGCTCTGCCCAGCATGCGGGCCTCCTGGAAGGACGGCACCGCCCTGCTGGAGCGCGTCGGGAAGGGCACCACGACGGTGGCGTTCTCCGGCACGGTGCGCAGCCCGTACCTGTACGACGTGATGCAGGTGTCGAAGGACTTCGTCCCCAAGCAGGTCGTGCACACCGTCTCGGAGCGGGAGAGCGCCGTGGTGCGCAGCACGTACACCCGCACCGGTGCCGCGCTGTGGGCCAGCGAGCAGCGTTTCGGGTGGCGACCGTACCAAGAGACCGCGTGGAACCAGTACAGCCGCTACGTCCCGGTGGGCCGGGAACGCGTCGAGTACGTGACCGGCGGGGACACGCTGTGGAACCACGTCGTGCACCACGACGTCGTCGACGTCCCCGACCTGCCGCTGGCGGTCGGCATGCGGAACGCCCCGCGTACCTACCGTCCCGGCCGGCACGCGACGGAGCGGTGGTTCGCAGCGCCGGTCCGCCCCTCCATCCCCCGGGGCTGGACCCGGCCGTCGGTCCGCAACGGCGACACCCTGACCGTGTACGTCCCGGAGTTCACCGATTCCGACGCCGGCCACTGGTCGTTCGCGGAGAGGAGTGGCTTCGGCGTCGGCCGGGCGACCGCCGACGACGACGTCGCATCGGCGGTGCTGTACCGGAACGGCGAGCGGACCGCGGTCTCCGACGACGGAGCGTGGGGCAGTTTCGAAGTGGCCCCGGGTGATGCCCGATACCGGCTGGACCTGACGACCGCCCGTGTCTCGGACGACTGGCACCTCGGCGTGCGCACGCGCACCTCGTGGACGTTCCGCTCGGACACCACGGCCGATGCCGCCCTGCTGCCGCTGCTCCAACTCGACTACGACGTACCGGTCGACGCGCAGGGCGCCGTGAGCCGGGCACGCGCACATCGGCTGGGCCTCACCGTCCGCATGCAGGACGGCATGGCCGCCCCGCGCGGCGTGCGTCTGAAGGCCGAGGCGTCGTACGACGACGGCAGGACCTGGACCACGGCGCGCACCGAACGCCGCGGCGACGGCCGGCAGTTCACGGCCACCGTGGAGCGGCCGTCGAAGGTACGCGGTGACGCTTGTGTGACACTCCGCGTGACCGCGACGGACTCCGCGGGCGACAGCGTGCGCCAGACCGTGGAGCGGGCGTACCTGCACCGCGGTACGGCGTGACGCGCGGACGGCGCTGACGGGTTCGTGCGGTCAGTCGGTGCGGCGGGTGCCATGCCCATGGTGGGCCTGGCACCCGCCGCGCCGGTATGCGCATACCGGTGTCCTGGACCTCCGGGCGGGCCCGTTCACAGCCAGCCGCGTCGCGACGCCTGCCAGGCGAGTTGCATACGGGTCACCGCGCCGGCGCGCTCCATCATGCCCTGGATGCGGCGCTGGACCGTCCGGCGGCTCAGCCCCATCTGCGAGGCGATCGCCTTGTCGGCGACCCCCGCCACGAGCAGCGACAACAGCTTGCGGTCGGTGGCCGAGAGGGAGTCGCCCGGACCGGCCCCGTCGGTCCCGGCGAGCGTGCCGGTGCCGTCGATGTCCAGGGGGACGGCGTCCTCCCAGTAGCGGTCGAACAGGGCGAGGAGGGCCGCGAGCAGGTTGCTGTCCCTGACCAGCGCCGTGGTCGGCTCTTCCGGGCTGCCGTGCGGCCCACCGGCCACGAGGGGGAAGACGGCGACGGAGCGGTCGGCGATGGCCAGGCGCAGCGGCAGGTGCGGTACGGCACGAGCCACCTCGCCGGCCCGTACACCCGCCACGACGTTCTCCAAGGCACCCTCGTCGTCGAAGAACGCCTTCTCGTACAGCACTCGGTAGCGCACGCCCCGGGCCAGCGCCTCGAACTCCTCGGCGTTGGTGCCCGACGGCATGGCCACGTACTGGGCCTTGCAGAACCACAGCATCTCGTGGCGCGCGCTCGACTGGATCTGCCGGAGCTGCTGGCGCAGGGCCTCCGCCCCGGTGATCACCTCCAGCAACTGGCCGGCGTCATGCCTGCGCATCGTCTCCCGGTAGGACTCGATGAGCCGTGCGGCCTCGAACCGGGCCACGTCCAGCGCGTCGGCGCTGCGCTTCAGCCGGGGCAGCAGCGCCGCCTCCGGCGGAGCGGGACGGAACAGCCGGGGTGTGCCGTCCGTATGGGTGGCGAGGCCCTTGGCGACCAGTGAGTCCAGGATCCGCCCGGTCTCCGCGTCGGTCAGGCCGGCCCGCTGGGCGATGTCCTCGCTGGTGGCCCGACCGGACGTCACGAGCATCTGGTAGAGGGATTCCTCCTCGGGCGAGACGCCAGCCACCTCCAGCGCCACGGACGCCTCCCGGAATCTCGGAATCCAACGGTTGAAGATCGTACATCGGGGCGCGGAGGCGGCGCGTGGAGCACGTACGGGGTGAACCGGCACGGTGCCGGCCCGCGGCCGGTCCGGGGCCGTGACCGGGACCCGCGAGGACCGTGAGCGGTGCCGGCACTAGCCTGGGCCCATGGCGCATGAGGGGGACTTCCGGGTCGGTGACGTACTGTCGGTGGCCTGCCCCTTCACACCTGCCAGAGTCGAACAGGGCCTTGCCTGGGGACACGTGTCGGTGCGGTGGCCATGGTGGCGCGTCGACACCGGCAGCGCGTTCGTCCACTGGAACGGGGTCGTCGCCCTGGGGGTGGACACCGGCGGGTACGCGGGCCCTGAGGCGGAGTCGGAGTTGTTCCGGACCGACCCGCCGCCCGAGCACCTGAAGGCGGGGGACATCTGCCGGGTCGGAGTGCCGCCGACCGTGGTTCACGTCACCGCCGTCGACCACCACGACCCGCCCCTGGAGACGGGCTGGCTACCGCGCCCCCGGCTGACCGTGAGCGTGCTGCGCCGCGGTCTGACCTATCGGGAGTTCCCGGACGAGAGCCACCTCGATGGTTCGGGGTACACCCTTCATCCGGGCGACGGCATCCCGTTCTCCTTCGAGCCGTTGATGCGGCCGTACGCGTTTCTCCGGCCGGGCGACGAGGTCGCCGACGCCGCGGGGCGGGCCTGGCGGTTCGACGGACCGTGGGACTGGACCGCCTTCGACGGAGCGGGAGCCGGCGCGGGCCCCGAGTGGCCGCTCGTGCTGCTGACCCGTGCGGGGGTGCCGTGCCGCGTCGCCGACGCGGAGGCGGTGACCGCGGGCACGGCGACCGGCTCCCACCAGGAGACGGTCCGGCACTGGATGTCCCTCACCGACGCCTCGCCCACGCCCTGCCCCGCGACGCCGGGATGATCCGAACGACAGGGCCTGGGTGGGCCTCCCTGCCGTTCGCCGGTCGGCTGTGCGGTTGACTGGGGCCGGCACGGATCGAACGATGCGCAGTCCATGGGGGCCATACGGTGAAGAGCGACGACATTCCACTGGTACCGGATGCGGCGTGGCTGGAGGAGCGGCTGGGCGAAGGCTCGCTCTGGCGACCGGACGAGGCCGCTCTGCCGGCCGAGCTGACGGATGCCGGGTCCAGGGAGTTCCTGCTCGCGGTCGGGTTTCCCGCCGTCGACCTCGATGTCGTGGGGATCGACACGAGGCACGTGCGGGACGAGGACGCGTGGGAACCGTTCGATGCCGACGAGATCTACGGGGAACGCCCCCCCCGACGACGACTCCCCGCCCACGAACTTCTGCTTCACCGTGGCCCTCTGGGGTGACCAGCGCCTGATGCTCGGAGCGGCGGACGGTGGCATCACCCACTATGACCCCAACGGGTGGGACCACGGGGCCGGGTGGAAGGGACTGGCCGCCGATTCGCTCCCCGTGCTCGCCGTACTCCTCGGGCTGATCGCCGAGTCGGGCGACGACCTGGAGTCGGACGACGACGCGGTACGCGCGGCCGTCGTCGCCGAACTGCGGGAGCGCATGATCGGCTTGGAGCCGTACGTGGACGACTCCGCGTTCCGGGACGAGATCCTCGCATGCCTGGTCTGACAGCGGGGCGGGGTGGAACGGCCTCGTGACCGCGCACGATGTGGCCCGGGCGCTGCCGGGCATCGAGGAACTGCGCGACCACTGCCGTGGGCTCGCGGTGCTGGACGCCGTGCTCAGCCCGGAGCGGGACGCGCGGTTCTACTCCTTCGACGCCCACTGGAGCGAGGGTGTGCAACTGGCGTCGATGCGGGACGGGATGGGGAGCGGGTTCGCGATCGTGTTCTCGGACGAAGGGGCGTACGTCGGGGGCTTCGACCACGCATCGCCCATGAGCCCCTGGGCCCGCACGGACGCCCCCGCGGTGTGGCCCGGCGTGCTCGACACCGTGCCCGAGGTCTTCCGCCGGTACGTCACGGAGCCCGCGCTGCGTGACGAGACCGGGGTCCCCGCCGTCACCTGCTGTCTGTGGCAGCGGGCGGCCGATCCCGGCTGGCGGACCGGCGTCATCGTCTTCCCCGAGCAGGCCGACGGCGACCCGGACGGCGCGGAGGTCCTCTTCGAGCTCCTCGTCGACCGTTCGCCGGACGCCTACGCGCAGTGGGCATCCGAGCACTACGAGACCCCCGTCGACGTGGCGGCCGTCCGTCATGTCCTGGCGGGAGGCCCGGTGACGCCGGAGATCGTCGCGGCGCTGAACCCGGATGCTGATCCCGTTGGTCTGGCCGGGGACTTCGCGCGGATCGGTCCCCCGGCCTGAGAACCCGTGCGGCTGTCCGGCGGGCGTCAGGGCGGCGGGCGCCCTGCGCCACCGCGGGCCGGGGGATCGCCCGGCCCGCCTCGCCGGCCGCGACCGGGTGTGGTCGCGGCTGCGGGGCCGGGACGGGTCAGTCGCGTCCGGCCATGACGCCGCCGTCGACGTCCCAGACGGCGCCGGTGACCCGGTCGTTCGGTCCGACAGGAGGAAGGCGACGGCGGTGGCGACGTCGTCGGGGTGCCGGTGCGGCCGAGGGGGTGGAAGGTGTCGAACCCGTCGAGCGCGGAGTCGACGTCCGCCTTGGGGATGAACTCCTCGTAGATGGGGCCCGTGCGACTGAGGAGCCCCGTCACCGCTCCATCCACCCGGACGGCCGCGACGGGTTTGCCGTGCACACCCCGGACGGAACACTGCGCGCCGAGCACGTCGTGCCGGCCCTGCCGCCCGCTCTGGCGGTGGAGCGCATCGACTTCGGTGACGCGCGTCCCGCCGGCCTCCCGCGCCTCGCCCGGTCCACGCCGGTCCGGATGGGGGCCGTCGTCAAGGTCGTCGCCCAGTACTCCTCCGCGTTCTGGCGGGAGAGGGGACCGGCCGGTGCCGCGTTCAGCAGGGCCGGACCACTCCAGGGGATCCACGACATGCCGGGGCCCGACGGGCGGCCTGCCGCGCTCCTCGGATTCGCCCACGCGCGCACCGTCCACCCGGGCTTCGACCAGACCGTCCTCGCTCAGCTCGCGCAGCTCTTCGGCCCGGCCGCGGCCACCCCCGACGCCCTGTACGCGCGGAACGGGAGCGCGCAGCGGTGGACTTCCCCCTCCAGGGTCCAGCGCCTCGACGACTACTCCCTCTTCGGCCACCCCCTCTGTCAACGCCCGGCGCTCGAGGACCGGCTGCACTGGGCAGCGACCGAGACGGTGACCGAGCACGCCGGACACATCGAAGGCGCCCTCGCCTCCGGGGAGCGCGCGGCCCTGGCCGTCCTCGCGGCGCCCTCGGGCGCGGACGAGCCCGGCATCGGCGTCATCGGCGCCGGCACATAGAAATCCCGTTGTCGTGCGCCGGCCCGCAACGGGAAGGTTGTGGGCCGGCACACCGCCGCGTTACGACACACCGGACGATGTCGCCCTCGTACACACCGTACGAAGCCCCTTCGTACACACCGTACGACGTCGCCCTCGTACGAAGCCCCTTCGGACGGCACCGCGGGAACCCCTTCCGACGCACCGTGCGAAGCCCTGTCCGGCCGTGCCCGGCCTTCCCCGTGCACGGCGACACCACCGCCCCGGGAGAGACATGACCAGCACCGCACCCGCCGGTACGACGGCCCCCATATGCGACCCCGCACAGGCACAGCGCCGCATCCTGCGCGTCCTCGTCGCCTCCCAGGTCCTCAGCGGCGCGGGCCTCGCCGCCGGCGTGACCGTCGGTGCCCTCCTCGCGCAGGACATGCTCGGTTCGACCAGCCTCGCCGGTCTGCCCGGCGCCCTGCTCACCGCCGGATCCGCGCTCACCGCGGTGGCCGTCGGCCGTGTCTCCGACAAGCACGGCCGCCGTCCCGGTCTCGCCGCCGGGTACCTCACCGGTGCCGTCGGCTCGGCCGGCGTCATCACCGCCGCCGTCCTGGACAACCCCGTCCTGCTGTTCATCGCCCTCTTCGTCTACGGCGCGGGCTCCGCCACCAACCTCCAGGCCCGCTACGCCGGAGCCGACCTCGCCCACCCAGGTCGCCGGGCCCGGGCCGTCTCCACGGTCCTGGTCGCGACCACGCTCGGCGGTGTCACCGGTCCCAACCTCGCCGCTCCGACCGGCACGTTCGCCGAACACCTCGGCGTCCCGAACCTCGCCGGTCCCTTCATGCTGTCCGGCGCCGCCTACGCGCTGGCCGCGCTCGTCCTCGTCCTCCGGCTGCGCCCCGACCCGCTGCTCCTGGCCCGCGAGGTCGCCCAGGCCGAGGAAGCCGGTGCGCCCGCGCACCCGGCCGCCGCGGGGGCCGTCGACCGGGGCGAGGGGCGCGGAGGCGTCGTCCTCGGCGCGCTGGTCATGGTCCTCACCCAGCTCGTCATGGTGGCGATCATGACCATGACGCCGGTCCACCTGCACGACCACGGGCACGGCACCGCCGCCTCCGGCCTCGTCATCGCCCTCCACATCGGCGCGATGTACCTGCCGTCGCCGCTGACCGGCTGGCTCGTCGACCGCTACGGCGGCATGAAGGTCGCCGCCGCCTCCGGCATCACCCTGCTGGCGGCCGGCGTGCTCGCCGCCGCGGCGCCCGGTGACTCCGTGGCCCTCCTGGCGCTCGCCCTGGCGCTGCTGGGGCTGGGCTGGAACTTCGGTCTCGTCTCCGGTACGGCGATCATCACCGACACCGTGCCGCTGGCCACCCGCGCGAGGACCCAGGGCGTGGTCGACGTCTCCATCGCCATCGCCGGCGCCACCGGTGGCATGGCCTCCGGCATCATGGTCGCCGCCGCCGGCTACCCCGCCCTCGCCCTCACCGGCGGCCTCCTCTCCCTCGCCCTCCTGCCCGCCGTCGCCGCCAGCGCCTACCGTCGATGAGCGCCCCGTGAGCCAGGAGATCCCCGCGCCGGACACCGCCGTCGACGGCACCGGCCATTCCCGGCGCGGAGGCGTGACGTGCACCCATCGCCGTCCGACACCGATCACATCTGCAACTACCCTGCGGATTCGGGGCGAACTCCCACCCACCTCGTCACGGTCGGCCGACACGACGTGCCACGCCGCAGGAGTGCCACATGGCGGGATTTCGCCGCCGTAGGGCCCCCGTTCAAGCCCTCCACACCCGCACAGACCCCACGCGGCACCCCCGAGCCGCCCGCACGCACACGAATGGCGACCGCAGGCTTCCCTCATTCGCTCCAGCCATGATCCACCGGAACCCGTCACAAGACGGCGGAAGCGGTCAGACATCGATCCGTGTACCAGGGGTTGACATGAGCCGCTGCGCCATCGAGCCTTTGGCAACGTTGTCATTGCTCCTGCGGCAGACCCAGAGAGGTCCGGACTGCACCGCTTTTGATGGGACGTCACGTTCATGACAGATCAGTCGGATCCGTCGCGCCATCCGTCGCGACGGGCCATCGTCACCACGGGTACCACCCTGCTGGCCGGGTTCGGCCTGGGTTCCGTGCTTCCCGCGGCGACCGCCGTCGCCGCGCCCGACGGCGCGCCGGTGGGCTCCGCCGCCTCCCCCGGTGAGCTGGCGCTCCACCGGCCGGTCTCGGCCTCTTCGACGGCCTACGCCGCGACCCCCGGGTCCTTCGTCGTCGACCGCCTCTCCTCCCCCGGTGTCAAAGGCAGCGGCTGGCGTGCCGAGGGCGGCGATCCGCAGTGGATAGCCGTCGACCTCCAGGCGGCCTGCGAGGTCACGCGGGTCCGCCTCACCTTCGAGGCCGACGCCTCCGACCCGGTGTACACGCCGCCCACCACCGGCAATGTGCACAGCGGCACCACCGGCGACGAGATCCAGTCGAGCTTCTCGCTGGTCTTCGTGGTCGAGACGTCCGTGGACCACGAGTCCTGGACGACGGTGTACAGCACCACGTCCGGGACCGGTGGCGTCGTGGACATCCCGCTTCCCCGCCCGGTGTCCGCGCGCTGGGTGCGCATGACCTCGCGGAAGCGCTCCAGTCCGCTGCCCCTCGGCCTCAACGGCTTCGAGGTGTACGGCACCGCCAAGGGCCATCGCCCCTCGGCCACCGGCTGGACCGACTGGGGCACCCGGCACGACGAGGCACCGGCGCTCACGGTCGCGGACGACGGGACCGTGCCCGTGGAGTCGGGCTGGCGGCTCACCATGGACGACTGGGCCGGCACGGACGGCGCCGGCCTGTCGAAGACGTCCGTCGACACCAGCGGCTGGCTGCCCGCGACCGTTCCCGGCACCGTGCTGGGCTCGCTCGTGGAGCAGGGCAAGCTGCCCGACCCGGTGGCGGGTCTGAACAACCTGCACATACCGGAGGCGTTGTCGCGCCACTCCTGGTGGTACAAGCGGGACTTCGCGTTGCCGCGCGGTCTGCGCACCGGCGCCGGCCGGCACGTCTGGCTGGAGTTCGACGGCGTCAACCACAAGGCCGATGTGTGGCTCAACGGCAAGCAGGTGGGCGACCTTACGTACCCGTTCGCCCGTGCCGCCTTCGACGTCACCCGGCAGCTCGCCGAGAGCGGCGAGAACGCGCTCGCGGTGAGGATCACGCCGATGCCGGTCCCCGGCAGCCCCGGTGACAAGGGTCCGCTGGGCGAGTCCTGGGTGGACGCCGGCGCGCCGCAGATGAACCTCAACTCCCCGACGTACCTGGCGTCCTCGGGCTGGGACTGGATGCCGGCCGTACGCGACCGCGCGGCGGGCATCTGGAACCACGTCCGGCTGAGATCGACCGGGCACGTCGTCATCGGCGACCCTCGCGTGGACACCGTGCTGCCCTCGCTGCCGGACGTCTCGGTGGCCGAGCTGACCGTCGTGGTGCCGGTGCGCAACGCGGACACCGCAGACCACCAGGCGACGGTCACGGCCGCCTTCGACAAGGTACGGGTGTCGAAGACGGTCACCGTGAAGGCGGGCGAGAGCCTGGACGTCGTCTTCGCCCCGGACGCCTTCGGCCAGTTGAGGCTGCGCGACCCCCGGCTGTGGTGGCCGAACGGCCTGGGCGAGGCCCACCTGCACGACCTCACGCTCACCGCCTCGGTCGACGGCCAGGAGAGCGACCGGCGCACCACCCGCTTCGGCATCCGCCAGTTCGGCTACGAGTACGACGTACCGCTCGCGTTCACGGCGTCCGGCGACGCCTACACGCAGACCGTGACCTTCGACCGGCGGCAGGCCCGGCACGTCCGCATCCGCTGCCTGACGCGGGCCACCTCGTGGGGCAGCTCCCTGTGGACCCTGTCCGTACGGGACAGCACCCAGCCGGGCACCGACCTCGCGCTGAACGCCCACGCCGACGCGTCCAGCACCGATCAGGACAGCAACCGCGCGGCCAACGCCACCGACGGTGACGCCGGCACCCGCTGGTCCTCCGCCTACGAGGACGACCAGTGGATCAGCGTCGACCTCGGGTCCGTCCAGTCCTTCGACCGGGTCGACCTCACCTGGGAGCAGGCGTACGCGAAGACCTTCGTCGTCCAGGTCTCCTCGAACGGCTCGGACTGGACCGATGTGAAGTCGGTGGACAACGGGGCGGTGCCGCTGCCGTTCAACAACGGCAACGCCAGCCTCCAGATCGAGGACTTCGACCGGCGGACCGCACGCTATGTGCGCCTCGACTGCGGGCTCCGCAATACCAGTTGGGGCAACTCGTTGTGGTCGCTCTCCGTCGTCGACCGCAGTGAGCCCGGCACCGACCTCGCCCTGCGCCAGAAGGCCACCGCCTCCACGGAGGAGTCCGACCACCCGGCGTCGAACGCCACCGACGGAAACCCGAACAGCCGCTGGTCGTCCGCCTACGAGGACCACCAGTGGATCCAGGTGGACCTCGGCTCCCCGCGAACGTTCGACCGCGTCGCCGTCGTCTGGGAGACCGCGTACCCGAAGTCGTACACGATCCAGGTGTCCGACGACGGCGAGCAGTGGACCGACGTCAAGTCCGTGTCGAACACGCCGGACCCGCTGAAGATCAGCGTCAACGGCGTGCGCGTGCTGGCTCGCGGCGGCAACTGGGGCTGGGACGAACTGCTGCGCCGGATGCCGGCGGAGCGCATGGACGCGGCGGTGCGGATGCACCGGGACATGAACTTCACCATGATCCGCAACTGGGTCGGCAGCAGCGACCGGGAGGAGTTCTTCGCCGCCTGCGACCGCCACGGCATCCTGGTGTGGAACGACTTCCCCAACGCGTGGGGCATGGACCCGCCGGACCACGACGCCTTCAACGCCATCGCACGGGACACCGTGCTGCGGTACCGCATTCACCCGTCCGTGGTGATCTGGTGCGGCGCGAACGAGGGCAATCCCCCGGCCGCCATCGACAAGGGGATGCGCGAGGCGGTGGAGCAGCAGGTGCCCGGCGTGCTCTACCAGAACAACTCGGCGGGCGGCATCATCACGGGCGGCGGCCCCTACGGCTGGGTGGAACCGGAGAAGTACTTCGACCCGATGACGTACGGCAGCCATGACTTCGGCTTCCACACCGAGATCGGCATGCCCGTCGTCTCCACCGCGGCGAGCACCCGCAACATGACGGGCGACGAGCCGGAGTGGCCGATCCGGGGTGCGTGGTACTACCACGACTGGAGCGAGCGCGGGAACCAGGCGCCGCAGAACTACAAGGCCGCCATCGAGGCCCGCCTGGGCGAGTCCGGCGACCTGGACGACTTCGCCCGCAAGGCGCAGTTCGTCAACTACGAGAACACCCGCGCCATGTTCGAGGCGTGGAACGCCAACCTGTGGGACAACGCCTCCGGTCTGATGCTGTGGATGTCCCACCCGGCCTGGCACAGCACGGTCTGGCAGACGTACGACTACGACTTCGACGTCAACGGCACCTACTACGGCGCCCGTTCGGCCTGCGAGCCGCTGCATGTGCAGGCCGATCCGGTGAAGTGGCGGGTCATCGCGGTGAACCACACGTCGGCGGACCTGCGGGGCGCCACCGTCACCGCCCGGCTGTACGACCTGTCCGGCCGGCAACTCGGCGGCAGCAGGACCGCCCGGGTGGACGTAGAACGGGCGGCCACCGCCGAGGCGTTCACCGCCGCGTGGACGGACGGCCTGCCGGACCTGCACCTGCTGCGCCTGACGCTGGAGGACTCCCGGGGCAGGGAGCTGTCGCGGAACACCTACTGGCGCTACCGCGAGGCCGCCGCGCTGCGGGGGCTGAACAAGGTGAAGCAGGTCAAGCTCACGGGTGCGATCACCGGCTGGTCGCGCTCCGGCGACCGCCAGGAGCTGACGGCCGTGATCCGCAACCAGGGCTCGGCGGTGGCCGCCATGGTCCGGCTGTCGCTGCTGGAGGACGCGCACGGCCGCCGGGTGCTGCCGACGCTGTACAGCGACAACTACCTGTGGCTGCTGCCCGGCGAGTCCCGGACCGTCCGGCTGTCCTGGCCGAAGGGGGCCGGCTCGGCACGGCGCCCGGTGCTGACGGCCGAGGCGTACAACAGCCCGGCCGCGACGCTGCGCGGCTGAGCCACTGCGCGCACCGGGCCGCCGCCCGGACCCGGCAGACGCCGGGTCCGGGCGGCGGCCACGCGTCCTGCGCGGCTCGACGGTGCTCGCCCCGGTGGCCACCGCGAGGAGCAGGGTCGGGGCGCGCGATGCGCCAGGGCACGCGGGAGCCGCCGTGATGGTCGGCGCCGGTGACGCCTGACGGGCGTCAGTCGACGCAGACGGCCCGAGGCAGTTCATGCCCATCGGGTATCACAGGCGGCGGAAGAGGTCTTGGACGGGCGTCCGTCCCCGGGCTCAGGCTGGTCAGCGAAGTCAGCGAGCGAGCTACGGAGACAGGAGCCCTGGCCATGAAGATCTTCCTCACCGGCGGGTCCGGATACATCGGCAAGGCCACGATCAGTGCGCTGGTCCGCCACGGACACACCGTCGAGGCGCTGGCCCGCACCGACCGCGCCGCCGAGACCGTCGCCTCCCTCGGGGCGGCGCCGGTGCGCGGCGGGCTGGGGGATCTCGGTGTGCTGAACGCGGCGGCGACCCGCGCGGAGGCGGTCGTCCACCTGGCGCAGGCCGGGACCGGGGACGAGGACCTCGCGGCGGCCACCGCCATGCAGGACGGCATCGGCACCGGTACCTACGTGCACACCGGCGGCACCTGGGTCTACGGCGACACGGACGGGGTCGTGGACGAGACCGCCCCCTGGAACCCGCCGCCCCTGGTCGCCTGGCGCAAGCCGGTGGAGGACGCCGTACTGGGGCGCGCACAGCAGGGTGGCCGTCCCGTCCTGGTGCGGCCCGGTCTGCTGTACGGCGGTGAGAACCGCCTGATCGACCTCTTCTACGCCGTCCCGGGCAAGGAGGCGGGCGCCGTTCCGTACATCGGCGACGGTGCGAACCGCTGGGCACTGGTGCACATCGAGGACATCGCGGAGCTGTACGCCGCCGCCCTGAAGGCGAAGCCCGGTTCGGTGTACGTCGGTGTGGGCGGCGTGAACCCCACCGCCAAGGAGTGCGCGCTGGCCGTCGCCCGCTCCGTCGGCCTCGACGGCAAGGTCGCCTCCATCACGCTGGAGCGGGCCCGTGAGCGGATGGGCCCGGTAGCGGACGCCTTCGCCCTGGACCAGCGGCTCACTCCGGCACGTGCCGAGGCCGAGCTGGGGTGGACCCCCGCGCACACCGACCCGCTGGCCGTCCTCGCCGGCGAGCAGTGATCCCGGTCAAGGACAGGACGGGCACCCGACCGCGAAGGCGGCGGGCACCGTCCGTGACGGCTCGCCGTAGCCGTGACGGGTAGATTCGTGCGCAACTGCCTGGATCGTCCTGCGAGGCGATCGAGGAGTCGTTCCAGGAAGAGCCGACCGCCCGACTGGGTCGTCGCCTCGGAGAGAGTGAGCGGTGAGTCCGGGTGGATCTTGACCTGCGGAAGCTCCGGTATTTCGTGGCCGTGGCCGAGGAGCTCCACTTCGGGCGCGCGGCCGAGCGGCTGCACATCGCGCAGCCCGTGCTGTCCCGGCAGATCCGGAGCCTGGAGGACGACCTGGGCGTCGAGGTCTTCGCACGGGACCGGCGCGGCACTCTGCTCACTCCGGCCGGGCAGCAGTTGCTGGAGGACGCCGTCCCGCTGCTCGCCTCGGCCGAGGCGCTGCTGCGGCGGGTGGGGACGGCGGCACGGGGCACCCCCACGCTGACCATCGGGTTCATGCCCGGCATCACGGTCACCCCGGCCACGGCCGTCTTCACCGCACGCCGCCCCGGTGTCGCCGTGCGTCTGCTGCGCACCAGTTGGGACAACCAGGTGGAGGTGCTCCAGGACGGCCGGGCGGACATCGGTGTCGTACGGCTGCCCATCGACCAGCGGGGCCTTCAGGTGCGACCGCTCTTCCGGGAGCCCCGAGTCGTCATGCTGCCCGCGGGACACCGTCTGGCGGACAGGGCGTCGGTGACCGTCGGCGACCTCGCCTGCGAGCACCTGCTCCAGGACCCGGACGCCGTACCCGAATGGCGTGACGTGGCACTGGAGTTGCGGGAGCGGCGGCGCCCCGGGGTGCCCGCGATCCACCAGGTGGAGGAGAAGCTGGAACTGGTGGCCTCCGGTGCGGGCATCTGCGTGCTCCCGTTGTCCACCGCCACCTTCTACACCCGCCCGGATGTGATCCCGCTGCCCGTGGAGGGCATCGGCCCCAACGAGGTGGCCCTGGCATGGGTGGCGTCCCGGCGCTCGCCCCTCATCCACGACTTCGCCGAGGCCGCGGCGGAGACCCTCGGCCGGCCCCGGACCGACGAACAGCCGCCGCAACGCTGAGGACCACCCGAGAAGCCACTCCGGCTCCCCCGGAGACACCGGCCGGGCTCACCGGGCTCGGCCTCAGGCGTGGGTGGCCCGGTGCCGGAGTGCGGGGAGAGGCGCGGACGGCCTCACCGCCGGCCGGGCCGTGGTGCGTGCCCCCCATTACCTTCTTGGTGGCCCGGCAATGGGGCGCCCGGCCTCCGGAGTTGGCATGACTTTCTCCCCCTGTCGAGCACATGGCCTGGGGGTGCCCCTATGGGTTTCGTCAACCCGTGGGGGCAGGTTGCGGTTCGTAGAAGGTGCCGT
>NZ_BMVN01000054.1:0-48293 GCF_014650735.1 Streptomyces canarius
CTCGACCAGCCGTTCGGCCATCCGCGGTGCCTTCGGACGTATCAGGGTCACGAGCCTGCGGCGCCGCGCTGCACCACCCCTGGTCCGCCGGCCTGCCCGGTGGCCGACCCCACCTCGGGCCGCAGGCGCCGGCCCACATGGAGACCACCCTCACCGCCCTGACCGGGGTCCTGCCCGACGTCGACGCCGTGGCGCGGGCCGCAGAAGCGGTGAGCGCCTACGCGACCGGAGCGATCCGGCGCGATCCGGCGCGAGATCGGACAGACGAGAGTCGTCGGCAGGCCGGGTCCGGCGCGTATCCACCCGGACGCCGGCGACCGGGCGACACCCGCGGCCGGGCCGCTTCGTCACCGAGGCCGACCCCACCGATCCGACGGCGACGTCCGACGCGGGTCTACGGCTGGTCCTGGACGGGATCACCGGCTCTCACGGCTGGGGCCGGACGCCTGTCAGGGCGGTCGCCTCCTCGCTCGTGTGGCCGACTCGACAACCGAGCCGTCTTCGAGCGCGCCTTCCGTCGGCAGGGCCCGCTCATCCGCTGCGCAGCCGCCCCAGAGGGGCGTTAGACGCTGAGTGAGATCGCGGCGCCGATGCCGCCCAGGCCGAGGGCGACGGCCGCCTCCGTCCAGCCGCCCCTGCCCCAGGGGAGGAAGCGGTCAGCGGCCAGCCGGCCGGGGCCGATGGCGGCGACGGCCAAGGCGGCGACGGCGATCGCCACGTTGTACTCCACACCGCCGTACGTGTCCCACAGGCCGTGGGCGGCGGTCACCGTGACCATCGCGTTGATCATGACGCCGATCAGGGCGGCAGCGGCGAGCGGGGTCAGCAGCCCCAGCGCCAGACCGAGACCGCCGAGCAGCTCCGACAGGCCCCCGATCACGGCGAAGAGCTTGCCCGGGCGATACCCCAGGGACTCGAAGGCCTTGCCGGTCGCGGTCAGGCCGCCACCTCCGAAGAGACCGAAGACCTTCTGAGCGCCGTGCGCGGCCATGAACAGGCCGAAGGTCAGCCGGAGGAGCAGCAGCCCGCAGTCGGCCGCGGTCACCATCGGCCCGGTGGCCCTCGCCGTGGGCGCCGTGGCGGTGGGGTGCGCTGTCGACTGCGGGGACTGAGGAGAACGGTTCAGGATGCGTTTGATCAACATGACAATGGTCCGGTTGGAGCGCCGAGACGGGCGTTTCCCCCAGCTCGCGCGGATGCCGAGCGACCGATGACGTGTGGGTGCGCGCGCCGCACACCAGCGCAGGGCACACACGCCTCACAAGCGATCCTTGCCGTGCGGGCCGCGTTGTGCATCTGGGAGGTCCGACACCGAGGTGGGCGGCCGGGCCGACGGCACACCGCTCGCGGCGCGACACCGACAGCGTTCCGGCAGAACAGCGACACCGCCTCGGCGCCCCCACCTCGATGGTGAACGCCGTGTGACCGAAGGTCCGTGGGCGCGCTCCTGATGGTCATCTTCGCCACCGGGTCCGGACACCTGTGCTCCGCCGCACCGGTGTGCGGTGGTCGTGCGCGTCGGTGACCATCGGCGCGCACGTCTTCGAGGAAACGCGTGATGACACTTCGTAACAAGAGACCCGTGGCGGCCGGCTCACGCCGTACCGCGGTGGCGGCGGCGCTGGCGCTGGTGCTCGCCGGTGCCGTGGGCGGGGCGGGAACCGCCTTCGGCTCCGCCGCCGACCCGGCAGGGTCCCGGAACACGGCGCACCGTGACTGGCTGCCGGACACACCGCAGAACTGGCCGGTGGTGGTGAACCACACCCGTACACCGGCCGAGACCGTCACCCGTGGGCTGCGGCACTACAGCGAGACCTACGACACCGTCGGCGGTCGCCAGCACATGCAGGTACTCACGGCTGATCTGACCGATCCGAATCTCCGGGTCGGGATGGTGGAGGCCGGTGACACCCTCACCGACCCGGCGGACGAGACGCCGTCCTCGATGGCCCGGCGCACCGGCGCGGTGGCCGGCGTCAACGGCGACTACTTCGAGATCCACGGCAGTGGACGCCCGCTCGGCGGCATCGTCTCCGACGGGCACATGCTGAAGAGCCCCAAGCCGGGTTTCGCCTCCCAGCTGGGCGTCAAGCCCGACGGCACCATGGTGATGGGCCCGCAGACGTTCTCCGGCACCGTCACGGCCGGTTCCGCGACCCGCTCGCTCACCTCGGTGAACACGGTGAACGACGTGTCGACCGGCGGCATCACCGAGGTCACCCCCGATCTCGGCGAGACCCCGGACCTGGCCGAGCCGTCCACACTGGTGCTCGGCCGGGCCACGGACGGCGGCTTCGTCGTGGACGGTGTGCGGACCGGCGTGACCACCGTGCCGCGGTTGGCCGAGGGCCGGCTCGGCCTGCTGGGCGCCGGCGACGGCGGGCAGTGGCTCGCCGACAGCCTGCACACCGGTGACACGGTCGGCATCGCCACCCGCCTCTCCCCCGACAACGATGTCACCCAGCTGATCAGCGGTGTCGACACCCTGGTCAAGGACGGCAAGGTCTACCGGGACCCGACCGGCACCCCGCCGAGCGGCGCCAACCCGGAGACGGCCGTCGGTATCACCAAGGACGGCGAGCACGCCGTCGTCGTCGCCGTCGACGGCCATGGCGGCGCTGCCACGGCCTTCGGCGTGACCAGGGACGAGGTCGCCGGTTACCTGGTCGCCCACGGCGCCTGGACCGCCATGCTGTTCGACGGCGGCGGCTCCACCACCATGGTCAGCGGTGCTCCCGGCGCCGACCGGGCCGAGGTCGTCAACACGCCGTCCGACCTGCCCGGCAACACCGAACGCCCGGTCGCCAACGGCATCTTCTTCTACTCCACCGCCAAGGAGTCCGGACCGGCCGTCAAGGTCGTCGTGAACGGCGGGAAGACACTCACCACCGTCGCCGGCGGCTCCGTCCCGCTCCCGGTGTACGCCGTCGACCGGTTCGCCAACCCGGCGGCCGGCCACGTCCGGGTCCGCGTCGAGCCCGCCGACCTCGCCACGTACGACAACGGCGTGCTGACCCCGCACCGCACCGGCACGGGCCGGATCATCGCCTCCGACGGCACGGCCTCGGCCGCCGGGAAACTGGAGGTCGTCGGCAGGCTAAAGACCCTCACGGTCGCGCCCGACAAGGCCGACCTCGACAACGGCGCCACCCAGCAACTCACCGTGTCGGCAACGGACAAGGACGGCGACCAGGTGCGGATCCCCGCCGAGGCGGCCACCTGGAAGGTGAGCCCGGCGGGTCTCGGCAGCGTCGACGCCCACGGCCTGTTCACCGCCGACGCCGACGCCGGCGGGCTCGCCGAGGTGACCGCGACGGTCGCGGGCGCCACCGGCAGCACGTCGATCGCCGTCGGCAGCGTCCACAAGGTCATCGACCCCATGACCAGCCTGGACGTCTGGCGGCTCAGCAACAACACCACCGGCAAGCCCGCCACCCTGGCCGCCGACCCGGGCGTCGTCCCGCCGGGATCCGACGAGCCGGGATCGCTGAGGCTGGACTACTCGATGCCGGCCGGGTCCGGCGTGAAGCAGCTGGTGCTCTCCCCGAAGACCACCCTGAGGACCGACACGAACAACGGCCAGGTCCCCACCGGCATCGGCGTGTGGATCAAGGGTGACGGCAACGGCATCGAACTCGCCGAGAAGTACATCGGCGTCAACGGCTCCTCGACCACGCTCTACCCGACGTACGTCACCTGGAAGGACTGGCACCTGGCGGTCGCTCAGCTGCCCGCCGGCATGCAGTTCCCGCTGACGATCAGCTTCATCGACTTCCTGGCGATCAGCCCGAGCACCCCCTACAGCGGCTCGCTCAACGTCGCGGGCCTCCAGGCCCTGTACTCTCCGCGGCCCGTCACAGCGCCCGCGTACCACGCCGTCCCGGAGAATCCGGCGTGGCTTTCCTTCGAGGAGGACTCCGCGGACTTCGCGAGGCGCGGCACCACCCTCCTCACCGGTGACGACGCCCATCTGCTCGCCTCCGACCCCGGGTCGGTGAGCAGCAACGTGATGGACTCGATCGCCGGGCGGCTGCCCACACTCGCCCCGCAGGCCCGGCCGGACGCGGCCCAGTTCCTCGGCGACATGGCCGACGACGGCAAGCTCCCGGATCTGCGGTTCGCCAAGTCGAAGATGGACGCGCTCGGCATTCCCGAGCGTGACATCGTCGGCAACCACGAGATCACCCAGGGCGCCGACGCCGAGAACGGCAACTACAGCGACACGTTCGGCGACACCCACTACGCCTACACCCAGGGCGCGGCGCGGCTGATCGTCACCGACAACTCACACGGAAGCCTTCAGTCCTCGGACCCGTTCCAGGACCCGGAGGGCGCCCAGTACCCGTGGCTGGTCCAGCAGTTGACGGACACCACCGCCAAGGACGTACTGGTCGTCACGCACATGCCCGCCTACGACCCGCACCCTGCCGCGAACAGCCAGTTCACGGACCGCTGGGAGGCCCGTATGTATCTGCGGCTGGTGCAGCGCTACCAGCAGGCGCACCCGGAGCAGCACGTGATCATGATGTACGGTCACGCCCGCGGCTTCGCCGAGCAGATCCTCGATCCCGAGGGGCGGAGCGTGACCGCCGACGAGGGCGGCATCCCGCAGTTCACCTTCGCCGACCTCGGCATGCCGGCCTACGCGCCGGCCGACCAGGGCGGCATCTACCACTTCGGGCTGATCCGGATCGGTGACGACGGTGACCTCCAGTACACCGTGGAGCCGGCGCTCGCGTCGATCACGGTCCACGGTCCGAAGGACCCCGTCGCCCAGGGCGACCGCATCGACCTGAGCGCGACGGGCGAGCAGATCGGCGGCGACAACATCGCGCCGCTCACGATCCCGGTCGCGGACCCGGTCTCCCACGTCTGAACGTCGAGCGATCCCAAGGTCGCCTCGGTGGATCCCGCCACCGGCGCCCTGACCGCCCACCGCCCCGGCACCGTCACCGTCTCGGTGACCGCCGGCGGTGTCACGGGTCGTACCGGGGTCGTCGTCCGGTGACCTGACCCACGGCCGGGGTGCCCGGGTCTCCTCGGGCACCCCGGCCCACCGGGACCGCATCCGGAGCCGGCCGGCCGACCGGCCTCACCGCGCGGATCAGGGCGCCCCGCCTCCGTGCTGCCGACGGCCCACGCCGAGACTGGAAGTTCAGGGGTTCGGCGTGTCCGGGGTGGCGGGGGCGGCGCGGCGATCGGCCTCCGTGCTGCCGCCCCACACGCCGTACCGCTGTTCGGACGTCGCGGCGAATCCCGCGCACGGAACGCGCACCGGGCACTGCCGGCAGATCTCCTGCGCCCTCTGCTCGCGCCGGCGCCGCGCGGAGCCCCGCTCACCGGGCGGTGAGAAGAACACCGAGCTGTCCATGCCCCGGCAGGCGGCCTCGGCCTGCCATTCCCACGTCCGCAGAAGCGGCTTGAGCTGCGTCGTCATCGGCTGGTGCTTCCTTTCGGCTGCGGTCTCATGCGGGGGGGGATTGGCAGGGGGGCCGCGCGGGCGGTCGCATGCGGGGTCAGCTCACCGCGTGGACGGCGTCGCGGATGAGCCGGGCCACGGCCGTGGGCTGCGAGAGGGTGACGGCGTGCGAGGCACCGTCGATCTCGACCACCGTCGCCCCGGCCCGCGCGGCACCGAAGCGCTCCGCATCCGGGGCGATCACCCGGTCCGCGCCGGCCACCAGGGCCCACGACGGTTTGGTCCGCCACGCGGCGGCAGTGGCCTTCTCCTCGACAGCGGCCAGGGCCAGCGGAGGTTGACAGGAGGCGAGCACCTCGGCGACCGGGGCCGAGACATCGGTGGCGAACACGGCCGCGAACGTCTCCACGCCGAGGGTCACTTCGACGCCCGCTCCGCCACCGGGGACCGGGTAGCTCCACCGCCGGAGGCCGCCCGCCGGTCCGGCGGCGGGGAAACGGCCCTGGAGTTCGCCGAGGCTCTCCCCCTCCTGCGGCACATGGGCGGCGACGTAGACCAGGGCGACGACGTTGTCGGCGGTGCCCGCGACGGTGATCACCGCGCCACCGTAGGCATGCCCGACCAGGACGACAGGGCCGTCGATCTGCGCGGCCAGCGACGCGATGCGCGCGGCATCGGCCGCGAGGCCGCGCAGCGGGTTCGGCGGAGCGACGACCGGGATGCCGTAGCTGTGCAGCTCGGCGACGACGCCGAACCAGATCGCCGTGTCGGCGAACGCTCCGTGAACCAGGACGACGGTGGGGGTTGGGGGCATGGCGGTGTTCCTTCCCGGCTCACGGGTGTGTCGGCGAGGGGTGGCCGGCCAGGGGGCGGACGCTGGCGTGCCCGGCGGCCTCGACGGCTTCGCATGGATGGCCTCGTGGGCGGTGGTGGGATGCGGGGCTGCGGCGGCGGGAGATGCCGGCGGACGGGCCCGCGGGTGCGTCTGGCGGTGGCGGGTGGCCGGCTCAGGCGTCGCAGGACACGGCGGCCTGCCACTCCTTGGGGGTGATGCCGTAGGTCTGCCGGAAGAGACGGCTGAAGTGGGAGGGGCTGGCGAAGCCCCAGCTGTTGGCCACGGCGGCCACGGTACGGCGCCGCCCGCGCAGTTCGGCGCGGCAGGCGTCGAGTCTGCGCTGCCGTATCCAGGCGCTCACGGTGGTGCCGCCGGACTGGAAGAGCTTGTGCAGGTAGCGCACCGAGATGTGGTGTGCCCGGGCGATCGACTCGGGCGCGAGGTCCGGGTCCATGAGGTTGTCCTGGATGTGCTGCTGGATCCGCGCCAGCATCTCCTGGGCCCCGGGTGCGGAGCGCCGGCCGCGCGTCTGGAGGACGTCCCCGACGAGGAGGGCCACGAGGTCGGCCGTGTTCAGGGCGAGGCGACGGCCGCCGGTCAGGCGCTGGTGGCGCGGCGTTCTGGCGAGTGCGGTCAGGAACTGCGAGACCAGCGACGTCAGGCCGCTCCGACCGCTGAGGCGGGTGTGCGAGACCTCGTGCAGATCGGCCGCCGACGCGTCCAGCAGGCACAGGGGGATACGGAAGAGGGCCAGCTTCTCGCCGCTGGAAAGGAGCTGGGGGCGGCGGAAGGCGGCGCCGATGACGATGTCACCGGGCTCCAACCGCAGAGGGGAATCGTGCGGGAAAAGCACCGTCTCGTCGGAGACGTTGACGGCCAGATACAGGTGGTCGTCGTCGCCGACGGTCGGCCAGGGCAGGTTGATGAATGGGCCTGAATCATTTCCCGGGGCCGTGGTGGACGGCTCGTGTTCGGGGGTTTCGGGCATGGCAGGGGTGATCGACCGGGTCACATCGGGCTCCCGTCGCTTCTTTTTCATGTTCGGTTTTCCAAAGAGGAAGCCGGAAGGCGGATTCAGACGTCCACGTCGGTGTGATCCACCGGATCCGGCTGCTCGGAGAGGAATGCGCCGACGACGTCGTTGAAGGCCGGCGGATTCTCCAGGAAGGGAAAGTGCGAGTTGGCCACCGTGGCCGGGAAGACATGGAGTCGCGCGCCCGGGATCCGCTGGGCGACGAACTGCTGCGAGCGCGGGTGGACATGACTGCCGTCGCATCCGATGACCAGCGTCGGCACATCGATACGGGGCAGCACGTCCCGCCAGTCCTGGGCACAGTGGTCGAAGAGCAGCGGCACTCCCGCGTGCGCGGGGGTGGCTCTGATCTGCTCGGCCACGAAGGAGAGGATCCCGGGGTCGGGGTCACCGGAGAACATGCCGCGGACGAACTCGTATCGCGCCTGTTCACCGCCCGGACCGGCGAGCTCCGCACCGAGCGCGAGCAGACCGGCCACGTCGAAGATGGCACCCGACTGCCGTTGCTCCTCGACCGACATCCACGGCACCGCGGCGACGGCCGCGGGCTGGTCCACGGCGACGAAGCGCCGGAGACGGCCGGTGCCGTACTGGTCGACGAAGCTCCACCACACCGAGGCCCCCATCGACCAGCCCAGGGCGTCGAACCGGTCGAGACCCAAGTGGTCGACGAGGTCCAGCACATCGGCCGCGAAACGAGCGACGCGATAACCGTGGTACGGCTTGTCGGACACCCCGTGCCCCCGGAAATCCAGGGTGATGACGCGGTGCGCGGGGGAAAGTCCCCGCACCTGGTGACGGAACATCTCCTGCGTCTGTCCCCAGCCGTGCAGCATGACCAGAGGGAATCCCTCTCCCCCGCTGTCCCGGTACACCAGGCGCACTCCGTCGCCGGTCGTCAGCTGTTCCACGGCCCCCACGTCAATCCTTCCTCGTGCTCCACCGCTACGGCGTGCTCCGCGTCGGCGAGTTGCTTCTGTTTCACGGAGCCGGCCTCAGCACGGCTCCCGCATACCGGAATTCTGTGCCACCCGACACCTCGCGCACCACCGCGCTCCGTAGTGATCGACCGGCGGAATCTTCGTCATTCTGTAGGGGGCTGGTACCGCACCCCGGCGCCGCGTAGTGATCGGCCGGCGCGCATTTCCTCACTCTGTAGGGCGGGCCCGGTTCCGCCCGGCACCGGTGGGGTGCCGCGTTCTCGCGCACCGGGAGGCGGCCCGGTCAGACGGCGGCCTGGACATCGGTCTCCGCCTGGAGCAGCTCAAGGGTGCGCAGGCCCAGGTGCAGGACCAGGCGGTCACCGCCGCTGTCGAGGTCGAGGCCGGTGATCTCCTGGATCTGGCGCAGCCGGTAGTACAGGGACGTGCGGTGGATCTGAAGGGCCTCGGCCGTGCGCGGGATGGACCCGGCGTGTTCGAGGAAGCACCGCAGAGTGTCCACCAGCCGCTGGCCGCCGGGGCTGTCCAGCAGCCGGTGCAGCGGTGTGGGCACCAGGGACGGGGTCAGGGCGTGGTCGGGTACTTGAAGGAGTACGGCGAGTTCGCCCAGCGATTCCCACGCGCCGACGCCCTTGAGGTGGGGCAGCCGGCGCGCGGCGCGGGACGCGACCAGGGCCTGCGCGTGCGAGGTCCAGGCGTCGGCGAGGCCGTCCTGGGTGCCGCCGATGCCGAGGACGGGGGCGGCCGAGGCTTCCAGGTAGGCGGCGAGGGCCTCCCGGACGGCCGTGGCCTGGTCTGCCAGTTCCTGTGCCGTCAACGGCCGGGCCGAGACCTGGAGGAGGACCGCGCCGTCCGGCGTGGCGGCCATGGCGCCGTCCGCCGAGCGCGTACGCAGGAACCTCTCCAGGGACGCGCGCAGCGCGATCTCCACCTGTCCCGGCGGCTCCACCGAGCGGGAGACCTGGACGACGCTCACCACCGCGTGCGGGGCGTCGGGCAGAACGCCGCCGTCCAGGATCTGCCGGCGCGCCGCGGCACGGGCCGCCTCGCCGGTGCCGAAGAGGGAGTGCAGTGTCTCGTGCAGGTCCACCTCGTCGGCGGAGGCGGCCAGTTGGTCCGCGCGAAGCTGGGCGCTGATCGCCGGCACCGCCTGCGCGACACGGTCGGTCTCCTCGCGGGTGAGCGTTCCCTCCGGCGCGACGACCATCAGCAGGCCGAGCAGTTCGCCGCGCTCGCGCAGCGGAACGCAGTAGCGGGTGAGCAGCCCCAGGTCGTCGCGGCCCGGGATGAACCCCGGCTTCGTCCAGCGGGCGACGCCCTGGTCGAGGACGTACCGGATGGCGACGTCGTCGGCCCGGCCCCGCAACAGGCTGCGGATGCGGACCGGGTCCTCGTCGCCGAAGTGCTGGCTGGAGCAGATGAGCCGTACCAGGGGGTCGTCGACGACCACGGACCGCTCCAGCCGTTCCGCGAGTTCCTCGATCAGTTCCTGGAGCGCGTCGCTGCCCACCCGGACGCGCAGTCGCCGCTCGGCCATGGCGTCTCCCTCCCTCTGCCCCGGTCTTTCTACAAGGCGTGGAAGGAGAGGTTCAAATGTTCAACAAGGTGCGGAAGACCTTGCCGGGGGCCGCGGGAGCTGCCGGGTGGAGGCGGTACGGAGGCGTACGGACGCGTCGGCGGCCCCGCCGGGGCGGGGAAACGCCGGGTGATTGCCTCAGAGCGCACCGCCCCTGGTCCCCGAGCGCACAGAAGGGCCGGCGTTCTTGCCGTGGCGGGTCGGCCGGCACCCGCGCAAGAGTGCACTCACGGGACAGTCCCGGTGCGCTCGGAGAACACGGGGCCGGAGTGACGCGCCAGGGTCAGCAGGTGCGGCCCACGTAGTGGGCGCCCTGGATCTTGGTGGCGGAGCCCAGCCAGGTCTTGCCGGGGGCGACGCACCGCTCGTAGTCGGGCGCCAGGGCCACCTCGACCTTGATCACCACGTGGGAGCCGTCGGAGGTGCAGTGGTTGTAGTAGGCGTCGGAGCCGGTCTCGTAGAAGCCGCACGGATCGGCCGCCGCCGGGGTCGCGGTGGCGGTGCCGGCGCCCAGGAAGGCGAACGCGAGGGCGAAGGAACCGAGAGTACTGGTGAGCTGACGACGGACACGCACGACGAACTCCTCGTGGGATGCGGGAGGGAGGAAGACGTGCCGCCGGGACGGCGGGGCCGGCCGGGCGGGCACGCGCCCATGCTCACGGACCGCGCCGGCCCGGTACGCCTCCTGCCCTCCCGATTCACCCGCCGAATCATTTCCTCGGTACGCCATCCGGGTCACGTATCCGGACGCGCGCCCCGGAACTGCCCCCGGCCGCCGAACGAAGGGGCCGCTCTCCTCAGGCCGCGGCTCGTCGGCCGAGGGAGTCCGGTGCCGCCGTCACCGTCCGCTTCAGCGCCTGGGCGCCGGCGCCCGCGCGGGAGCGCAGGTTCACTCCGTGGGCGAGCAGGGCCGGCAGGTCGGCCGCGGCTGCCGGACCGGCCCCTGTGGCGAGCTGCCCATGGGTCCGGGCCGTGACGAGCGCCGTGTACATCGCGTCCCGCACCTCCTGGTGGTGCTGGTCGAGGAGCGCGCGCACGCCGGGGTCGCCGTTCCCGGCGCCGGCGTGCGCGTGGGAGACCCGACGGCGGGCAGTCCGCGGTCGTCCCGCGCGAGCCGACGGAACGCCGGCTGGGACCGCCGCTCGACAGAGCGGCGGAGCGCGGCGAGATACAGCTCCTGCTTGCCGCCGAAGGCGGCGTACAGGCTGGACCGGTTGAGGCCGGTCGCGGTCACGACGTCCTTGTTCCAGGAAACGTGACATCACCCTGCGGCCCGCCGTCAGCGCCCTCACCGTCGGCGGCCGGACGGACGGTCGCCCTGGACGACCTGCTCGCCACGGGCCCCGTGGTCCTGACGTTCTTCGACGGCGGCCACCCGCGCACCCTGCCGCTGCCGGCGACGTACGTGATCGACCGGGCGGACACCATCCGCCGGGCCCTCGTGAACACCGACTACACCAGCCGCGCCGAGCCGGCCGGCATCATCACGGCCCTCGACGCACTGGACCGACGCCTGGCACCCGGCGCGGGGTCGGTCACTGCTTCAGCGTGTAGAAGTGGATCGGCGAGTTCGGCCTGAAGCCGATGCGGGGATACACGGGCGCTCCCGCCTCGGTCGCGTGCAGTGTGGCGCGGGTCAGGCCGGTGGCCCGGGAGCCCTCGTACAGAGCCTTGCGCGTCACCGCCTCCCCGTAGCCCCTGCGCTGCCAGTCCGGCGAGGTGGCGACCAGCACGACGAACAGGCGGCCCTCCGCCTCGACGGCTCCGGCGCACGCCACCGGGACACCGTCCCGCAGCCCCAGGTAGGCATGCACCTGGTGCTTCCACAGCGCCGAGCCGAGGAGTCCGTCGCGGCCGTCCTCCAGCGGGAAGCCGTACGCGCGCGAGTTCAGGTCCGCGTACGCCCGCACGTGTTCCTCGGTGCTCACGCGTACGAACGTCAGGTCCGGGTGGGACGGCTCGGGGATGGGGAGGAGGTCGCCGGCCATGCCGGTGCCGGGGAAGGCGTACGCAAGGCCCGCCTCCTCGGCCGCGGTCCGTACGCCCGCGCGCGCCTCGCCGCCGAGGAGGTCCTCGAAGAGCCACAGGAATCCCGGGTGCCGCTTCGCGCGCATGATGTCCGCCGCCTGGCCCAGGCGTTCCCGGACCAGGGCCGTGTCCGCGTCGACGTCCGTCAAGGTGACGCAGTTCCAGAAGGAGAACCGGCAGTCGGCCCAGCGGACGGCGATGCCCGGGAGGTCCCGCACATCGGCGTCCGTGTCACGGTCGAGCACCATGGAGCGCCAGACCACGGCGAGCTGCTCCATCGATTCGACCGACTCGGCACGGCTCTCACGATCCGTCACATCGCCTCCTCAGCAGTGAAGTTGTCGCAGCCTATCCCTGTCCGTTGGCTACAAGTGCTTAACGCATCTGGTCTGCCAGGGACATTCTTGTCGTCGGCTCTTGACTGGTCTGGTCCAGACCTTTAGGTTCACCGGCCAACAGCATCTACGCATACGACCAGCACTCACGTTCATGAACGCCTTCGTTCATGCCTGGCCCCCTTCCCGGGCCCGGCCGAGAAGGGAGCATCGGATGCAACAGGTGAGATCCGGCGTGGCACGCATCCCCATGTGGCTGGCCTTTCTCCTCGCGGCCCTGGTCAGCCTGACAGCACAGCCACCCGCCCAGGCCGCGCCGGCCGCGGAGCCCTTCCGCGTACTGGCGCTGTACAACGGCACCTATGACGCCGCACACATCAGCTTCGTCCACGAAGCCAACCAGTGGTTCCCGCAGCAGGCAGCCGCGAACGGCTTCACCTACACCGCCAGCAACAACTGGGACCTCCTGGCGAACGGCGGTGTCAACAACTACCAGGTGGTCCTCTTCCTCGACGACCTGCCCCAGTCGGCCGCCCAGCGGGCGGGCTTCGAGCAGTACATGCGCAACGGCGGCGCCTGGATGGGCTTCCACGTCTCCGCCTTCACCACCGACGCGCAGAGCTGGCCGTGGTACCACAACCAGTTCCTGGGCAGCGGGAACTTCGTCTCGAACACCTGGGGACCGACCAAGGCCGTCCTGCGTGTGGAGGACCGTACGCACCCCTCCACCCGGAACCTGCCCGCCACCTTCACCTCGTCGGTGAGCGAGTGGTACAGCTGGTCCAACGACCTGCGCCAGAACCCCGACATCAAGATCCTGGCCTCCGTCGACCCCAGCAGCTTCCCGCTCGGCACCGACCCCAACCAGACCTGGTACAGCGGGTACTACCCGATCCTGTGGACGAACACCAAGTACAAGATGCTGTACGCGAACTTCGGCCACAACGCGATGAACTACGACACCAACACGGCCCTGTCGTCCACCTTCGCCAGCGCCACGCAGAACCAGTTCATCCTGGACGGGCTGAAGTGGCTGGGCGGAGCGGCATCGTCCCAGCCGCCCGCGGACGGCATCTCCGAGACCGCCTGGTACACGCTGAGCAACGCCGGGAACGGGACGTGTGTCGACGCCCGTGCCGCCGGCACCGCCAACGGGACCGTCATCCAGCAGTACACCTGCAACTCCACGACGGCACAGCAGTTCCAGTTCCGCTCCACCGACAGCGGCTACACGCGCATCGCCGCTCGCGGCAATCCGCAGCAGGTCATCGACGTCGTCGACCGTTCCACAGCCGACAACGCCCCCTTGCAGCTGTGGTCCTACGGTGGTGGCACCAACCAGCAGTGGCTGCCGGTGAAAGAGGCCACCGGGCGGTACCACTTCACCGCCCGGCACAGCGGAAAGTGCCTGACCGCGTCCGGCACGGCCGCCGACAGCGTCCAGCTCACCCAGCGGACATGTGACGGCTCCGCCGCCCAGAGCTTCCAACTGGCCGCCCAGCCCTGATCACTCGGCCCCGGACCCGCCCCCCTGGCCGGACACCGCCGCCCCGGTGCCACGTCCGCCGCGCAGCCGCGGACACCGCATCGGGGCGGCACTCGTCGCGGCACCCGCCCGCGGGCGGGTGCCTCGTTCACAGCGCCTGACGGATGGCGCGTGCCAGGTCGGCCGCACTGGTCAGGGTGATACGGGGCGTGTCGACGAGAGCGGTGTCGATGACCGCGGCGAGTCGGCGGGGCAGGGTGGGCAGCCGGTCGCGTACGGGCACGACCGGCTCGCGCAGGACCACGGCGACGGGATCGGCACCGGCCGGGAAGTCCCGTGGCGGCGAGCCGGTGAGCATCCAGTACAGACAGGCCGTCATCGCCCACAGATCGACTTCGGGCAGCGCGTACTTGAAGTCGATGACCTGGCCCCGCGGCATGAAGGCCAGGCTGCCGCCCATCGCACCGGTGAGGGTGTGGCCGGACAGGCCGGCGCTGTCGAACGCCTTGGACAGGCCGAAGTCGGCGACTTTGACGGTCGCGCCGTCCCTGGCCCCGGTGAGCAGGAGGTTCTGCGGCTTGATGTCGCGGTGCACCAGTCCCCGGTGCGTCGCCGAGGTCCCGTCGGCCAGCCGTACCGGCACCTTGGCCGCATGCGCGTAGTGCAGTCCCCGGAGCGCCTGGAGGGTCACACCCACCGCCTGGTCCACGCCGAGTCTGCCGCCGGCGCGGGCCACGAGGTCGGCGACGCTGCCCAGACGGCAGAACTCGCAGGTGAAGTAGAAGGTGCTGTCGTGCACGCCGCCGCCGTGGAAGGCGACGACGTGGGGATGGCGCAGGGCGCGCGTGCAGGCGAACTCGCGCAGGAAGCCGTCGCGGGCTGAGGGGTCGACGGCACGGTGGGCCGGCAAGGTCTTCAGGGCGAGGAGTTCGCCGGTCTCCTCGTTCCGGACGAGGTGGACGACGCCCTGTCCGCCGCGGCCGAGTTCCTGGAGCAGCCGGTAGCCGCGGATGCCGGTGAGTCCCGGCTCCCCGGCCTCGGCCGCGTCGAGCAGCGTGTGCAGTGCGTCGACGGGGTCCCGCGCGTCGGCGCGCGCCGGCGAGGGCTCCCCCGCCTGGACGGAGACGCGCAGTACCGCGCCGCCGACGCGGATCTCGTCGTCGTCGGCCAGGTCCCGCCCGGCCGAGCCCGACGGCAGCCGTTCGCCGTTGACGTAGGTGCCGTTGCGGCTGCCGAGGTCCCGCACCCGCAGGTGCGGGGGATTGACGTCGAGCAGGCAGTGGTGCCGGGAGACCTTCGTCTCGGTGCGGGCCAGCCGGATCCCGCACTCGCTCGCCCGGCCGACCAGGCAGGTGGTGCGGTGGGTGAAGACGTACGCCGCGGCCGTGGGCGCGCCGTCGGGGGTCAGGGTGACGGAGGACGGCATGTCACCAGTCGTAGTCCCAGTCGAGTTCCCAGCAGCGCACGGAGTCGACCCCGGCTGCCAGCAGGTGCCGGGCGTCGGCGCTCAAGGCCAGGCCGAAGACCTGGCCCTGGTGTCCTGACAGGACGCGCAGCCGCCGCCCCTGGTCGAGGTCCCACACGTGTACCTCCTGGTGTGCGAGGCCGGCGAGGGCGAACCGGCCGTCGGAGGTGAGTGTGAGGGCGTTGACCAGGCCGGGGTCGCGGATCTCCCGGAGCACGCCGCCCATGGCCAGGTCGAGGACGACCAGGGTCCCGTATCCGGCGATCACCGCGCGCCGGCTGTCGGCGGAGGTCACCAGCGTCCTGACGCTGTAGTGGCCGTCCACCGTGCAGAGCCGGCGCCCGCTCGCGGCGTCGTAGGCGTGCACGCTGGAGAGGCCGTACTCCAGCAGGGTCCGGCCGTCCGGGGTGAACCGCAGGCCCGCTCGGCCGGGGCGCCCGGTGTGCCGCCACAGACGCTCCCCGGAGACCAGGTCCCATCCGCAGAGGTCGTCCTGGTCGTAGCGCCGCTGCCGGTCCTCCGCGGCGCCGGCGAAAGCGTTCGACGCGCCGTACCGGCCATCGGGGCTGATCGCGGCCGACTCCACCTGCCCCTGGTGGGCGCGGAACGCGAGGGAGGGCTTCGCGTGGTCGCGGCGCCTCGCCACGTCCTCGATGTCCCAGCGGCACAGGTGTCCGCTGTCGTCGCCGGTCAGCAGCCATCCGCTGTCGTCGGCCAATGCCACGGCCCTGACGTCGTCGTGCGGCAGCGTGACGGTCCTGTCGTCCCGCAGATCGAGCAGGGCCGCCTCTCCCATGCCGTGGACGACGGCTCGGGTGCCGTCGCCGGTCATCACAAGGGCCACGTCGGCCGTGGCCGTCGAGTCGATCACGCGGTACTGCCGTGCGTTGGCGGCGTCGCACAGCAGGAATTTGTCACCGTGCAGCGCCGCGAGGAACAGGCTCGTGTCCCCGACGAACGCGAGCGCCGAAGGGTGCGCCACTCTGCCGGTGAAGTCGAACGTCTGCCACGCACCGAGCAGTCCGGTACGGCGCCCGTGCCGGCCCAGCGCGTTCCACGCGTGCCGCAGGTCGGGATGCCGTGCGTGGCCGGGCACCGCCCGCGCGGTGCGCAGACAGGCGGCCGACCGGGCGTAGCGGCCTTCGTCCAGGAGCCGTTCGCCCTCGCGCATGGCCGCCCGGAACCGCCCGGCGTGATCGGACAGTTCACCGGCGGCCCGGGGCCGGGCGTACGCCCACGGCGCACGGTAGCCCGGGACCGGAAGGGGTTGCACCCTGATCCGCACGCCGTCCGTCGTGGGCAGTACGGCGTAGCGGCCGTCGGCGCTCACCGCCAGATGGCACACGTACCGTGCCGTGCCGTCGTCGAACGTGCGCAGGCAGCGGCCGGTCGCCGTCTGCACCACCAGGAGCGGGGTGCCGCCCCCGACGACGGCGAGGGAGCCGTCGGGGGTGAGGGCGAGCGCCGTGACATCCGTCAGGTGGTGAGGCGCCTGGGTCGCGATCCGGCCCGTCCGCACGTCCCACAGCACCATCGGTCCACCCCACACCTGCACGGCGTACCGCGCGCCCGGGGCCGCGGCGGCTCTCCGCACGAAGCCGCCCCAGGCCGAGTGGAGGGGATTGGCCCGCGGCTCGGTGAGGACTGCCCCGCAGACGCCCGTGGCGACGTCCCACAGGCGGATCTTGTCGTCTCGCAGGTCGCCGGCCGTCAGCGCGACGGCGCCGTCGTCACTGAGCGCCAGCACGGTCATCAGCTCCACCTGGCTCTGGACCGGCCCCAGGACTCGTCCCGTGCGCAGGTGCCAGAACAGGAGGGTGCCGTCCGCGTGCCCGGTGGCGGCGACCGACCCGTCACCGCTGAGCGCGACCGCGGTGACGCCGGCGGCAACGGGGCCCTGCGGCAGGGGAAGCCGCTCGCCGTGCGCGAGGTCCCATGCCTCCGGCGGACCCTGCTCGCGTCCGACCAGGCCGATCCGCCCCTCGGCGTCCAGGGCGGTCACCACGACGGCCGGGCCCTCGGAGGTCAGCTCCCGCAGGCAGCGGCCTCCGGCCGTTTCCCACACCCGCAGGCTGCCTCGATGGTCGCCGGACAGCACCAGGCCCCCGTCGGCCGACACCGCCACCGCGCTCACGCCGGCCTCGTGGCCGGCGAGGACCACGGGGCGCGTCCCCGGATCGTGTGTCAGCTCCGCCAGCGCGGCCTCGGTCTCGGCCGGGTCCGGTTCGCCCGGGGCCGCCGGGCGCAGCAGTTCGGCTGCGCGCTCGCGGTCGTCGCGCTCAAGGTGGACCAGACCGATCAGCCGCGCGCCCAGGACGTCGTCCCCGCTGATCTCACGGGCGGACTCCAGTTCGGCGATGAGGTCGAGATCGGTCTTCTGCGCCGTACGCCAGCGGTGCAGGCCGAAATTGAAGGTCGCGATCAGGTGGTGGGGTTCCGCCGTCATCGCCTCCCGCCACCGCGCCTCGGCCTCCTCGGTCCGGCCGAGGTCGAGCAGGGACAGCGCCTGGTTGGAGAGCCCGTCCGCCAGCAGGGCGGCGGCCTCCGGAGCCCGCCGCGGGAACGGTGTGCCGGTGAGGTCGCCGTACTCGGCGCGCAGCACGCCGGCGACTTCGTCCAGCCGAGCCGGCCGCGCCGTCGCCTCGGTCTGGAAGCACTGGCGCAGCAGTCCCACGACCGCCGGCGGCATGGGCGGCACGCGGGGGTCGGCCGGGCCGGCGTCCAGCAGCGCTTCGAGTACGGCTGCGGCGGCTTGGCCGTACCGGGTGGGACGGCGGCCGGTGAACATCTCCAGCACGGTCAGCGCCCACGACCACACGTCCGTGGCGGGGGTCAGCCGGATCTCCCGGCGTCCGGCCGCGGCGAGCGCCTGCTCGGGGGAGCAGTAGGCCGGCGTCATACCGCCGAAGGTGACGGCGGACGGGGCGGCGGGTGTCCCGCCGGTGTCCGCCGGACGCGCTCCGGCCAGCCCGAAGTCGGTGACCTTGGCGGTCCCGTCGGGTTCGAGCATGACGTTGGCGGGCTTGACGTCCTGGTGGACCAGGCCGGTGTCGTGGGCGTGCTGGAGGCCCCACGCGGTCTGGACGGCGATGTCCAGCACGCGCGCGAGGGCGGCCCGGGGACCGCCCTCGTAGAGGCTGCCGCCGGTGATCGCCTCGGCGAGGCTGCCGCCGTCGACCCACTCGGCGAAGACACGGGGCAGGCCGTCGACCGTGCGGACGTAGGCGCAGTTGACGGTGTGCGGGTGCAGGCCCAGGCCCACCCAGGTGCCGGCTTCGGCTTCGAACCGGCGCCTGCCCGTCTCGGAGGCGACCAGCTCCGGGCGGGGCGTCTTGACCGCGAGGTCCACGTTCCAGCCGCGGTGCCGGACGCGGTGGACCACGCCCATGCCGCCGCTGCGCACGTCGTCGAGTACCTCGTACAGATCGAGGACCACCTCGCCGGGCCGCCAGGTGCCGAGGGCCATCGCCGCGCCGTCAGTCGGCCAGGGCCACGTACAGGGGGCTGCCGAGCAGTACCCGCATGCCGGGACGGGCGTCGAGTTCGGGGTAGGGGCTGGGGCCGGACAGCAGGCGCCGGGCGACGAACTCCACCTGCTGCCGGGGGCCGCGCAGCAGGCGTCCGGCGGTGTGCACCCAGGCCAGGGACGACTGCTCGGCAGGCAACTCGGCGCTGTCGGCGGCGAACGCCGAGGCCAGGCCGGCCAGGAGCGTCGGCACCGAGGAGGGTGCGAACTCCTGGGCCTGCGGGGCGCTCGCGCCGAGCACATGGCCACTGGCGCCGCCGAGACCGAGGATCGTCTGCTCCGTCCGGCCGCCGAAGTACACCAGCGACCCGCCGTTCTCGCCGTTCAGGGGCCCCCACTGCATGGGCACGCTGCCGCGGAAGTACGGTCCCGGGTCGTCCACCGATCCGGTCTGCCCGGTCTCCTCCAGGTGCCGCAGGACGCGCTCCAGCTTGGCCGTCCGGTCCGGCGCCGGTGCTTCGACACTGCGTCTGACGCTGAACAGCTTGACGCTCACGCCGGCTTCGGTGGTGCTCCTGCGGCCGAAAGCGGGGTCGATCTGGGAGAGCAGCATGTCGACCTTGGAGTCGCTGATGTACACGTAGTACCGGACCGTCACCCCCCGAGGCTATCGCGCAACCGCCGTCCGGGTCCCCGGTTTTGACCCCGGCATCGGAAGTCGCCGGGAGCCGGGGAGCCGAGGACGACCGCCGTCCGCTTCAACTCCCCTTCCTCGCGCGGCGCGAGGCACGGCCGGGGCGCGAGTAGGATGATCGAACACATGGCCTGAACCGCTCACCCGCGCAACGGAGCTGCTATGACGACCGATTCACTGCCGCCCCTGGGGATCGACACCAGCAGGGCGCACCCCGCGCGGGTCTACGACTGGCTGTTGGGCGGCAAGGACAACTACCCGGTCGACGAGGCCGTGGGCAAGCGGCTGCCGGCCGAGGCGCGGGACGCGGCGCGGCAGAACCGCCAGTTCATGCACCGGGCCGCCGCCTGGCTCGCCGGGCAGGGAATCGACCAGTTCCTGGACATCGGTACGGGCATCCCCACCCAGCCCAATCTGCACCAGATCGTCCAGGCGATCGTGCCGACGGCGAAGGTCGTCTACACCGACTACGACCCGATCGTCCTGCGCCACGCCGAGGCGCTGCTGATCAGCGGCGACGACGGTGTCACCGACTACATCCAGGCCGATGTGCGGGAGCCGGACTCCATCGTCCGGCACGCCCGCCGGATCCTGGACTTCGACCGGCCGATCGCGCTGTCGCTGATCGCGCTGATGCACTTCGTCACCGACGAGCAGGACGCCCACGGAATCGTCCGGAACCTGATCGCCACGCTGCCTCCCGGCAGTCACCTGGTGCTGTCGCACGCCGCGTCCGACATCCATCCGGAACTCGCCGCGCAGGTCACGGCCGAGTACGCCAAGGGCGGCATCCAGCTCGGTTTCCGCTCGCGCCAGGAGGTGGAGCGCTTCTTCGACGGCCTGGATCTCGTGCCGCCCGGCCTGGTGACCGCCACGGAGTGGGGCGTGTCGGGTACGGACGCGGTGCCGGAGGACAGCGGGATCTATGCGGCGGTGGCCCGCATTCCGTGACTCCGCTTCCGCCCTGCGGCGGTGCGCCGCCGGTGCACGGGCCCCGGTGACACGGCCGGCGGGGCGGCGACGGGTACGGCTGGACGCGAACGGCTCCCGGCCGCTGCCGGCCGGCGACGACGCCGAGTCCGAGCCGGAGAGGGTGGCGGTGCGCGGGGAGGCTGCGGGTCCTCTGCCGCCCTCCTGATCCGGTGGCGGCCCGGGGCACCGCGTGCCGTGCTCAGCCGGGCGGCGGCGTGGCCGGTACAGCCGGCTCGTCGGCCGGGAGGCGGACGGCGAGCGCCGCGATGTCGTCCTGGAGCCGGTCGCCGCTGTAGGCCAGCAGGTCGCGGTGGAGGCGTTCCAGGAGCTCCCGGGGCGGCAGGGCGGACCAGGAACGCAGGCGCTGGAGCAGGGGGTAGAAGGAGCCGGCCGCGTCACGTGTCTCGGTGATGCCGTCCGTGTACAGCAGGAGCTGGTCACCGGGCCGGAAGGTGTAGGCGTCCACGTGGTACGGCTCCCCCAGCAGCACCCCGAGGTTCAGCGGCGGCGCCGACCGCCCCCGGTCGAGTTCGCACACCTCGCCGGAGCGGATGCGGACCGGGGGCGGATGGCCGCAGTTGACGACGCGGATCAGCGCCTCTCCGAAGGGGATCTCGGCGAAGACCGCGGTGACGAACCGTTCGCCCACCTCGCTGCCGCCCAGCAGCACGGCCCTGCGGTTCATGCTCGTCTCCACCCGGTCGGCCAGGGCGGGCAGAGTGGGTTCGTCCTGCGCCGCCTCGCGGAACGCGCCGAGCAGGGCCGCGGCGGTCTCCACCGCGAGCAGCCCCTTGCCCCGGACGTCGCCGATGAGCAGTCGGACGCCGTACCGGGTGGGGACGGCCTCGTACAGGTCGCCGCCGATGCGTGCCTCCGCGGCGGCGGACCGGTACAGGCTCTCCAGGTGGAGGCTGCCGATCTGGTGCGGAACCGGCCGGAGCAGGACCCGCTGGGCGATGTCGGCCACGAAGCGCAGGTCGGCCAGTGTGCGCTCACGGCGGACGCGGTGCGCGGCCAGGATCATGCCGAGGACGCCGACCAGGCCGGTGCAGATGTAGGAGGCCACGTAGTGGCGGTCCCACAGGTAGCCGACCTCACGGCCCGCGCAGCACGGGGTGCCGGCCAGCACCCCTTCCAGGACGACGGCGAACACGGTGGCGCCGCCGACGACGGCCGGGCCGTGGGCGAAGGCGGCCACGAGGGGCAGGGCGATCAGCACGAAGCTGACCGGCCACTCCACGGGCGTCGCGGGTTCCAGCAGCAGGAGGGCCGCGACGTACAGGACCGGTAGCCATCGCATCCATGCCGGAGGGGCCGACAACCGCGTGCGCGCACCGGCTCCGTCCTCCGGATCCCGACCGGTATGTCCAGGCTTCGGCATACGTGGTCTTCGCACACGGACTCCTGTCACAGGAACTCGACAAGACGTCCAGCCTGGTGCGCGGGGCCGCGACGCGCCGTGATTGCTCCACTCAGCGGCATGTTCCATGGGGTGGCCACGCGCGTACGGGACGTCCTGCGCCGGGGCGGAGCCGATCCGCTGCCCCTGCTCGTGCGCCGCAGCCCCGACCGGATCGGATCGGTGGGGTCTTCGAGGCCCGCCGCGGTAGCGGTGCGTCGACCGCCGAACGTGCCGCGGCCCGCCACGGGCCACCGCGTCTCCGTGCTGCCGACCAGCACCTGGTTCACCGCGTACCCGCCGGTGCGCGCCACGCCGGCCGGACCGTTCGAGGACCCCGGGCCGCGCACGACCGCCCGGCACGGGTCGTCGGGGCGGTGGCCAGGTTCGTGGGCACCCTGGACCCGTCCGTCGGCGGTTCCGGGTCCCGAGGCCCGGCGGAGCACACGACCGCCCCGGCCTCGATCCCCGCCGCCCGTGCCACGCCCCGCCCCACGCATCGGCGGCCACATCACAGGCCGGCCGCCCGCCCACCCCGGCACAGCACGCCCCGCCCCCACCCATCGGCGGACGCACCGGTCGCCGAGCGTGGAGGCGCAGTGCTAGAAAAGGGAGATGAGCGGACGTTCCCGCTGGCCATGGGCGAGCGCGGCGTCGCCGCCCGGTTCACGGGGGTCATCCGGTCCGACCCGTGACCGCGGGCTCTGGCCGCCACGCAGACGCCGTCTTTCGCCGTCCCTGAGCGTCCGCACGCTCGCCGCGCAGGTCTTCGTGCTGCAAGCGCTGATCATGCTGGTGCTGGTGGCGGCGGGGGCCACCGCCCTGGTGGTGCAGGGGCGGTACGACGCCCAGCGCACCGCCGAGGACCGCTCCCTGGCCGTGGCGGAGGCGTTCGCGCACGCGCCCGGAACGGCGCCCGCCCTGCGGTCACCGCATCCGGCCGTCCAGTTGCAGCCGGCGACGGAACAGGTGCAGAAGGGTTCCGGCGTCGACTTCGTCAGCGTCCTCGACCGGCGCGGAACCCGGATCACCGACAACGACCCCACCCTGATCGGCACGAAGGCCGAGGGCGTCGGCCGGGCCGCCATGGGCGAGATGTACACCGAGACGTTCCACGGCCCGCCCGCCGACGCCGTGCGGGCCGTCGTACCGGTGACGGACCCCGGCAGGCGCGTGGTCGGCATCGTCACCGCCGGGATCCGGTACAGCAACGTCGGCCAGGTGCTGAACCAGCAGCTGCCTCTGCTGCTCGGCATGGCCGCGGGGGCGCTGCTGCTGGCGACCGGGGGCACGGCGCTGGTCAGCCGGCGGCTGCTGCGGCAGACCCACGGGCTCGGGCCGGCCGAGATGACCCGGATGTACGAGCACCACGACGCCGTGCTGCACGCGGTGCGCGAGGGGGTGGTGATCGTCGGCGGCGACGGGTGCGTGGTGCTGGCCAACGACGAGGCGCACCGGCTGCTGGGTCTGCCCGGGGACGCCGACCAGCGGCATGTGCGGGAGCTGGGGCTGGGGCCGGTCCTGGCGCGGCTGCTGCTGTCGGGTGAGACGGCGTCCGACCAGGTCGTCCCGGCCGGGGACCGGCTGCTGGCGGTGAATATCCGGCCCACCGCCCCGTACGGCGGCGCCCAGGGCCTGGTCGCCACCTTCCGTGACACCACGGAGCTGAGGGCGCTCTCCGGGCAGGCCGAGGTGGCGCGGAGCCGGCTGTCGTTCCTGTACGAGGCGGGGGTGCGGATCGGCACCACACTCGACGTACGGCGTACGGCGGAGGAGCTGTCCGAGGTGGCGGTCCCCCGCATGGCCGACATCGTCACCGTGGAACTGCTCGACTCCGTGCTGCGCGGTGAGGAGCCCACGAGCGCGGTCCGCGAGATGCGCCGTACCGCGCTGCGGGCCTCGCGGGGCGGACACCCCTTGCAGCCGGTGGGCGAGGTGATCCGGTTCCTGGCGGCCGACACGCCGAGGGCGGCGGCGCTGCGGCGGGGCAAGGCCGTCCTGGTCCCGGACCTGCACTCCGCCGGGGACTGGCGGGCGCAGGACCCCGAGGGGGCGCGGCGGGCGCTGGACTACGGCATCCATTCGCTGATCACGGTGCCGCTCCGGGCGCGCGGGGTGGTCCTCGGCATGGTCAACTTCTGGCGTGGTGCGAGCTTCCCCCGGTTCGATGAGGAGGACGTCGCCGTGGCCGAGGAGCTGGTGGCCCGCGCCGCCGTCGCGATCGACAACGCGCGCCGGTACTCCCGGGAACACGCGCTCGCCGTGACGCTGCAACGCAATCTGCTGCCGCTGGGCCTGCCGGACCAGGACGCGCTGGAGGTCGCCTCGCGGTATCTGCCGGCGGAGTCGGGCGTGGGCGGCGACTGGTTCGACGTCATCCCGCTGCCCGGGTTCCGGGTGGCGCTGGTCGTCGGGGACATCGTGGGGCACGGGCTCCAGGCCGCGGTCACCATGGGACGGCTGCGCACGGCCGTGCTGAACTTCTCGTCGCTGGACCTGGCCCCGGACGAACTGCTCGGGCATCTGGACGAGATGGTGACCCGGCTGGACACCCAGCTGGACACCCCGAGCGCGACCGCCGGCGACGACGACCGGGTACCGCTCACCGGTGCCACCTGCCTCTACGCCGTCTACGACCCGGTCGGCGGGCACTGCACCGTCTCCCGCGCCGGGCACCTCGCACCCGCCGTGGTGGATCCGCAGGGCAGGGTGTCCTTCCCCGACCTCCCGCTGTCGCCGCCTCTGGGGGTGGGCGGTCATCCCTTCGAGGCCGGGGAGCTGCAGCTGCCCGAGGGCAGTCGCCTCGTCCTGTTCACCGACGGGCTGATCGAGAACCGTGGACGGGACGTCGACGAGGGCCTGGCGATGCTGTCCTCGGCCATCGCCGACGCGGACCGGACGCCGGAGGAGACCTGCCGCGCCCTCGTGGAGACGATGCTGCCCGGGCATCCCAGTGACGACGTGGCGCTGCTGGTCGCCCGGACCCGGCTGCTCGACCCGGCGTGCGTCGCGACCTGGGACGTCCCCTTCGACGTGGAGGCCGTGCCCCAGGTGCGCGGCGAGGCGGGCCGGCGGCTCGCCGACTGGGGGCTGGAGGAGACGGCGTTCGGCACGGAGCTGATCCTCAGCGAACTCCTGACCAACGCGATGCGCTACGGCGCTCCGCCCGTACGGGTGAGGCTGCTGCTGGGCCGCACCCTGGTGTGCGAGGTGGCGGACGGCAGCAACACCTCACCCCGGCTGCGGCGCGCGGCGAGCACCGACGAAGGGGGCCGCGGTCTGTTCCTGGTCTCCCAGTTCGCGGACATGTGGGGGACGCGCTACGCGCCGCGGGGCAAGGTCATCTGGGCGGAGCAGCGGCTGGAGGGCGTCCCGGAACCGGACCCTTCGGCCCTCCTGGACGTCCTGGGCATCTGACGTCCCGGCCCGGCTCCGGGGGGCGGGTCAGGAGAGCCAGTCC
Source organism: Streptomyces canarius (assembly GCF_014650735.1). Lineage (NCBI taxonomy): Bacteria > Bacillati > Actinomycetota > Actinomycetes > Kitasatosporales > Streptomycetaceae > Streptomyces > Streptomyces canarius. The sequence goes on from NZ_BMVN01000054.1 coordinate 25,110, forward strand.
TCGTAGCGGGTGGGGGCGAGCCGGGCCTGCGGGTCGGTGAGCACGTCCCCCTTGACGACGGCGAACATGCCGGCGGTCGGATCGGTGACGACGCCGCGGTTGTCGCCCTTGCGGGACAGGGTCGTGCGGCCCAGCTCGTCCAGGGTGAAGACCTCGGGGCCGGCGATGTTGCGGATGCCGTTCAGCGGGGCGCCCACGGCGACCTCCGCCACCGCGTCGGCCACGTCCCGGGCGGCGATCGGCTGGATCGGCGTGGCGGGCAGCCGGACGGTGTCGCCGTCGGTGGTCCAGGACAGGACGTCGTCCATGAACTCCATGAACTGCGTGGCGCGGACGATCGAGTACGGGACGCCGCCGGCCGCGAGGATGTCCTCCTGGAGCACCTTGGCCCGGTAGTAGTCCAGCTCCGGCACCTGGTCCACGCCGACGATCGAGAGGATCACGATGTGGCCGACGCCGCCCTTCCGGGCCGCGGCCAGGAGGTTGTCCATCGAGGTCTGGAAGAACGCCAGGGAGGCCGCGTCGAAGGTCGGGGAGTTCGTCGTGTTGACCACCACGTCGGCTCCCGCCACGGCCGCGTCCAGCCCCTGGCCGCTGATGACGTCGACCCCGGTGGAGTGCGAGTGCGGCACCGCCTCGTGCCCTGCGGCCTTCAGATTCCTGACGACCTGCGACCCGATCAGCCCGGTACCGCCGATGACTGCCACCTTCATGACACACCTTTCGTCGGGATTACCCGCAATATGGCATACGCGCCACGGAGGAGCGCGGGCTGGGACGGTGAGCGGGGCAAGGGGGTGACCGGTCACGACGCCCGTCCGGCAGCCCGTTCGAAACTTTCCGTGGGCCCGCCGTCGCCGGACCCGTACTATCGGTGATCTCTTGGGGGAGGTGGTCATGGGCAAGCGGCGCCCTGGCTCGCCGACGCTGGAGGAGGTGGCCGCTCACGCCGGAGTGGGCCGGGGCACGGTCTCCCGCGTCGTCAACAACGCGGCCGGCGTGAAGGAGTCGACACGCCGGGCCGTGCAGCAGGCGATCGCGGAACTGGGCTACGTCCCCAATCTCGCGGCCCGTTCACTCGCCGGGCGACGGGCCGACGCGGTCGCGCTCGTCATGACGGAGCCGGACTGGCGGAAGTTCGCGGAGCCCTTCTTCTCCGAGATCGTCCGTTCGCTCGGCGACGCCCTGACCGACACCGGGATGCAGCTGCTGCTCACCCTGGTTCGCTCGGACACCGACCGGGAGCGCTTCCTGGAGTACGCCCGCGGCGGCCGGGTCGACGGGGTGCTGGTGATGTCCGTGCACGCCGACGATCCGCTGCCCGACATGCTCGCCGAGGCCCGGCTGCCGACCGTCCTGCTGGGCCGCCGTTCGGCCGACGAGCACGTCAGCTACGTCGACGCGGACAACGTCGGCGGCGCCCGCAGCGCGGTCGCCCACCTGCTGGACAAGGGCCGGCGGACGATCGCCACGATCACCGGGCCGCTCGACATGTACGTCACCCGGTGCCGGCTGCGCGGTTACCGCGAGGCCCTGGCCCACGCCGGGCTGGACGCCCCGCCGTCCTGGGTCGCGGAGGGCGATTTCACCGCGGAGAGCGGCCGGCGCGCCATGGCCCGGCTGATCGAACGGCACCCGGAGATCGACGGTGTGCTCGCCGCCTCGGACACCACCGCCGCCGGCGCCCTTGAGGCGCTGCGCGCGGCGGGACGCCGGGTGCCGCAGGACGTCGCCGTCATCGGTTTCGACGACTTCCCGCTGGCCGAGCGGACCGAGCCGCGGCTGACCACGGTGCGACAGCCGCTGGAGGAGATCGGGCGGGCCATGGTGCGGCTGCTGCTGGAGGAGATGGAGGAGTCGTCCGTGGCGTGGCGGCACGTGATCCTCCGTACGGAGCTGGTGGTGCGCGAGTCGGCGTAGCGTCGTCGGGAACACCGGGTGCGCTGCGGCCGGTCCCTGTTTCGGGAGCGCTCCCAGGCGGCGGCGACCGCACCGACCGGGCCGCTTCGGACCTGCGGCTTCGAGATTTCTTCGACACTCACCCTGCACGGAGCCTTGTCAGGGACATGAACTCTCCCTACAGTCCCTGCCCAACGGAGGGAATGGGAGCGCTCCCATTCAGCTGCGCCCGGGAGCGCTCCCCAACTCCCCTCACCGTCATGGAGAGGACCCGCATGCGACCGTACAAGCACCCTGTCCGTGGAGCGCGCGGCCTGCTGGGCGCACTGCTCACCGCGCTCGCCGCCCTGGCGGCGCTGCTCACCGTCGCTCCCGCGGCCCAGGCCGGCACCACGATCTGCGAACAGTACGGCTCGACGACGATCCAGGGCCGCTACGTCGTCCAGAACAACCGCTGGGGCACCGGCGAGGCCCAGTGCATCGACGTCACGGACTCCGGATTCCGCGTCACCCAGGCCGACGGCTCCGTTGCGACGAACGGGGCCCCGAAGTCCTACCCGTCCGTCTACAACGGCTGTCACTACACCAACTGCTCGCCCGGGACGAACCTTCCGGCCCGGCTCGGCAGCATCTCCCGCGCTCCCACGAGCATTTCCTACGGCTATGTGAGCAACGCGGTGTACGACGCCGCGTACGACATCTGGCTCGACCCCACGCCCCGCACCGACGGCGTCAACAAGACCGAGATCATGGTGTGGTTCAACAAGGTGGGCTCCATCCAGCCGGTGGGCTCGCAGGTCGGCACCGCGACCGTGGCCGGGCGCCAGTGGCAGGTGTGGTCCGGCAACAACGGCGGCAACGACGTGCTGTCCTTCGTCGCACCGTCGACGATCACCAGCTGGAGCTTCGACGTCATGGACTTCGTCCGGCAGGCCGTGTCCCGCGGGCTCGCGCAGGACAGCTGGTACCTGACCAGCGTGCAGGCGGGCTTCGAGCCCTGGCAGAACGGCGCCGGCCTGGCCGTGACCTCGTTCTCCTCCACGGTCGACACCGGCAGCGGCGACCCGGGCGGCCCCGGGAACCCGGCGGCCTGCAAGGTGGCGTACGGGACCAACGTCTGGCAGGGCGGCTTCACCGCCGAGGTCACCGTCACCAACACCGGCTCCTCCCCCGTCAGCGGCTGGCGGCTGGCCTTCACCCTGCCCGCGGGGCAGCGGATCACCAGCGCCTGGGGCGCCGCCGTGACGCCGTCCTCGGGGGCGGTCACGGCGAGCGATCTCGCCTACAACGCACAGATCGCGCCCGGCGGTCAGGTGACCTTCGGGTTCCAGGGCGGCTACGGCGGCACGTTCGCCAAGCCCTCCGGATTCAGCCTGAACGGGGCCGCGTGCGCCACCGCGTGACCCGCGCACCGTCCGTGTGACACACCCACCCGCTCCGGGACCCGCCCGTCTCGCACCGGCCGATCGGGCGGGTCCCGGCTCCACCCCCGGCACCGCCCCGCTCAACGGACCTGACCCAGCCGCTCCCGGACCGTTCCAGGAAAGGCCCGCCCGCATGAGCCTCCCGCTCGCCCGCCGCCCGGTGACGGCCCTGGCCGTGTGTGCCGCGGCCCTGGCCCTCACCGCGTCGGCCGCCGCCGCACCGGAGTCCGTCGCCGACTCCCCGGCCGCGGTCCTGCCGTACCAGGACCCGTCCGCACCCGTGCCGGACCGCGTCACCGATCTGCTGGCGCGGATGACCCTGGACGACAAGCTCGGCCAGATGACACAGATCGAGAAGGACGCCCTCGTTCCGCGGTCCGACCTCGCCGCCTGCCGGATCGGCTCCGTGCTCTCCGGCGGTGACTCGACCGTCAGCCCCAACAACGCGCAGACCTGGGCGGACACGTACGACTCGCTCCAGCGCACGGCCCTGACGACTCCGCTCGGCATTCCGATGATCTACGGCATCGACGCGGTGCACGGCCACAACGCGGTGCGCGGGGCCACGCTCTTCCCGCACGACATCGGCCTCGGCGCCACCCGGGACCCCGCGCTCGTCCAGCGGATCGGGCGGGCGGTGGCCGAGGAGGTGTCGGACACCGGGATCGACTGGGGCTTCGCGCCGTGCCTGTGCGTGGCCCGCGACGACCGGTGGGGCCGTACCTACGAGTCGTACGGCGAGACACCCGAACTGCCCTCCTCCCTCACCACGTTCGTCACCGGGCTCCAGGGCGAGACCCTGGGCGAGGGGCCGGCGCCCGTGCCGGCCACCGCCAAGCACTACCTCGGGGACGGCGGCACGGCCGGCGGTGTGGACCAGGGCGACACCAAGCTGTCCGAGGCCGAGCTGCGCGCCGTCCACCTGCCGCCGTTCAGGGAGGCGGTGCGCCGGGGCGTGGGCGCGGTGATGCTGTCGTACAGCAGTTGGAACGGGGTGCGGTCCCACGCCAACTCGTACCTGGTGACCGACCTGCTGAAGGGTGAACTCGGCTTCGGCGGGTTCGTGGTGTCCGACTGGGCCGCGGTCGACCAGTTCGACGGGCAGAGCGGCTTCACCGGCGCCGAGATCACCACGGCCGTCAACGCGGGCGTCGACATGGTGATGGTCCCGCACGACTACAGGAAGTTCCTCACCCTGTTGCGCGGCGAGGTCACCGCGGGCCGGATCGCGCAGTCCCGGATCGACGACGCCAACCGGCGCATCCTCACCAAGAAGTTTCAGCTCGGCCTGTTCGAGCGCCCGTTCACCGACCGCGCGTACACCCCCACGGTCGGTTCGGCCGCGCACCGGGAGCTGGCCCGGCAGGCGGTGCGCGCCTCGCAGGTGCTGCTGAAGAACGAGGGCGGTGTGCTGCCCCTGCCGAAGTCGGCCAGGCTGTTCGTCGCGGGCAAGTCCGCCGACGACATCGGCAACCAGAGCGGCGGCTGGACCGTCGGCTGGCAGGGGCGCAGCGGTCCCGTCACGGACGGCACCACGGTCCTGGAGGGTATCCGGGCCGCCGTCACCGACCCGTCCCGGGTCACCTACGACCGGTACGGCAACGGCATCGACTCACGTTACCGCGCCGCTGTCGCCGTGGTCGGCGAGACCCCGTACGCCGAGGGCCGGGGCGACCGGCCGGGCGGCCTCGGGCTGGACCAGGAGGACCTCCGGACCCCCGCCCGGCTGAAGGCGAGCGGGGTGCCGGTCGTCGTGGTCCTCGTCTCGGGCCGTCCGCTCGACGTCTCCGGCCGACTGCCCGACTGGAAGGCGCTGCTGGCCGCCTGGCTGCCCGGCACGGAGGGCTCCGGCGTGTCCGACGTCCTGTTCGGCGACTACGCACCCACCGGGAAGCTGCCGGTGAGCTGGCCGCGGACCTCCTCGCAGGAACCGGTCAACGACGGTGACGGCAAGGACCCGCTCTTCCCGTACGGGTGCGGGCTGACGTACTCCGGTGCCGGTCCCACGCCCCCGCCGGCGCCCGCAACGTGCACCGCGCGGTTCCGCGCGGCCTCCTCCTGGCAGGGCGGCCACCAGGCGGAGGTGACGGTCGAGAACACCGGCTCGACCTCGCTGACGGGCTGGTCGGTGGAGTGGGACCTGGGCGGCTCCCGCGTCACCAGCCTCTGGAACGGCTCGCTGACCACGGGCGACGGCCGGGCCACCGTCCGCAACGCCGCCTTCGACGGCTCCCTGCGACCCGGCGACACCACGGCGTTCGGCTTCACCGCGGAGGGCCCCGCCGGCACACCCGCCCGCACTGCGCCGGGAGCTGAATGACGTGCCCGTCGACCGCACCTGTCCCCTACCACCCGCAGCCCCGCACCAGGAGGACGCATGACACACCCCACCCGCCGGACACCCGCGCACCGGCCGAGACCGGGGCGCCGGCGGCACCGGGCGGCCTCGCTGGGCGCGATGTTCGCCACCCTGGCGCTCGGTCTGACCGGGCAGCTCACCGCGCACCCCGCCGTCGAGACCAGCGCCGGCACCCCGTTCGCCGGCCCGCTCGGCGCCGGCGTGACGTACACCGACGCCCCGGCGGTCCCGGCGTACTCCGGTACGACGCCCGCCCGGGGTTTACCGCCCGTCTGATCCGAATCGGAAGGAGCTGAACGTGGCTCGACGCAACAGACTGATGTCGGTGGCAGCGGCTCTGTCGACGCTGCTGGCGGCACTCGCCCTCACCCTCCTGGGGCAGACCAGCGCCCAGGCGCACGGGGTGGCGATGCTGCCCGGATCCCGCACCTACCTGTGCTACCTGGACGCGCACACGACGACCGGCGGGCTGGACCCGACCAACCCGGCGTGCCGGGACGCGCTGGCCAAGAGCGGTGCGACGGCGCTGTACAACTGGTTCGCCGTGCTCGACTCCAACGCCGGTGGCCGGGGCGCCGGTTATGTCCCGGACGGCACCCTGTGCAGCGCGGGTGACCGGTCGCCGTACGACTTCCGCGCCTACAACGCGGCGCGCTCGGACTGGCCGCGCACCCATCTGACCAGCGGGGCGACGATCCAGGCGCAGTACAGCAACTGGGCGGCGCACCCGGGTGACTTCCGCATCTACGTCACCAAGCAGGGCTGGTCGCCCACCTCCGCCCTGCGCTGGGCCGACCTCGACCTGGTCCAGACGGTCACCAATCCGCCGCAGCAGGGGTCGCCGGGCACCGACGGCGGCCACTACTACTGGGACCTGAAGCTGCCCTCCGGGCGGTCCGGTGACGCCCTGCTGTTCATCCAGTGGGTCCGTTCGGACAGCCAGGAGAACTTCTTCTCCTGCTCGGACATCGTGTTCGACGGCGGCCACGGCGAGGTCACGGGCATCCGCACCTCCGGCGGTACGCCGACGCCCACGCCCACGCCGACACCCACGGATCCGCACACCGGTTCCTGCATGGCCACGTACTCCGTGGTGAACTCCTGGAGCGGTGGCTTCCAGGCCTCCGTCGAGGTCATGAACCACGGCACGGCGCCGCTCGACGGGTGGGCCGTGGCCTGGCAGCCCGGGGCGGGCACCAAGATCAGCAGCGTGTGGAACGGCACGCTGTCCACCGGTACCGACGGCACGGTCACGGTCCGCAACGTGGACCACAACCGGGTCGTGCCGGCCGACGGCAGTGTCACCTTCGGCTTCACCGCCACGTCGTCCGGCAACAACGTCCCCGCCGGTTCCATCGGCTGCGTCACGGCACAAGGCACCACCTGACGCAGACGGCCCCGCCGCCTCCCCGGCCGGTTCCGGGAGGCGGCGGGCGCCCCGGGAGAGACATGACCTGACACTGGCGAACTCAGGCCCTGCGGGACGACCATGGCACGCATGAATGAGCAACTCGCGCGCTGGAGCCAGGCAACCGTCCACCCCGACATGTGGGTCGACCCCGCGGACGATCCCCGGCACAGCGAAGGAGCCGGTCCGGAGGGTGAGTCGGCGACCCTGGAGGACTTCCTGACGGGGTACCGCACCACCCTGCGGATGAAGTGCGAGGGCCTGGAGCCGGAGCAGCTCGCCCGCCGCTCGGTACCGCCGTCGACCATGTCGCTGCTCGGCCTGCTGCGCCACCTCGCCGAGGTGGAGCGGGACTGGCGCGGCTGGATCGGCGACGGTGACCCGCTGCCGAAGCTGTACGGCGAGCCGGACGGGGACTTCCTCGGAGCCGTCGCCGAGCAGGCCGTGGTCGACGCCGCGTACGCCGATCTGGAGCGCGAGCAGGCCGCGACCGACGCGGCGCTGGCCGAGCACCCCGATCTGGGTGAGCGGCTGGGGAAGGACAGGATCGCGGTGCGCGAGCTGCTGGTGCACAGGATCGAGGAGTACGCCCGCCACTGCGGACACGCCGATCTGCTGCGCGAGTGCGTCGACGGACGGGTGGGCCAGTGACCGGTGCGGAGTGTCACGGGAGTTGCTCACCCTCCTGTGCGGTGGCGCGGGCCGCCTCGCGCAGGGCGCGTACGGCGAGCACGTCCCGGTGTGCCGGGAGCCATGCCAGGTAGGACTCCGATTCGCCCAGCTCGGGCGCGTCCACGTAGACGAGGCCCGGTCGTGGGTAGAGCTGGCGCGCGGCTGCCGGGAGGAAGGTGATGGCCCGTGCCTGTAGCACGGCGAGCACCATGGCCTCGGTGTCCCGGACGACGGGGCCGAACCGCACCGGCGTACCGTCCGGTCGTGGATTGACCGTGAGGTGGTCCCACCACAGCCGCGGGACGTCGCGTGGCATGTCGACCACCGTGCGGTCCGCGAGCTGGGCCAGGGTGAGCGTGGTCTCGGCGGCCAGGGGGTCGTCCGCCGGGAGGCAGACGACCCGCGGCTCACTGGCCAGCCGGACGCTCTGGAGGCCCGGGGGCAGGGGGCCGCGCAGGAAGGCCGCGTCGACCTCCCCGTTCGCCAGTGCGTCGAACTGCTCGACGAAGTTCAGGTTGCGCACCTCGACCTGGAGGTGCGGGTGGTGCTCACGCAGGTGGGCGAGGACGGCCCTGGCGTGCGGCATGGCCGCCTCGGCGCCGAGGGAGCCGACGCACAACTCCCCCCGGATGGCGTCGGCCTGCGCGTCGGACACCCGCAGCAGTCGTTCCATCGCCGCGAGGACGGCCCTGGCCTCCTCGACGACGGCCGCACCGGCGGTCGTCAGCCGCGCACCGCCGCTTCCGCGCTCGACCAGGCCGATCCCCAGACGCTCCTCCAGCGCCCGGATCTGCTGGCTGAGCGCCGGTTGCGAGATGAACATCCGCGCGGCCGCCCGCTTGAAGTGCAGTTCCTCCGCCACCGCCAGGAGCAGGCGCAGCTGATGGACGCTCGGCTCCCGCACCTTCCCGCGACGTCCTTGAGCAGGGACCATAGTCAAAAGGCTATCGAAGCATCGCCCTTTCTCCTACGGACCGTCCCTGTCCCGGTCGCCGGGACGGCGGGCAGCATGGTCCGAGGACAGCAGCAGGACATGACCGCGTCACCGACCGCCTGCTGCGCTGAGACTGGGGGAATCCACATGCGTCGTACCCGCGTGCTCGCCGCCCTCGGCGTCCTCACCGCGGCGGTGGTCGTCGCACCGGTGGGGACGGCCGTCGCGGCGGCCGACGAGACGTCGTACAGCGTGGTGCCGTACCAGAACGTGAACGTCCGCAAACTGCCGACCAAGGACAGCGCGTATCTGGCCACGCTCACCGCCGGCCAGACCTACCAGGCCTATTGCTGGACACACGGTCAGACCATCACCGACAACGGCTACACCAACGACATCTGGATCGGCTTCGCGGACGGCTACAGCAGCGCCGTGTACTTCAAGGGCGACGCGTACGCCAACCTGCCCGCCTCGGCGCAGTGTTGAGCGCGTACCCGCTCAGGACAGGGGGATGACATGAACAAGATCTCGCGCGGCCTCGCCGTAGCGGTGACCGCCGCGGCCTCCGTCGTGGCGCTGAGCGGCGCGGCGCAGGCGCGGCCCGCCGCAGGTGACTGGAACGGCTGCCCGTACGGGGCCGTCTGCATCTGGGGGCAGGACCGCAACCCGTACCTCGACCCGCACCCGACCAACGTGTACTGGAGCTACGGCGCGCACAACCTGAGCAACCAGTACGGCGATCATTACGTCTTCAACAATCAGTACGGCGGTGCCAGCATGAGCCTGTGCACCGGCTACAACGGTGTCGGGTGCCATCTGGCGCTCGCGGAGCAGGAGATCGGGAGCTTCAACCTGACGCCGTACAACTCGGTCACCCTCAACCGGTAGCCGCGGGCGCGACACCTCCTGAGCCGGGCGCCACGCCAGGCGCCCGGCTCAGGAGGTGTCGGCTGTCGTCCTCGCCGACGCGTGCCACGGGACGGCGTACGTGATGCGTGTCAGGTCGGTCATGAGGGAGTCCAGCCACGCGACGGTCGCGTAGTACCGGCGGGGAGCGCCGGGCGGCTCGGCGGTGAGACCGGGCAGGGCCGGATCGATCAGCGGTGTCGCCGCGACGGGGGTGTCGTCTCCCGGGTCCAGCGCCGCCGAGACCAGCAGCATCCGGCCCGCCACCCGCTCCCCCAGCATGCCGGCCGACAGGGCCGCCGCCGGGCTCAGCGGGGTGAGCGGCGGCTCCAGCAGCCGTGTCGAGCCCCACAGGGTGTGATGCCCGGCGATCAGCGTCGCCTGCCAGTCCACGGCGGGTGGCCGCACCCGGCGCCCGCTGCCGCCGAAGGGCGGTGCCGGCTCACTCTGCACCTGCGCGTACGCGGACTCCGCGAGGACGATGGCACGTTGCAGACAGCGGTGATGGGGCGCCCTGGACAGCGGGGGCGACACCGTGCCGCACGCCACCGAGGCACTGGTGGCCACGACGATCTCCGCTGCCCTGCGCAGCAGGTCCGCCGCCGTCCGGCGCAGCTCCTCATGGCCGCCCCGGGGCCAGGCCAGCACGCCGAAGACCGCGCCGATCGCGCTGCCGACGAGCACGTTCAGCACGCGGACCTCCGCCAGCCGCCAGGTCGGCGGCGCGAGCTGTGCGAAGACCAGCGCCACGAGCACGGTGAACAGTCCCTGCGCCCACCCCACGCCCCTGACCGGCCCCACCGTGAAGCCGAGCAGCATCCACAGCGGCAGGAGGACGGCGTACACGGTGGTGTCGGAGCCCACGCAGATCAGGACGCCGGCGCTCAGCAGGGCCCCGGCCAGCGTGCCCGCCAGCGCCAGGCGGATGGTGCTCCAGGTCTCGCCCATGGTGGTGCGGGTCAGGGTGAGGGTCGCCAGCATCGCCCAGAAGCCGTGCGGCAGCGTGTCCACCCCGGCCACCAGCCGGGCCGCCGTCAGGGCCAGCGCGATGCGCACCGCGTTCTGGAAGAACACCGAGCGGCGCCCGGCATGGCCGCGCAGCCGGTGCCACCACAGGACGGGGGCCCAGGTGGTGGCGTACCAGAACCGGCCGGGCTGGAGTTCCACCGAGGCGTGCCGGCCCCGCACCGCCAGATCGGCCGCCGCGCCCATGGCCAGCGCCGCGTCGGCGATCTCCAGCACGGCGGCGTGGCAGCGCAGGACGGCGGGCGGGAGAAGGGCGCCGGCCGGGGTGGCCGGGGGACCCGCGGACACGGCGGACAGGTCGGCGCGTGCCGCGGTCAGCTCCTTCTGCCGTGCCGCGGGGGACGTCCCGGCCCGCAGACAGCTCGCGGTCGCCGTGGCCGTGCGCGCCACCGCCCGCAGTACGGCGGTCACCTCGGGTGCCGGGCCCTGGTGCGGCAGGGCGGGCAGCTCGGCCAGCCTGCCGAGCAGGGTACGGGTGGCCAGGCCGGTGTGGGCGAGGGCGCGGGCGCGCACCCCGGGCCCCGCCGGCCGCTCCGCCTCGGGCACGCTGAGCGACCGCAGCGACTGGCTCACCTCCTGGGCCGCCAGGATGTCGGTGCCGGACAGGGCGTCCCGGCGTGCCGCGAGCTTCGCCGCGCACCGCTCGGCGACCCCCGCCGCCCGGGCGACCCGCTCCCGGTACGTCAGCGGAGCGGGCTCCCGGAAGAGCAGCGCCTCGGCCGCGACGAAGAGGGCCAGCCCCGTCGTCGTACCGATCAGCCGGTCGCCCAGCGAGCCGGGGTCGTAGGGCGGGAAGGAGGGGAGGATGTAGAGGAGTTGGAGGCCCGGCGCCGCGCCGGCCGGGCGGGGTCCGCCCACGGCGGCGAAGGCCAGCGTGAAGCCGACCACCAGCATGCCGACGACCGCGCTCCAGGTCCGCACCGACAGATAGGTGCCGGCGGCCACCAGCACCCAGCACACCGGCAGCAGGCGCGTCATCACCGCCGCGCGCTGCCGCCCGGTACCGGGGATCCTGGCCAGGCCGCCCAGCGCGACCACGGTGAACAGCGCGTAGGTCGCCGCCACGGGGCGGCCGAAGCCGTAGCGGAAGGCGTAGAAGCCGGTCGCGGCCACGAGTGTCACACGCAGCGCACGACGGCCGGAGGCGGCGTAGGCCGCCTGGAGCCGCGCACCTCGCTCACCCCACACGCCTCCAGAATCACCCACCGCGGGGCATCCGGCACCTCACTGGGCAGGCGGGTCACCGAGGCGGCGCCGAGGGGTATCGCTTGGGCGCACACACAAAGGCGAGGAGTCAGCCACTCCTCGCCACTCTTAACTTATACCGCACCGGGGGGCTTGCGGCAAGGCCCCCGTCGTACCGCAGAATTGCCGGCCGAGGCCAGGAAGCTGCGGAAATAGGTGATGCGCGAAGTGCGGGTACTTCTGTCGACATATGGATCGCGTGGGGACGTCGAACCCCTGGCGGGACTCGCGGCGCGGTTGCGGGGACTCGGCGCTCAGGTGCGGGTGTGCGCGCCGTCGGACGAGGACTTCGCGCAGCGGCCGGCCGAGGTCGGCGTCCCGCTGATCCCGGTCGGCCCGTCGGCGCGCGCTGACGAAGGCGGCGCCCCCGCCCGCGTCCCTGCCCCGGCGCGCGGCCGAGCTGATCGCCGGTCAGTTCGACACGGTCACCGAGGCGGCGCAGGGCTGCGAGGTGCTGGTGGCGACCGGCGCGCTGCCCGCCGCGGCCGGCGCGCTGTCGGTGGCGGAGCAGCTCGGCGTCCGCTCGGTGTCCGTGACCTTCCAGCAGCTCACCCGGCCCGCGCCGCACCGCCGGCCGCCGGCGTACCCGGCCGCCCGCTCCCGCCGGAGGTGACCGACAACGAGGTGCTGTGGGAGCTGGACGCCCGGAACGCCGACGCGCTGTTCGGTGAGGCGCTCAACACCCGGGCGTCGGTCGGCCTGCCCCCGGTGGGGAACGTACGCGACTGCGTCATCGGCGACCGGCCGTGGCCGGCGACGGACCCGGTGCTGGACCCCTGGCGGAAGAGCCCGGACCTCGACGTCGTCCGGACCGGCGCCTGGCTCCTGCCCGGCGGTCGCCCGCTGCCGGCCGACCTGGCGGCGTTCCTGGAGGCCGGTGCACCACCGGTGTACGGGGGTTTCGGCAGCATGCCCCTGCACGCGGCGGCGGACATCGGCCAGGTCGCCGTCGCGGCGGTCCGCGCGCAGGGGCGGCGCGTGGTGGTGGCCCGGGGCTGGGCCGGTCTGGCCCCGGTCGACGACCGGGGCGACTGCTTCGTCGTCGGCGGGGTCGACCAGCGGGCCCTGTTCGGCCGGGTGGCCGCCGTCGTGCACCACGGCGGCGCCGGTACGACGACGACCGCGGCGCGGGCCGGCGTGCCCCAGGTGGTCGTGCCCCAGCCGGCGGACCATCCGTACTGGGCGGGCCGGGTGGCGGAGCTGGGCATCGGCGCGGCGCACGACGGTCCCACACCGACGTTCGCCTCCCTGTCGGCCGCTCTGCGGACGGCCCTCGCCCCGAAGACCCGCGGACGAGCGGCGGCCGTGGCCGGCCGCGTCCGCACCGACGGGACGTCGGTGGCCGCGCGGCTGCTGCTCGACGCGCACGGCTGAGCCCGCCGGCCTGGAGCGAGAGCGGCCACGCGGCACACGGAACACCGCACCCCGTGGCCGCGAGTTCGCCGCCGCCCGTCCCCTCGTCCTACCGTCCCCTCGTCCTACCGTCCCCTCGTCCCCTCGTCCCCTCGTCCCACCGTCCTGCCACCTGCCACGGCCGTAACCGGCCTCACAAGGAGCCCCTGACGTGAAACTTCCCCTGCCCACCCGTGCCTTCGACCTCCCCGACCGCCTCGCCGCGAAGGCCGATCCGGCGCTGATCGCCGACGACGAGCGGCACTTCGCGGCCATCGCGGAGTGCCTTGAGGAGTCGATCGCCGAACTCTCCGACCGTCTCGACGCCGAGCGCAGGGCGCCGGGCGGCAAGGGCCGGCAGGCGATGGACCGGGACGCCGAGATCCACCGGCTGACCGGTCGCCTGCACACCCTGCGCCGCTACGGACTGGACCTGTGCCTCGGACGCATGGTCGGCACGGACAGCCAGGAGCCCGTCTACGTCGGCCGGCTCGGGCTCACCGACAGCGCGGGCCGCCGGCTGCTGGTCGACTGGCGCTCCCCCGCCGCCGAGCCGTTCTTCGGAGCCACCCACGCCCGCCCGATGGGTCTGGCGAGCCGGCGCAGGTACCGCTGGACCGATGGCCGGATCACCGACTACTGGGACGAGGTGTTCACCCCGGACGGGCTGGTCGGGCATGCCGCGCTGGACGACCAGTCCGCGTTCATCGCCAGTCTGGGCGGCAGCCGGTCGCCGCGGATGCGGGACGTGCTCGGCACCATCCAGGCCGACCAGGACGCCGTCATCCGGGCGGGCTCGCGCGGTGCCCTCGTCGTGGACGGCGGTCCGGGTACGGGGAAGACCGTCGTCGCCCTGCACCGCTCCGCCTACCTCCTGCACGCCGACCCGCGCCTGGGTCACCGCCGGGGCGGCGTCCTGTTCGTCGGTCCGCACCGGCCGTACCTGGCCTACGTCGCCGACGTCCTGCCCAGCCTCGGCGAGGAGGGCGTGCAGACGTGCACCCTGCGGGACCTGGTCGCCGAGGGAGCCGGAGCCGTGGCCGAGGCCGATCCGGAGGTGGCCCGGCTGAAGTCGTCCGCCGACATGGTGAAGGCGATCGAGAAGGCCGTCGGGTTCTACGAGGAGCCGCCCGCCGAGGGGATGACGGTCACCACGCACTGGTCCGACATCCGGCTGAGCGCCGACGACTGGGCCGTGGCGTTCGAGGCGGCGGAACCCGGTACCCCGCACAACGAGGCGCGGGAGCAGGTGTGGGAGGAACTGCTCACGATCCTGGTGGACAAGCACGACGGTGACGCCCCGCCCGAACTGCTGCGCAGGTCGCTGCTGCGGAACCGGGACCTGCTCGCGGCCTTCGGCCGTGCCTGGCCGCTGCTGGAGGCGGCCGATCTCGTCGGAGACCTGTGGTCGGTACCGGCGTATCTGCGGATGTGCGCCCCGTGGCTGAGCCGCGAGGAGGTACGGCTGTTGCAGCGCACGGAGGCCCAGGCGTGGACGGTGTCCGACCTGCCGCTCGTGGACGCGGCCCGGCAGCGGCTCGGCGACCCGGAGGCGGCCCGGCGAAAGCGCCGCCACGCCGCCGTCCTCGCCGCCGAACGCGAGCGCATGGACAGGGTCGTCGACAACCTGCTGGAAGCGCACACCTATGACGACGGCGAAGGCGTGCTGGTCATGCTGCACGGGCAGGACATGCGCAACTCACTGGTCGACGACAGCGCCCTGCCCGCCGCCGACCCCGACCTGCTCGCCGGGCCGTTCGCGCACATCGTCGTGGACGAGGCGCAGGAACTGACCGACGCGGAGTGGCAGATGCTGCTCCTGCGGTGCCCGTCCCGCAGCTTCACCATCGTCGGGGACCGTGCCCAGGCCCGGCACGGGTTCACGGAGTCGTGGCGGGAGCGGCTCGCCCGGGTGGGGTTCGACCGGATCCGTCTGGCGTCCCTGACCGTCAACTACCGGACGCCCGAGGAGATCATGGCGGAGGCCGAACCGGTCATCCGGGCGGTGCTGCCGGACGCCAACGTGCCGGCGTCCATCCGCAGCAACGGCGTCCCCGTCGTCCACGGCTCGGTCTCCGAGCTCCGTTCGATCCTCGACAGCTGGCTCGCCACGCACGCCGACGGGACCGCCTGTGTCATCGGCGATCCCGCGTTCCGGCCGACCGCCCGCGTCCGTTCCCTGACGCCGGAGCTCTCGAAGGGACTCGAATTCGACCTGGTCGTCCTCGTCGACCCGGAGAGGTTCGGCGAGGGCGTCGAAGGGGCGGTCGACCACTATGTCGCGATGACCCGGGCGACCCGGCAGCTGGTCGTCCTCACGAGTCCCTGACCCGAGGGCCGGTGGAGGAAGGTCCGGCGGTGGCCGGAGGCGTGCCCCTTCGTATACCGCCTCCGGCCTAAAGGGTTCACAGGCCCCCGGGCCATGACCTTGCCCGAACGGGCAGCGGAAGCGCCTTCCGGTGACCGATGTCACGATTGACCGTGCCCGGCCCCTTTCTTTAACCGTCCGGTAAATCAACAGACTGTAAAAGGACGCCTCGGTGGACCATCCGCACAGTAGG
The DNA here is from genome assembly GCF_014650735.1 of Streptomyces canarius. NCBI lineage: Bacteria > Bacillati > Actinomycetota > Actinomycetes > Kitasatosporales > Streptomycetaceae > Streptomyces > Streptomyces canarius. Next base: position 40,936 of record NZ_BMVN01000054.1, read on the forward strand.
GCAGGAGGCCGTCAAGGGCGACAGTTGACAACGTTGACCTAGACAGATAGCGTTTCTGCCTGCTATGAGCACCTAATATTTATTCGGTACTTCACCAGCAAAGCCGCGGACATCCGAACCAAAGTCAGCCATGTAATTGGCCGAAATCATTCGGGTACATCGATGCGACACTCTTCGCCGCCGGTCAGAGGCCATTCCGACCGATTCCGGGCCGAACCGGCGCGCCGCCTTCGCGACAGTGCCGTCGCCTTACAAACTCTCCACGCAGCGTCGCGCGACGCCGCCTCGTCACGGGGGAAACGGGGCACCATCTCGCTCGAAAAAATGAATCTAGGGGGAACCTCGATGCACCTTTTCGGCCGTACGCGAGAACTCCAGGCCCTGGGTGAGGCGTTCACTGACAGCGCGCGAGGACACAGCCGTCTCGTGATCATCACGGGTGGTCCCGGATCAGGCAAGACCCAGCTGGTGCATGAATTCCTGACCACGCTGAACAGCACCGGCGCGCACATACTGACCGGTACTGCCGATTCGGCCGAACGAGATCAGCCGATGGGTCTGGCCGGGCAATTGCTCCGCACCGCCCAGGCGGAGTGCGCCATGTCACACCCTGTCCCGTCGGCGGTGCACTCCTCGGCGGATGTCCGCCGGCCCACGGACCCCGTGCACCAGCCCGTCGGCGCGTCCGCCGGGCACGACACGGCGGTCGAAACGCTCCTGCGTCTCGCCGGTGGCGACCGGCCCCTGGTCATCGCCGTGGACGACGCCCACGCCATGGACCGGGCCTCCTTACAGACGATCGTCCACCTGCTGCACCGCAGCCGATCCCGGCGGGTGCTCGTGGTGTGCGCCACCTCGGGACACCTCGGCGAGACCCGCTCGCCCGCGCACACGGAACTGCTCCGCCAGCCGCACCGACGCGTACGCCTGGCTCCCCTGTCCGAGGCGAGCGTCGGCGAACTGCTCGCCGCACAGGCCGGCCGGGCCCTGCCCGGACACATCCGCGACGCCTACCACCGGGCCACCGCCGGCAGCCCGCTCCTCGTCCACGCCCTGCTCGACGACAGCACCCACTTCGCCCCCGAGATCGGCCCGCCCATCGCCGGCGCCGCCTACCGCCAGGCGGTGCTGTCCCTGCTGCACCGCGGCGAGCCGGGCCACGTCCGGGTGGCCCGTGCGCTGGCCGCGCTCGGCACCCTGGCGGGAACCGTCCCCGTGGGAGAGCTGGCCGGCACCACACCGGCCGGCACCCAGGAAGCCGTGGACGTCCTCAACTCCTCGGGCCTGCTGGACGGTCACGCCTTCCGGCACCCGACCGCCGCCGCGACGGTGCTGGAGGACATGGACGCCGTCGCCCGCACCCGGCTGCACGGCCGGATCGCCCACCTGCTGTACCGTTCCGGCGCGCCCGCCGTCGAGGTGGCGCGCCACCTCCGTCTCGCGGACCTGGTCCCGGCAGGCTGGGGCGCGGGCATCCTGCGCACCGCCGCGGAGCAGGCACTGGCCGCCGACGACGTGGAGCGCTGCACCGGCTACCTCGGCCTGGTCCTGCGCGACTGCGCCGACGAGCGGGAGCGCCACGCCCTGTCGGTGGCCCTCGCGCGCGCGGAGTGGCGCACCAACCCTGCGGCGGCCACCCCCCATCTGGAACCGCTGCGCGAGGCCGCGCTCGCCGGCGAACTGAGCATGCGGGACGCCGCCACCGTCCTGCGGTACCTGCTGTGGCAGGGCGACACCGAACTGGCCGCCCAGGCCGTCGCCACCCTCGTCCACGCGCAGTCGCCCGCCGACGCCCAGATCGTCGCCGAGGTCGAGTTCGTACGGCAGTGGTTCTACGGCGTGGCGCTCCCCGGCAAGGGCGCCCCCGTGGCCGGTCTCGACCCGCGCCGCCGGCAGGCGCACGCCGGTGCCGGCGGACTGGCCGCCCGGGTGGCCGCGCTCATCGGCGGTGAGGCCACCGACGACTCCGCGGCGGCCGTCGCCCAGGCCCTCCAGGGTCATCAACTCGACCACCTCAACCTGGAGTTGGCCGCCATGTCCCTGCTCGCGGTCGCCCACGCGGACCGGCCGGCGATCGCCGCCGACGCCTGCGACGCGCTGCTGGAGCGGGCCGTGGAACGCCGGGCGACGACCTGGCGGGCCCTGCTCGGCAGCATCCGGGCGGAGATCGCCCTGCTCCAGGGGGACGTGACCACCGCGTCACAGGGCGCGCTCGCCGCGCTCGGCACCCTGCGCGCCGAGAGCTGGGGGGTCCTCATCGGCCTCCCGCTGTCGACGGCGATCTCCGCGCACACCGCCCTGGGCTCCTACGACGAGGCCGAGGAACTGCTCAAGCACGACGTGCCCGAACCGATGTTCCGCACCGTGTTCGGCATCCAGTACCTGCGTGCCCGCGGTCACCACTTCCTCGCCACCGACCGGCCCTTCGCGGCACTGGGCGACTTCGAGACCTGCGGACGGCTGCTCCGGGAAGGCAACCCCAGCCTCCAGAAGGGCATCCCCTGGCGCTCCGACCTCGCCCTGGCCAACCTGCGGATCGGCAAGGCCCGCACCGCCCGGGAGTGGGCCGAGGAACAACTGCGGCTGCCCGGAGGGCACAGTTCCAGGGCCCGTGCGATGGCGCTGCGCCTGCTGGCCGCCACCTGCAAGCCGCACCGCCGGGCCTCGCTGCTGCGCGAGTCGATCGACCTGCTCAAGGCGTGCGGCGACCGGTACGCGCTGGCACAGGCGTACGCCGACCTGTCCGCGGCGCACTACGAACTCGGCGAGTACGCGCGGGCCCGGCTGGTGGCACGGCAGGCGGCACGGGAGGCCGAGGCCTGCCGCATCGAGTCGCCGGTCGACGCACACCTGCTGGAGGACCCGGTACGGACCGACAGCGCCGAGTCCGACGCCGGCCCCGCCATCCTGAGCGACGCGGAGTGCCGGGTCGCCGGGCTGGCCGCGCTCGGGTACACCAATCGGGAGATCAGCGCCCGCCTGCACGTCACGATCAGCACGGTGGAACAGCACCTCACCCGGGTCTACCGCAAGCTGAACGTGGCCAACCGCTCGGAGCTTCCGTCGAAGATGCTGGACCACCGCATACCGAAGCTGTCGGACCGCTGGGCCGGCACCCACTCGTCCGCCGGCTGAGCGGTCCCCGCGGCTCGCCGTCCACGGACCGGGATCACCGGACGCAGCGCGGCCCCACCGGAGGTGTCTCCGGTGGGGCCGCGCTGCGTCGGGCGTAAGCCTCAGCTGAAGCTGCCCAGTTCATCGTCCAGGATGTCGAACAGCTCGTCGGCCGTGGCCGTCTCCAGCTCCGTGTCCCCGGTGGGACCGGTGCCGCTCTCCCGCCACTCGCCGGTGCCGTCCCAGCGCGCGCTCAGGGTGCGCAGCCGGGCCGCCACCCGGGCCCGCTGCTCCTCGTCCGGCGCGGCCGAGTCCAGCGCCGTATCCAACAGCGCCTCCAGGCGGACCACTTCGGCCTCGATGTCGACCGCATCGCCGGAGGTGTCCCCGCCCAGTTCCTCGAAGAGGTGCCGGGCGAGGGCGTCGGAGGTCGGGTAGTCGAAGGTGAGGGTGGTGGACAGCCGGAGGCCGGTCTCGGCGCCGAGCCGGTTGCGCAGGTCCAGGGCGGCGAGCGAGTCCACGCCCAGGTCGCCCAGGGAACGCTGGGGGTCGACCGCGCTGCCGGAGCCGTGTCCGAGGACGTCGGCGACGTGCCCGCACACCGTCTCCACCAGCAGCCGCACGGCGTCGGCGGAGCTCAGCCGGGCCAGCCGCCGCGGCAGCGGCTCGACGGCTGCCGGTGTCTCGGTGGCCGCCGCCCGGGCGGTGCGGCGTACGGCCGCGGGGGCGAGGCCCCGCACCAGGGCGGGGGCGTCGGCGGTGACCTGGACGCGGACCGGGAGCAGCAGGGCGCGGTCGGCGGCCGTGGCGCCCGCCTCGGTCAGCGCCCGGTCCCACAGGTCCAGCGCGCGGTCGGCGGGCAGCGGCAGGATGCCGTCGCGGGCCAGCCGGCGCAGCTCCGTCGCACCGAGACCGGCCGCCATGCCCTCCCCCGTGTCCCACAGCCCCCAGCCCAGCGACAGGGCCGGCAGGCCCTCGGCACGGCGCCGCGCGGCGAGGGCGTCCAGGAAGGCGTTCCCGGCCGCGTAGTTGGCCTGCCCCGCCGCGCCCAGGGTGCCGGCGGCGGAGGAGAACAGGACGAACGCGGCGAGGCCGAGGTCACGGGTCAGCTCGTGCAGGTGCCAGGCGGCGTCGGTCTTCGGGCGCATCACCGCCTCCAGCCGCTCGGGGGTGAGGTCGGTGAGCAGCCCGTCGTCCAGGACGCCGGCGGCGTGCACCACGGCGGTCAGCGGGTGCTCGGCCGGCACGGACGCCAGCAGGGCGGCGAGCGCGTCCCGGTCGGTGGCGTCGCAGGCGGCGACGGTCAGCTTGGCGCCGAGGGCGGCCAGGTCGTCCAGGGCGCCGGGCTCGGGCAGCCGCCCGCCCCGGCCGGTGAGCAGCAGGTGGCGTACGCCGTGCCGGGTGACCAGGTGCCGGGCCAGCAGTCGGCCGAGGCTGCCGGTGCCGCCGGTCACGAGCACGGTGCCGTCCGGGTCGAGCGCGGGCGCCGGTCCGGGCTCCGCGTCCGTGGCCCTGGCCAGTTCCGGCACGTACACCGTGCCCGCCCGCAGGGCGAGTTCGGGTGCGCCGGTGGCGACGGCGGCCGGGAGGACGGCGGCCGAGGCCGGGTCGTCGTCGGTGTCGACGAGCACGAACCGGCCGGGGTGCTCGACCGCCGCCGCCCGCACCATGCCCCAGAGCACGGCCTGCTCCGGGTCGGGCACGGCGTCGGCGTGGACGGCGACGGCGGACCGGGTCACCACCACCAGCGGCGCGCCGTCCGGCACGTCGACGAGGTCCCGCCGCAGCGCGGCCAGGGCCCGCACGGCGGTCCGACGGGCCAGCGCGGGCAGGTCGTCACCGGGGTCGCCCTCCGCCGTCACGGTGAGGGTGCGGGGCTCGGGTGCCGAGTCGGCGGCGGTGAGCGGGAGTTCGGTCCAGCGCACGCGGAACAGGTCGCCGGGGGCCGGTGTGGCCGCGTTCAGTTGCTCGGTGGTCACCTGGCGGACGCGCAGCGCGGTCACCTCGGCGACGGGGGCGCCCGTGCCGTCGTACAGGCGCAGGGTCATGTGGTCGGTGCCGTGCGGGGTGAGGCGCAGCCGGACGGCCGTGGCGCCGGTGGCGTACAGGGTGACGCCCTCCCAGGAGAAGGGCAGGGTCATCACGGTCGGGTCCTGGCCGTCGAGCAGGTCGATGGCGTGCAGCGTGGCGTCGAGCAGCGCGGGGTGCAGTCCGAAACCGTCGGCCGCCTCGGCGTCGGGCAGGGCGAGTTCGGCCCAGACCTCCTCGCCGAGCCGCCAGGCGCCGCGCAGGCAGCGGAAGGACGGGCCGTAGTGGTAGCCCTGTCCGGCGAGGTGGTCGTAGGTGCCGGTGACGTCCACGGGTACGGCTCCGGCGGGCGGCCAGTCGGTGACCGGGGCCGGTTCGGGGGCGGTGTGCGGGGCGAGGACGCCGGTGGCGTGCCGGGTCCACTCGCCGTCCGCGCCCTCCGGACGTGCGTGCACGGTCAGCCGCCGGCGCCCGTCGGCGTCGGGGGCCGCGACGGCCGCCTGGAGGTGGACGGCGCCCCGCTCGGGCAGGACCAGGGGCCGTTCCAGGGTGAGTTCCTCCACGCGCGGGCAGTGCGTGCGGTCGCCGGCCTGCACGGCCAGTTCCACGAAGGCGCTGCCCGGGACGAGCACGACCCCGGCCACGGCGTGGTCCGCGAGCCACGGGTGGGTGGCGAGGGACAGCCGGCCGGTGAGGGCCAGCCGGTCGTCGCCGGCGAGTTCCAGGGCGGCGCCGAGCAGCGGGTGCCCGGCCGGTGCCTGGCCCAGCCCGCCGGCGTCGGTGACCGCGCCGGGCCCGTCGTCCAGCCACAGCCGCCGCCGCTGGAAGGCGTAGGTCGGCAGATCGGTGCGGCGGGCGTCGGTGCCGGCGAAGACCCGCTGCCAGTCGACGGTCACGCCGCGCACGTGGGCGGTGCCGAGCAGCGTCGCGAAGGTCCGCTCCTCGTCGCGGTCGCGGCGCAGCGCGGGGACGAACGCCGACCGTTCGGCGTCGGCGACGGCCTGCGCGCCCATGGCCGACAGGACGGCGTCGGGGCCGAGTTCGAGGAAGGTGCGCACGCCGTCGGCCTCCAGCGTCCGGACTACGTCGCCGAAGCGGACCGCCTCCCGGACGTGCCGGACCCAGTACTCGGGCGCGCACAGTTCGTCCTCGCCGGCACGTACGCCGGTCACGTCGGACACGACGGGGATCGCGGGCGGCGCGTACGGCAGTTCGCGGGCCGTCTTCTCGAACTCCGCCAGCATCGGGTCCATCAGCGGGGAGTGGAAGGCGTGGCTGACCCGCAGCCGCTTGGTGCGGCGGTCGGAGAAGGCCTCGGCGACGGCGGCGACGGCGGCCTCGGTGCCGGAGACGACGACGGCGCGGGGCCCGTTGACGGCGGCGACGGACACCTCGGGGCCGAGGTGCTCCAGCACCTCCTCCTCGGTGGCGTCGACGGCGAGCATCGCGCCGCCGGCGGGCAGCGCCTGCATCAGCCGGCCGCGCGCGGCGACCAGCCGGGCGGCGTCCGCCAGGTCCCAGACGCCGGCGACGTGCGCGGCCGTCAGTTCGCCGATGGAGTGCCCGGCGAGCCAGTCGGGCCGTACGCCGGAGGACTCCAGCAGCCGGAACAGGGCGGTCCCGACGGCGAACAGGGCGCTCTGCGTGTAGAGGGTGTGGTCGAGCAGGCCGGCGTCCTCGGTGCCGGGCTCCGCCCACATCACGTCCCGCAGCGGGCGGTCGAGGTGGGCGTCGAGCGCCTGGCAGACCTCGTCGAGGGCCTGCCGGAAGGCCGGGTGGGCGGCGTACAGGGCGCGGCCCGTGCCGGGACGCTGGGCGCCCTGTCCGGTGAAGAGAAAGGCGACCTTGCCGTCGCCGGGCCGGCCGCGGACCACGGTGTCCGAGGCGGTGCCGTCGCTCAGCGCGGCGAGGCCGGCGAGGAGTTCGTCCCGGTCGCCGGCGACGACGGCGGCCCGGTGGGTGAGAGCGGCGCGGCCCGTGGCCAGGGAGCGGGCGAGGTCGGGCAGGGGCCGGCCGGCGACCGCGCTCAGCCGTGCGGCCTGCGCGGCCAGGGCCTCGGGGGTGGCGCCGGAGAGCACGAGGGGCAGCAGCGGGGCCGGCGCCGCGTCCGTGTCCGGTGCGGGCTCCCCGGCGGGGGCCTCCTCGATGATGGTGTGGGCGTTGGTGCCGCTGATGCCGAAGGAGGACACACCCGCCCGGCGTGGACGGCCGGTCCG
>NZ_BMVN01000055.1:0-47632 GCF_014650735.1 Streptomyces canarius
GATCCCCAGCACCCGGTGTCCGCGGTCGGCGAGCCGCCGCGCGGTGGCGAGGCCGATCCCCTTCGTTGCTCCTGTGATCAGCACGGTACGTCCGGACAACAGTGGTCTCCCTGTCCTTGAGCATCCCTGACTCGACCCCGTCGACGATCTTCCCACTCGCCGCGTCCGGCACCGTGCCGCCGTGCGCCTCCGCGGCGGCGACGAGGTACGGAAGTGCCTGGGAGCGGGTACGCAAAGGCATCCGACGAGTGCGTCGTGATGAGTCGTCTGCCGTCGGCCGGACCTCCTCGGGTCGCGTGCGCCGGAGCGGGGCCGATCACGTCGTAACAGACGACGGGGCCGGGGCGACGCGCCGGGAGCCGGTCGACCTGCCTGCACCGGCTCGCCGCGAGGCGGCTTCCTGGAGAAGCCTGGCCACCGGCGGACTTGAGCGGGGTGGTGGCGGGGGTGATGGCACGCCGGGCCTGGTGGCGGGCCGCTGCCAGGCCCCCGCCGCCGGCGGCGCGGGGGGTGCCGCAGGGGTTGCCCGACCGGAACTGGACGGGGCCGGCGCCCACCGGAGGACCCCGTACCGTCGTGGACGAGCTAGCTGTTCACCGTGGCCGGTGAGTGTTCCGGCGAGGTGCTGGTCTTGGCGCGGGGCGGCTGTCTCGCGTGGCCGGAGGTCTCTTCACGAAGCGGCGACGTCGAGGTGATCCTGCCCGCGGCACGGCGTTGGCTGCGGTCGCGGCGGTGAGGGTGCGGCGGTACGGACACTGTTCCGGGAGCCGGCCGGCACGGGTTTCAGGGTGAGGAGCGCAGGAGGCGGCCCAAAGCCGTGCGGGAGGTGACGCCCAGCTTCGGGAAGATGCGGTGCAGGTGGCTGCTGACCGTCCGGTGGGAGACGTAGAGACGCTCGCCGATCTCCCGGTTGGTGAGCCCTTCGGCCACCATCAGGGCGATCTCCAGTTCCTGCGGGCTCAGCAGCTCCCGCGCGTCGGGCACCCCCTTGGCGCTCGCTTCGCCGGAAGCGCGCAGTTCGCGGCGGGCCCGCTCGGCGAACGTGACAGCGCCCAGAGCGTCGAAAGCGTCCCGGGCGGCCCGCAGCGGGGTGCGCGCGAGGGCGTCGCGGCGTCTGCGGCGCAACCACTCGCCGTAGGCCAGTTGCGTCCGGGCGCGGGCGAAGGGCCAGCGCGTCAGGTCGGCGGCCAGTGCCTCGGAGAACAGGCGTTCCGCGTCGGCGTCGTCGGCGAGGACCGCGCGCGCGAAGCGCACTCCGATGTGCAGCGCCGGCGACGGATGGACGGCCGCGACCTCCTCCGCGCGGCCGACGATCCCGCGGACCTCCTCCGCACGGTGCGCGCGCAGCGCCACGTCCACCAGGTCCATCAGCCCGTAGTGCAGCGCGGAGGGGTGGAACGCCGGCGACGCCGGATCGTGCGGCTGCCGGAGCCGGTCCAAAGCACCGTCCAGGCAGTCCTGCGCGGCGGCGACCTGCGCGAGCGCCAGGTGGGCGGTCGCCAGGACGGGGCGGGTGCGGTACGCGCCGCCGAGACCGATCGCCTCCGTGGCCAGTTCCTCCACCTCCGCGAACCGCCCGCCCAGCGCGGCGATCAGCGCCTGGGTGGCGCGGATCGTCGCCCGCAGCACCGGCTGGGAGGTCTCCGTGGCCAGCTGGAGCGCCGCGTCGGCCGACGGGACGGCCACCGTCAGGTCGCACAGCAGCGCGGCGCTCCACGCCCGGACCGTCAGCGCCTTGGCCAGTAGACCGAACCGGCCCTGGGCCCGCAGGCCGTTCAGGGCGGCGGCGGAGAAGCTCGCGGCCAGCTCGAAGGCGCCGACCAGGACGGCGGCCGTACCCAGCGTCTGGTCGGTCACCGCGTCCCCGCTGGGGTGCGCGGCCCAGTGGCGGAGCCGGGCGAGGACGCGCGCGCCGTGCTCCAACGGCGCCGCGCAGGCCATGACGGCCAGTGCCAGCGGCTCGTCGGCCGGTTCCAGGCGTTCGGCGAGGGCGGCCACGCGTCCGGCGGCCGTGTGACCGCCGTCCTCCCACACACAGTGCAGTGCCGCCGTCCACAGGATGCGCAGGGCGAGTGCGCCGTCCCCGTCGGCGGCCACGTCCTCGGCCAGCTCGGTCAGCGTGACGACGTCGGTGCCCTCGGGCAGGTCGTGGTGGAAACGGGCCGCCGTCCACGCGGCCAGGGCCCGCTGCCGCGCGGACAACGGACCGGCATCCGCGCGGTCCACAAGCCGGGCCACCTCGTCGCGCCGCCCGGCCTCCACCGCGAGGTCGGCCGCGCGCAGGAGCAGCTCGGCACGGCGCTCCGGGCAGTCGGTGAGCTGCGCGGCGTCGTCCAGCGCTGCGACCGCGGCCAGGACACCGCCGCGTTCCGTGTGCTCGGCCGCCGCTTCGAGGGCGGCGTCCGCGTCGTCGTCCGGGCCCGGCCCGGCGGCCGGGACCGGCTCGCGGGCAGGCCCGGGCCTGGACGGCGTACGGTCGACGGCGGCACGTACGCGGCGGTGTTCCTCGGGGCTCGCCCCGGACAGCACCGCCTCGCGGATGACCGAGTGCCGGAACCGCAACTCGCCCCCGTGGACCGTGATCAGGCGCCCGCGCACGGCCGGAGCGAGATCGTCGGGATGGACGGACTCGCCGGCGATCACCTGTGCGGCCTCCACCACAGCCGTGACGCCGCTGCCCTGGTGAACCGCCGCGATCAGCAGCAGCAGCCGGGTGAGCGGCGGCAGGCCGGCCAGCCTGGCGCGGAAGGCGCTCTCCACCCGGGGCACGGGCGGGGGCGACGCGGTCGTCGTCGCTTCGCCGTACGCCTCACGGGCGACGCGGGCCAGCTTGACCAGCACGAGCGGATTGCCGTCGCCCTCCGCCAGGACGCGTGCCCGCAGGACGGGGGAGAGGCCGGGTGCCCGGGCGTCGACGAGAGCCGCGGCCTCGGCGGCGCCGAGCGGATCCAGCGGCAGCACCGGCAGGCCCGTGGTGTCCGCCGGGGAACGGAAGCCCTCGCGCAGCGTGGCCAGCAGCACGATGGGCTCGGACGAGAGCCGGCGGGCCGCGAAGGTCACGACGGCGGCGGTGGCCGCGTCCAGCCAGTGCATGTTCTCGATCACCTGGAGTACCGGGCGTCGTGCCGCCGCCTCGGCGAGCAGGTTGAGCGTGGCCGACGCCACCTGGAAGGGGCCGGCGTCGGGTGCCGTGCGCGTGTCCAGGCAGACCCTCAGCACCTCGCGCTGGCCCGGAGGCAGCCGGCCGTCGAAGACGCGGACCGGCCGCAGCAGTTCGGCGAGCGCGGCGAACGGGTGGCGGGAGCCCGGTTCCGTGGCGACGGCGGTCAGGACCTGCGGCCCGTCCTCCTCCAGCGAACCCAGGACATGGTGCAGCAGGGCAGTCTTGCCGATTCCCGGCTCGCCGGTCACCAGCAGGGCTCCGCCGGATCCGGCAAGTCCCCGGTCGATGACGTCCCGCAAGGTGGCGATGGGCCCCTCACGCCCGATGAATGTCACCGTGCTCGCTCCCCTACCTGTTACCTGCTCGGTCGAGTCTGGTCAGGGCCTGCGCGGGGCACCGGTGGAGTGCCGGAGCCGGGTCTGCCGTCCAGTGATGGCGGGCCTTCCCGCGCCGGGCCGTCACCGGACGGGCGGGAAGACCGACGCCAGTTCGGCGCGCGACGAGATGCCCAGCTTCGGGAACACCCGGTGCAGATGGGTACTCACCGTGCGGTGGGAGAGGTACAGGCGCTGCCCGATCTCCCGGTTCGTCAGTCCCTCGGCGGCCATCTGCGCGATCTGGAGTTCCTGCGGGGTCAGCCGGTCCCGGGCGTCGGGCTCGCGACGCCGGCTGGTCTCACCGGAGGCGAGCAGCTCCCGGCGGGCGCGGTCGCCCCACGGGGCGGTGCCCAGCGCGTCGAAGGCCTCGCGGGCGGCCCGCAGCTGGACCCGGGCGTCCGTCACGCGACGCTGGCGGCGCAGCCACTGGCCGTAGGCGAGCTGAACTCGGGCCCGGTCGAAGGGCCAGGCGCACCCGCCGTCGGCCAGTGCCCGTTCGAACAGCGCCTCCGCGCCGTTGTCGTCGGCGAGGACCGCGCGGGCGTAGCACAGGCCGCTGCGCAGGGCAGGCGACGTGCTGCGCGAGGCGGCCGTCTCCATCTCCGCGATCACCGACCGGGCGCGCCGGGTGTCACCGCTGTGGACAGCGGCGTCCACCAGCTCGATGAGGGCGTAGCAGCGCAGGGCCGGCTGGTGGGCCGGGTCGGTCGGGTCGTGCATGCGCAGCAGATGGGCGTACGCCTCTTCGTGGCGGCCCGCTCCCATGGCGGCCAGTCCCCGGGCGATCTGGGCGGTCGCCAGTACCGGCCGGGCGGCGACGGGCAATCCGATCCGCTCGGCCTGGGCCGCCAGCTCCATGGCGCTGTCATGCCGCCCCTGGAGCGCGGCCGTACGGGCCTCGGTGGCGACGTTGATGCCATGCAGAAACGTTTGTCCTGTTTCCCGGGCCAGCCGGCTGGCCTCCTCGGCGACGGGGATGGTGGAGGACAGGCGTGCCAACTGGGCGCCGCTCCAGGCCTGAGCGCCCAGGGCCCGGGCGAGCAGGCCAAGCCGGCCCTGCGCGCGCAGTCCGGGCACGGAGACCTCGGACAGTTCCTCCGCCAGCTCGAAGTCGCCGACCAGCACGGCCGCGCTCCCGACCAGCCGGTCCGCCTGGGCGTCGCCCGCCGTCCGCCCGGCCGCCCGCCGCAGATGCGTCAGGACCCGGCTCCCGCTGGTCACCGGCTGGGCATAGGCGAGGATCGCCAGGATGCGGGGATCGTCGTCGGGGAAGGGCAGCGCGTCGGCGAGGGCGACGATGTCACGGCGGGCCGCGTCGCCGGGTTCGGACCAGAAGCAGCGCAGCGCGGCGCTCCACAGGATCCGTACGGCGAGGTCGTGGTCGTCCTGGGCCATGACGGTCCGCACCAACCGGGTCAGCAGGGCGGTGCCCTCGGAGGCGTCCCGCATGCCGTCCTCCAGGCCACCCTTGATCCACTGGATGCGGGCCCGCTGCTGCGGGGTGGTGGCCCACGGGGTCGCCGCGTCCAGCAGCCGGGTCAGCAGGTGCTGCTGGCCGGTGTCCACGGCCTGGTCGGCGGCCTTGAGCAGCCGTTCGATCCGCTGACTGGCCTCGTCGCTGAGGCGTGCGGCCTGTTCCAGGGCGAACACGGAGTCGGCGGCACCGCCCCGGCGGTAGGCGCGGTCGGCGGCGGCCTCCAGCCGGTCCGCAAGCCGCGCGTCGGGCCGGACCGTGGCCGCCGCCTCGTGCCAGGTCCGGCGGTCGGATCCGGGTGGCAGGCAGCGTGCCAGGGCCGCGTGGACCTCCCGGCGGAGGGCCGCGGGGGCCGCCTGCCGGATCGCCGAGCGCATCAGCGGGTGCCGGAAGCGCACCGTGTCCCCGGCCGTCTCGACCAGCCGGGCCGAGACGGCGGGAGCCAGGTCCGCGGCCGTCACCGCGGCAGCGGGACGCGGAGAGGCGACGCTCAGGATCTCGGTGAGCGACGGGCTGTCGTCGCAGGCGGCCGTGAGCAGGATGCGGCGGGTCGTGTCCGGCAGGGTGCGCAGCCGAGCGGTGAACGCGTCCTGGAGCCGCCGAGACATCGGGGTCCACGGAGCGTCGGGGGAGATGGTCTCGTGCCCCGGGGCGTCGGTCGCCAGCTCGGTCAGCGCGAGCGGGTTGCCGGCCGCTTCCTTCAGCAGCTGCTGGCGGGCCACGCGGGCCAGGCCGGGCGCCCGCTCGTCCAGAAGGAGGGCGGACGCCTCTGCGGACAGCGGCCCCACTGCCAGGCCGGGGATGTCGGCGCGGGTCAGATGCGAGGGATAGCCGTCCCGCATGGCGGCCATCAGCAGGATGGGCTCCGATTCCAGGCGCCGGGAGAGGAAGGAGAGGACCTCGGCGCTGGCCCCGTCGAGCCAGTGGACGTCGTCCACGACGAGCAGCAACGGTGTGTCGGCCGCGGCCCGTGCCAGCAGATTCAGGGCGGCGAGCGCCACCAGGAACACGTCGTGGACGGGTGCGTCCGTGATGCCGAGCGCCGCCTGGAGCGCGTCCCGCTCGTTGTTCGGCAGATCGCCGATCAGGGACCGGAACGGGAAGATGAGCTGGTGCAGTCCGGAGAACGGCAGCAGCGTCTCCGACTCCACGCCGACCGTGGTCAGCACGCGGTGCCGGCCCTGTGTGCCGTGCCGTGCCGCCTCCTCCAGGAGCGCGGTCTTCCCGATTCCGGGTTCGCCGTGCACGAGAACGGCGCCCCCTTGTCGGGACAGGCCGTCGATACGGTCTTGCAGGAAGGCCGTCTCGTTCTCACGGCCGAACAGTGCGTCGGCGGGAAACCGCATCGCCGGCACCTCCATGGGAAACGCCCCAGAAACTAAACCGATGGATGAGCGGGTGGACGGTCCTGGGCGGGTCCTGCCGGAGCTACACGACACAGCCAGTAACTTTTCCACAGCAGTGTACTACGTTGCTTCGTTAACCCGGTCCTGCCGCCTTTCCGTGCTTCAAGCGGTTGATTTCGCGCGCGGGTCGCACCCGAAAGAAAAATTTCCGGTGTATTGCAGAGGCTGTCACGGCCGACGGTGAATACGCGGAATTGGTCGCAGGAGTGAACACGCGGATGCGTGTCCTTTCCCGGGCTCGGACGGTGCCACCGGGTTGCATCCGCTGCGGGCGCGGTGAGGACGTCGGTGACCGTGCCGTTCGCGTGGTGATCGCTCACCTGAACGGCACCGGGCGCGTATCGACGTCGGACGGTCCAGGGACTGTAGGCGTCGGAGAAGGCCGTGTCGCGGACGGCGGGACCGGCCGCGACGACCGAGTGCGGCGGAGGCGCGGTAGAAGGTGCCGTGCACCAGCACCAGCGGGCCGTGCCCCGTACGGAGGTTCTCCCCTCCTGTGAAACCCGGGCGTTACGGGCCGTCGGTGATCCACGGCACCTGTTGCGCCCCTTCCCGACTCTCCGCTCGCGCGCCACCGGGCGCATCTGTCATCCGACGGTGCGGTGACTGTCGTGCGCCCGGGAACGCTCCGCGTCACGGCGGTGCCGGCTGCCACGCGGTTGCCCGGGGGCCGGGCGCCCACCGCCGTACGGTCCCCCGCGTGAACCCCTCGATGAGACCGGTTCCGGAGTCATCGGCGGTACGCGAGAGCCAACGGGAGAAGAGGGTGACCGCACCTGGCCGGTCCGTCGCGGTGCGGCGCTGGCCGCGGCGCCGGGCCCGGCTCGGCTCGGCGTGACCGGTCGGGGTCGGCGCCCGTGCGACTGGGTTCGCCGGGCTCGCCTGTCCGCCGATCCACGCGGACTGACGGTGTACGGCCGGCGACCGCCCCCCGGCCGGCCGGTGACGCGCAGCCCGGGGGCGGTGGATCGTGTCACAGCGCGGTGGCGGTCTCCGTGCGCCGGCGCCGCCCGGTGTGCACCGCGCCGGACGCCGCGCGCGCCGTCGTGGCACAGACCGACAGGTCAGCCGGTTTCGTAGCGCACCGGCAGGCTCACCGGACCGCGCATCATCCCCGCCGGGATCCAGCCCAGCGACTCCAGGGGCGTCGTGGGTTCAAGGCGGGTGAAGCGGTGCAGAAGCGTCCGCAGCGCGATCTGGATCTCCAGGCGGGCGAGCGGCGCGCCCAGGCAGTGGTGGATGCCGTGCCCGAAGGAGAGATGGCGGACGGACGGGCGCGTGACGTCCAGAGCGGCCGGGTCCGCGCCGTCCGGCAGGGGAGCGTCCCGGCTCGCGGACACCAGGGACACGACGACGACGTCGCCCCGCGGAATCGGGACGCCGGCGAGCACGAGGTCCTGCGCGGCGAACCGGTGCGTGGTCAGTTCCACGGACGTGTCGTACCGGAGCAGTTCCTCCACCGCGCCGGGCAGCAGATCGGGCCGCTCGCGCAGCAGCCGCAGCTGGCCGGGGTGGCGCAGGAGCGCCACGACGCCGTTGCCGAGCAGATTGACGGTGGTCTCGTGCCCCGCGACGACCAGCAGCAGGGCGGTGCCCACCAGCTCCTCCTCGGACAGCCGCCCGTCTTCCTCGTCACGCGCGGCGACCAGCGCGGACAGCAGGTCGTCCGCCGGCTCCCGGCGCTTGTCCGCGATGAGTCGGCCCAGCAGCCGGTGCAGACCGGCCACCGCCTCCCGGTGTCCGTCCGTGCCCACCTCCAGTGCCTTGCTGCTCCAGGCACGGAAATCGGCGCGATCGGCCGTGGGGATGCCGAGGAGTTCCGCGATCACCGTGACCGGCAGGGGCGCCGTGAACGAGTCGATCAGGTCCGTCTCCCCGGACGGCGGCAGCGCGTCGATCAGCTCGTGCGCGATCTGCTCGACGCGCGGCGCCAGAGCGGCCGTGCGCCTCGGGGTGAACGCGGCGGAGACCAGGCGGCGCAGCCGGGTGTGCTCCGGGGGATCGGCCTCCAGCATCTGACCGCCGAGTCCGACACCCGGCTGGTTGAGGATGTATCCGGCGGCCGTGAGCGCCTCTGCGGCGGGTACCGGATCCTTGAGCAGCGCGGGGTGGGTGAGAGCCGCGCGCGCCTCGTCGTAGCCGACGACGAGCCAGCCTTCGATGCCCGAGGGGAGCAGTGCCCGGTGCACGGGACCCGCCGCGCGCAGACGGGCGTACTCGGCCTGGGCGTTCGCCTTGAAGACGGCATCCAGGCGTACGAGTTGGCGACCGGAAGATGTGTGTAACTCAGTCATGGCATCAGCGTATGCGGCCTTGGGGAGGACAGTGTCCCGGGCAGCTGAACAAATGACCTGCTCCATCATCAACTAGGCTGACATCAGCCGCACCTACTTGTTCTCACCATCACGGGTCATGCCCCGGCCCTTCACCGACTGAAAGGTCAGGACTGCACGGATGGCCAAAGTCATCGTGGCGTCGACTCCTCTGCACGGACATGTCACTCCCATGCTCGCCGTCGCCCAGGGCCTGGTGCGGCGTGGACACGAGGTCCGCTTCCTCACCAGCACCCGGTACGCGGACCGGGTGCGCGCTGCCGGCGCCGCGTTCGTTCCCCTCCCGGGGCAGGCGGACTACGACGACCGCGCACTCGATGTGCAGTTCCCGGGCCGGGCGGCGGCCCAGGGGCCCGGCCGGCTGATCTTCGACATCAAGAACCTCTTCGGTGACGCGATCCCGGACCAGTTCTCCGCGCTCCAGTCACTCCTGGCCGAGTTCCCCGCCTCCACCGTCATCAGTGACCTCCTGTTCTTCGGATCCCTGCCGCTCTCGATGGGCACCCCCCGCAGGGACCGGCCCACCACGGTGACCATGGGCATCTCCCCCGTCCCGGTCGACAGCGTCGACACCGCGCCGTTCGGCTTCGGCGTGCCGCCCCTGCCGGGAGCGGAAGGCCGGGCGCGCAACGAGGCGATGTACGCCCAGGCGCGCGAGGTGTTCGCGGACGCGGAAGGCCATGTGGGCAAGGTGCTGGCCGGACTCGGGGTGGCACTCACCCGGTCGCTCTTCAGCGAGTCGGCCGCGGCGGCGGACCACTTCCTCCAGCTGACCGTGCCCGGTTTCGAGTACCCGCGCAGCGACGCCCCGGCCTCCCTCCGGTTCGTCGGGGTGCTCCCGTCCGAGCCCGGTACGGACGCGGAACTGCCCGAATGGTGGGACGACCTGGTCCAGCGGAACGGTCCGGTGGTCACCGTCACCCAGGGAACCGTGGACAACGCGGACTTCTCGCCCCTGCTGCTGCCCACCCTGCGGGCGCTGGCCGACCTCGACGTGACCGTCGTGGCCGCCACTGCCCGCCCCGGCGGTCCCGAGGCGGTACGGGCCGCGCTCGGCGAGCTGCCCGCCAACGTCCTGCTCGGGGGATACATCCCCTTCGACCGGCTGCTCCCGCTCAGCGACGTGCTCGTCACCAACGGCGGCTACGGCGGCGTGCACACCGCCCTGCGCCACGGCGTCCCCCTCGTCGTGGCCGGTACCACCGAGGACAAGCCGGAGGTGGCCGCCCGGGTCGAATGGGCCGGCGCCGGCGTCAACCTGCGCACCGACGCTCCGGACGAGGAGACCCTGCGCACGGCGGTGGGAACCGTGCTGAACGAGCCGAACTTCCGCAGCCAGGCGAGCGCCCTCCAGGCGGAGATGGCGCAGTACGACCCGATCGCGGCGATCGCCGAGGTCGTCGAACAGCCCGAACACGCCTGAGACGACGTGACCGCGGGCCGGCCGGGCCATGACCCGGCCGGCCCGCATCGCGGAAGCCGTCACAGGTCGTCGTAGGACTCGCTCAACGCCAGGACGACCAGTTCGTCCGCGGTCAACTCCGCCAGATCGGCGTCGTCCTCCCCGCTGGACGGCCGTGCTTCCGAGTGGCCGCCCCCTCCGTGACCGGACGGTTCCGGCTCCTGGCCGGGTGCCAGCAACCGCTCCAGATGGCCGGCGACCGCCGCCGGTGTGGGGTGGCTGAACGCGAGTGCGGCCGGCAGGGACAGACCCGTCGCCCCGGACAGCCGGTTGCGCAGCTCGACCGTCATCAGCGAGTCCAGTCCCAGGGCGTGGAACTGCCGGCCGGGGTCGAGGAAGCCCCGGCGGTGACCGGTGATCTCCGCGACCGCGTCCAGGACCAGATCCAGCAGTTCCGCTCCCCGACGCGGTTCCGCCCGGGCGTTCTCGCGCGCTCCCGTCTCCGGGGCGGTGACGGTGGATGGCCGCCGGTCACCGGTCAGCCGACCCGGCAACAGGACCGGGTCCCCGGCCGCCAGCGCCGCGTCGAAGAGCACCACGCCCTCTTCGGCGGTGATGGGCAACATGCCGCCGCGCCGGATGCGGGCCAGGTCCGCGTCGCCCAGCGCGGCCCCCATGCCTGCCACCGGTTCCCACAGCCCCCACGCCAGCGATACCGCCGGCAGCCCGAGGGAACGCCGGTGCCGGGCCAACGCGTCCAGTGACCGGTTGGCGGCGGCGTAGGCGGCCTGCCCGGCGGTTCCCAGGATGCCCGCCGCAGAGGAGAACAGCACGAACATCGCCGGCGGCCGGTCCCGCGTCAGCTCGTGCAGCGTCCACGCGGCATCGACCTTGGGACGCAGTACCCGGGTCAGCCGCTCCGGGCTCAGCGCCGTGACGACCGCGTCGCCGAGCGTCCCCGCGGTGTGCAGCACCGCCGTCAGCGGACGGTACGCCGGTACACCCGCGACCAGCCGGGCCAGTGCGTCCGGGTCCGTGACGTCGCAGACCGCCACGGTGACCCGGGCACCGAGCGCGCCGAGCTCGGCCACCAGTCCGCGGGGGTCCGCGCCGCGCCGGCCGGCCAGCAGCAGGTGCCGGGCGCCGTGGGCGGTGACCAAGTGCCGGGCGAACACCGCGGCGAGCGCACCGTCGCCCCCGGTGATCAGGACCGTCCCGTCCGGATCCAGGGAAGGCACGACGGGGAGCGCCGGCGCGGGAAGCGGCACCACGGCCTCTCCGAAGACGGCCCCGGCGCGCAGTGCCAGCCGGGACCGGCCCACCGCACGCGAGTCCGCCACCGCGGCCGGCAGCACCGCCCGGGACACCTCGGTGCCATCCACGTCCACCACCGTGAACCTGCCCGGATGCTCGGACTGGACCGAGGCGAGCAGCCCCCAGCAGGCGGCGTGCGCCGGGTCCGCCGTCCCGGCCGGAGGCACGGCCACCGCGCCCCGCGTGACGACCACCAGATGGGCGTCGTCGGGCTCCGGCCGCGCCAGCCAGATCCGTACGATCTCCAGCGCCGTACGGGTCACGGAGTGCACGGCCCGCGGACCGGGGCCCTCGGGAACCGGCAGCTCCACCACCACGGCCCCGGGACCGGCTGGCACAGCGCCCAGTGCCCGTGCGGGGTCGGGGCCGCACACGGTGACCGGCTCGGGAACGCCCGCCGCGGGGCGCGGGAGCGGCACCCAGCCCGGCCGGTGCAGCAGGCCGTCGACGGGCGGCCGCGGCGAGGGTCCGGCCGGGTCGTGCGGCACCCCTCGGGTGCGCGCGGACGGAGCGGATCGTGGTGAGGGTACGGCCGGATCGTGCCGTGCGTCTTCGTCGGGGCGTGCCGGGAGGTGCGATCCGGAGGGCGGCGGCGAGGGCGCGACCGAGCCGTGCGTCACGCCGCCGGCGGACCGGGACAGGAGGCGATCCCGGGAGATCGGCAGGAGGAGCAGCGCCTCCACGGACGCGACCGGCTCCCCCCGGCCGTCGGCGATGTCCACGCTCATCTCCCCGCCGTCATGGGGGCGCAAGGCCACGCGCAGGACGCCGGACGCCGGCCGGTGGATCGTGAACCCGCGCCACACGAACGGGATGTGCGGCAGCAGCCGCGCCTCGGGCCCGGAACCGCCCAGCAGCGGTGTCAGCCGTTCCGGGACGCCGTCGAGCCCGAGGGCGTGCAGCGCCCCGTCCAGCAGCACCGGGTGGACCCCGGTCGCGGCCCCGTACACGCCGGGCTGGGCGCGAAGCTCCGCGAACAGTTCCTCCCCGCGGCGCCAGCAGCGGACCAGTGAACGGAAAGAGGGCCCCCAGCGATAAGCGCCCAGGGCGGCGTGAGCGTCGTAGAAGGCGTCGGCCGGGACCTCGACCGCGCCCGGTGGCGGCCACGCCTGCGCTCCGGTCCAGGGGGCCCAGGCGGTGCCGGAGCCGGTGGTGAGCGCGCCCCGCGCCAGCACGGTCGCCCCGGCGGGGCTGTCCCCGTGGTGCACCAGGGTCACCGCCCGGCTGCCGGAGCTCTCCGGGCCCAGCCGCAGTTCGATGCGCGCATAGGCGTCCCCGGCGAGGACCAGTGGTGCGTGATGGGTCAGCTCGGCGACGTGCGGGCAGCCGGCCCGGCCTCCCGCCCAGGCGCACAGTTCCAGCCAGGTGGTGCCCGGCACCACGGTCCGCCCCAGCACCTGGTGGTCGGCGATCCACGGCTGGGCGGTGACGGACACACGGCCGGTGTGCACCACCGTGCCGTCCTCCTGTGTGTACGACGACTCCAGCAGCGGATGCCCGGCCGGCGCCGTGGCGTCCCCGGCCCAGAACCGGGTGTGCTGGAACGGGTAGAGGGGCAGCTCCCGCGCGGAGGGTCCGTAGCCGGGGTACCAGGCCACCGCGACCCCGGCCGCGTAGGCCTCGGCGAGGGCCCACGCCAGCGCGTCCGGTTCCGTCCGGCCGGGCCGGACCAGGACGACCCGGCCCTGCTCGCCGGCCCCGCCGTCCGCGCGTGCCACGGAAGTCCATGGCCCCTCGCCCAGCAGCAGCGCGGGCGAGTCCGCCGGGGCGTGCGGGGCACGCGGTTCCCGCGCTGTCCAGTACGTGGCCGAGCGCAGGACGTGCGGCCCCACCTCCTCACCGGTCACCTCCGACACCACCGGCAGCCCGGGCGGCCGGAACTCCAGCCCCGCCACCACCTCGGCGATCCGGTCGCCGGCGGTGACCAGGGCGGCGGCGCCCTCGGGGGTCAGCACTCCCGCCAGCCGGGCGGCGGCGACGCGTCCCGGCCCGCGGCCCCCGACGAAGGAGGGGCGCACGCCGTGCCGGGCGAGCGTCCGGGCGAGCGCCACGGCGAACGCGAAGGCCCGGGCGGCGGGGTCCCCGCCCGCCGACGCGTCGGGGGGCAGCCCCAGGCGACCGGCCTCCTCCCGCCACGCCGCCGCGAACACCGGGTGCGCCCTCGCGAGTTCACGGCCGGCGTCCGGCCGGTGCGACTCACCGGGCAGCAGCAGTCCGAGGCGCTGCCGGCCCCGCGCCCGCCCACGCACCAGGCGGGGGTCGTCGGCCCCGTCCGCCAAGCGCTCCAGCGCCGCCGTGAACTCCTCGGGGGTGCGCGCGACCACGGCCGCCCGCTCCTCGAACACGTGCCGGGTGGTGGCGAGCGCGTGCGCGACCGCGGCCGGCGGGGCCGGCTCCCGCGCGGCCAGGGCCCGGGCCGCCACGCGCAGCGCCGCGTCGGAACGGGCGGAAAGCGGCCACACGACGAGCGCGCCCGGCGCGACGGCCGGTACGGGTCCCGATGTGTGTACCGGGGCTTGTTCGAGGACGACGTGGGCGTTGGTGCCGCTGAGCCCGAACGCCGACACACCGGCCCGGCGGGGCCGCCCGGTCTGCGGCCACGGCGTCGTCGCGGTCAGCAGCCGTACCCGCCGCTCGTCCCAGTCGACGTACGGCGTGGGCCGGTCCACGTGCAGGGTGCGCGGCAGTACGCCGTTCCGCATGGCCTGCACCATCTTGATGATCCCGGTCACGCCGGCGGCGGCCTGGGTGTGGCCCAGGTTGGACTTGGCCGAGCCGATGAGCAGCGGCTCGCCGCCCGGGTGACGTTCGCCGTAGACCGCGTGCAGGGCGCGGGCCTCGACGGGGTCCCCGAGTGTGGTCCCGGTGCCGTGCGCCTCGACGGCGTCGACATCCCCGGGGACGAGCGCGGCCATGGCCAGGGCCTGACGGACGACCCGCTCCTGAGCGGGCCCGTTGGGCGCGGTCAGGCCGTTGCTGGCGCCGTCGGAGTTGACGGCGCTGCCGCGCAGCAGGGCCAGTACCCGGTGTCCGGCGCGCACGGCGTCCGACAGCCGTTCGAGGACGAGGAGCCCGGCGCCCTCGCTCCACCCGGTGCCGTCGGCGGCGGCCGCGAACGGCTTGCACCGGCCGTCCGGTGCGAGTCCGCGCTGCCGGCTGAACTCCTGGAAGGGGCCCGGCCCCGCCATCACGGTGACCCCGCCGGCCAGGGCCAACGAGCATTCCCGCGCGCGCAGGGCCTGGCTCGCCAGGTGGACGGCGACCAGCGAGGAAGAACAGGCGGTGTCGACGGTGAGGGCCGGCCCGTGCAGTCCGAGCGTGTACGCCACCCGTCCGGAGACGACACTGGAGGCGGTGCCGGTGACGTGGTGGCCCGAAGTGCCGGATACGGCTCCTTCCGCGTCGTAGTCCTGCGTCCAGGCGCCGACGAAGACACCCGTCGATGTGCCGCGCAGGGCCGCCGGGTCGATCCCGCCGTGCTCCAGGGCCTCCCAGGCGACTTCCAGGAGGATCCGCTGTTGCGGGTCCATCGCCCGTGCCTCGCGCGGGGTGATCCCGAAGAACTCCGCGTCGAAGCCCGCCGCGTCCGCCAGGAAGCCACCCTCGCGTACGTAGCTGCGCCCGGGTGCCGGCACGCCGGCGTCCGCGCCGAGCGGGGCGACGGGGGAGTGGAGGGCGGCGAGGTCCCAGCCGCGGTCGGTGGGGAAGGGCCCGATGACGTCCTCGCCCCGCGCCAGCAACTGCCACAACTCGTCCGGCGAGTGCGCGCCGCCCGGTAGACGACAGGCCATGCCGACGATCGCGATGGGCTCCACGCCGCCATCGCCCGCGCCGGCGGTGTCACGGTGGCCGCCGGTTCCGCTGTCCTCCGCCTCGACGCGGTCCTCGGCGTCGGTGCGGCAGGTGTCCCGTACACGGCCGTCCGCTCCGCCGCGGCCGTGGTCCCCGGCCGGGTCCTCGTCCGCTGCCCGGCCGCCGCCCGCCGTCAGGGCGCCGGTCCTCGTCCGCTCCTCGTGCGCCGGGGTGCCGTCCGTGGCGGGGATGCCGGTCGCCGTGGGGGAGCCGGTCGTACTCGGGGCGTCGTTCCCGGCTCGTGCGCCGTCGGTGTCCTTCGCGCCTTCCGTGTCTTCCGTGAGGCCGGTGGCGGACGTCGTGCGGCACGCGTCGGTGTCGTGGTCCGCCGGAGCGCCCCCCTCCCCGGCGGCGTACCCGTCGGAGCGCGTGGGCGCAGGCGCGTCCGCCAGCAGGCGGGCGACGGCGTCCGGGGTGGGGTGGTCGTAGACCAGCGTGGCCGGCAGGGGTGCGCCGGTCTCGGCGGTCAGCCGGTCACGCAGGTCGACGGCGAGGAGCGAGTCCACACCCAGCGCGTGGAACGGGAGGGCCGGATCGATCCCGGCCACCGGATGGCCGGTGACCGCCGCGACTTGTGCGACGACCAGATCACGCATGCGTGCCGGTGTCTTTGCCGTTCGCCGCGGGAGCGGCCCCGTCGGCCGCCGGCCGTCGCGGACGGCGGCCGACGGCACGACCAGGTCCAGCAACGGCCGGGGCCCGGCCGCCCGCAGGACGGCGGCGAAGCGGGGCCAGTCGACATCGGCCACGGTCACGGTGGGCCGCCCGTCCTCGACGGCCTCCCGCATCGCCGCGAGGGCCGCGTCCGGTGCGAGGAGGCGCAGGCCGCCGCGCAGCAGCCGGTCGGCCAGCCGCTCCTCCCGCGCCATGCCGCCGCCGGACCAGGGGCCCCAGGCCACCGAGGTGGCGGGAAGACCACGCTGGAACCGACGCTCGGCCACGGCGTCGGCGCAGGCGTTGGCAGCCGCGTAGGCGCCCTGTTCCACCCCGCCCCACACCCCGGCGGCCGACGAGAAGACGACGAACGCGTCCACGGCGTCACCGGCGAGTTCGTCCAGCAGAACGGCCCCGGTCGCCTTGGCCGCCAGCGCCGCCGCCAGCTCACTGGCGCCGGTGCCGGCCACCGGGGCCCGGTGGTCCACCCCGGCGGCGTGCACCACGGTGCGGATCGGGCCGTGTTCCGCCTCGGCCCGCTCCCACGCCGCGGTGAGAGCCGCGCGGTCGCTCACGTCGCAGGCGACATGGGAGACCGTGGCACCGGCGGAGAGCAACCGCCGGGTCAGCTCCGTGGCGCCGGGGGCGCCCGGACCACGGCGGCTGAGCAGGACGACATGCCGGGTGCCGTGGCGGACCAGCCACTCGGCGGTGCGACCGCCGAGCGCCCCCGCTCCGCCGGTCACCAACGCGGTGCCGCGCGGCCGCCAGCCGCGGACCGCGGCGGGTGGTGGTGCGACGGCGAGCCGGCGTACGTGGAGACCGTCCGCGCGCAGGGCCAGCGCCTCCTCCGGGCCGGCGTGGTCCAGCACCCGCACCAGCCGGCCGACGGTCGCGCGGTCGGTCACGGCCGGCAGGTCGACCAGCACGTGGCGCCGGGCCCGATCCTCCAGCGCCGCGGCTCGCACCAGCCCCCACACCGCCGCCTGCGCCGGAGAGGTCACCGGGTCCCCGCCCGTGCCGACGGCGCCGCGGGTGAGCAGCCACAACGGTGTCCCGGGCGCGGCGTCACCGGCCGCTCCCAGCAGCAGGAGGGTAGCGGCCGTACCCGCGCGCAGATCCGGGAGTACCGGATGGGCCCGCGCGTCCAGGGCGAGCAAGGACAGTACACCGTCCAGCGGCCCGGCCTCGCGCAATCGCGCGGCCAGCCCGGCCCGCTCCGTGTGCCCCGTGACGGTGAGCCGGGTGATCCGCGCGCCGGCGTCCGCGAGCGCCTCGGACAGAGCCGGGGCCAGGTCCGCGGCCGGGGATTCGGCCGACGGGTCCGCCGATGGGGTCCTTCCCTCCGTCCCGTCCGGTACGAGCAGGGCCCAGTGGCCGCGGACGGCCGTCCGCGTGGTGTCTTCACCGGTGTCCGAGGGACCGGTGTCCGCGGGGACCCCCGCCGGTCCGGCGGTCCGACGGTGCCAGACGACGTGGTAGCGGGCGGGACCGGGTGTACCGGGTGCGGCCGTGCACGGGGTGGAGGCCGTGACGGGCGAATCAGGACGCCCGCCGGGTTTTCCGGGACTCGTGCGGGGCGTGGCCGACAGCCCGGGGTGCGTTCCGGGCGCATCGGAGAGCTCAGGGCGTGTGCCGGGCGCATCGGCGTGCCCCGTGGCCGTACCGGCGGGTCGCGGGTCTGCGTGCGTCTCCGGCCGTTCCCGATGGAGCGGGGCCGGCCGGTCCTCGGCGACGTCGGGCCCCGCCGCTCCGTCCGTCAGCCAGAAGCGGGTACCCCCGAAGGGGTACGTCGGCAGATCCGTGAGCCGGCCCGGCAGTACGGCCGCCCAGTCCAGGGACGCGCCGGCGCAGTGGGCGCGCGCCAGTGCCGAGGCCAGGCGGTGCGGCTCGGTGCCGGTCCCGCCCAGCAGCGGCACGGTGACGGCGTCCGGCACCATCCGGCTCAGGGTGGAGTCCGGACCGGCCTCCATGAGGACGGTCACGCCCTCGGCGGCGAGGGCGCGGGACGCCTCCAGGAACCTCACCGGGCCGAGCAGTTGCCGGGTCCAGTAACCGGGCGAGGACAGTTCGTCGGCGGTGGCCGGGCGGCCGGTCAGCGTGGAGACGACCGGAACCGTGGCCGGCCGGAACTCCAGGCCGGCCAGCACCCGGTGGAAGTCGCCGACGGCCTCCTTCAGCAACGGCGAGTGGAAGGCCCGGTCGCCCGGCAGACGGACCGCCCGTACGCCGGCCGCGGCCAGGGCGGCGGCCAGTTCCTCGACGGCCGCCGGCTCCCCGGAAACCGTGAGCGAGCGGTCGCCGTTGACGGCGGCGATCCAGACGGCGCGCCTGGCGAGGAAGGGCACGACCTCGTGCTCGGCGGCGAACACCGCGAGCATGGCACCGGCCGGCGAGCGCTCCTCCACCAGACGGCCGCGGGCGCACACCAGCGCGCAGGCGTCCGCCAGGCCGAGCACGCCTGCGGCGTGCGCCGCGGCGATCTCGCCGACGGAGTGGCCGATGAGACGGTCGGGCCGCAGCCCCCAACCGCTCAGCAGCCGGAACAGGGCCGTCTCCAGCGCGAACAGCGCCGGCTGGGTGTACCGGGTGCGGTTCAGCGCCGCCTCGTCCCGCCACATGACTTCGCGCAGCGGGCGGTCCAGACCCGGATCGAGGAGATCGCAGACCTCGTCGAAGGCCGCCGCGAACGCGGGGAACGCCGCGTACAGTTCCCGCCCCATGCCGAGCCGCTGGCTGCCCTGGCCGGTGAACAGGACGGCCGTGCCGCCGGGCTCGGCCGCGGGGGCGCGCACCACCGCAGGCGTGGTACGTCCCGCCGCCAAGGCCTCCAGTCCTTCGACGAGCAGGTCGCGGCCGGCGGCGACCACCGCGGCCCGTACGGCGAAGCGGGACCGGTGACCGGCCAGCGTGCGTGCCACGTCGGCGGGCGGTGTGCCGGGCGCGGCGGCCAGGTGGCGAGCCAGCCGCGCGGCCTGCTCGCGCAGGGCGGTCTCGTCCCGGGCGGACAACAGCCAGGGCAGCGGCCGCTCGTCCACTTTCCCGGTTCCGGCGCGGTGCGGGGCGGCCCGCCCGGCCACCGCGTCGGCCGAGCCGCCGGGAGCCGGCGGTTCCTCCAGGATGAGGTGGGCGTTGGTGCCGCTGATGCCGAAGGCCGACACACCGGCCCGGCGCGGCGCCGAGGACCTCGGCCAGGGCCGGGACTCCGTGAGGACCGCGACCCCGCCGCCGTCCCAGTCGACCTTGCCGGTGGGCCGGTCCACGTGCAGGGTGCGCGGCAGCACGCCGTGCCGCAGCGCCTGCACCGTCTTGATGACACCGGCCACACCCGCGGCGGCCTGGGTGTGCCCGAGGACGGACTTCACCGAGCCGATCCACAGCGGCGCGCGGCGGTCACCGCCGTAGGCGGAGATCAGGGCGGACGCCTCGATCGGATCGCCCAGGACCGTGCCGGTGCCGTGTGCCTCGACGGCGTCCACCTCGTGCGGTCCGAGCCCGGCCGCGGCCAGGGCCTGCCGGATCACGCGTTCCTGGGCCGCGCCGTGCGGGGCGGTCAGCCCGTTGCCCCCGCCGTCGGAGTTGACGGCGCTGCCCCGGATCACGGCCAGCACGGGATGTCCGGCGGCGACGGCGTCACTGAGGCGTTCCAGCAGCACCAGGCCCGCGCCCTCGGCGAATCCGGTGCCGTCGGCGGCGTCGGCGAAGGACTTGCAGCGCCCGTCGGGGGCGAGCCCGCCCTGCCGGGTGAACTCGGCGAGCACGCCGGGTGTGGCCATGACGGTGGCACCGCCGGCCAGCGCCAGGTCGCACTCGCCCGACCGCAGGGACTGGGCGGCCAGGTGCAGGGCGACCAGGGAGGAGGAGCAGGCGGTGTCCACCGTGATGGCGGGGCCCTCGAACCCGAAGGTGTAGGCGAGCCGTCCTGACGCCACGCTCGCGGAGGTGCCGGTCAGCAGGTGCCCGCCGCTCTCCCCGGCGTCCGCGAGCCGGGGCCCGTACTCCTGGGCCATGACGCCGGTGAACACCCCTGTCCTGCTGCCCCGCAGGTCGGCGGGGACGAGGCCGGCGCGTTCCAGCGTCTCCCAGCCGACCTCCAGCAGCAGCCGCTGCTGCGGGTCCATCGCGAGGGCCTCCCGCGTCGAGACGCCGAAGAAGGCGGCGTCGAAGCGGTCGGCGTCGGACAGGAAACCGCCGCGCGCGGTCGCCAGGGCGGTCCGGGGCCAGCCCCGGTCCGCGGGCAGGGGCGTGAGCGTATCGACGCCGTCCGTGACCACGCGCCACAGGTCCTCCGGCGAGCGCACCGCGCCCGGGAAGCGGCAGGCCATCGCCACGACGGCGATCGGCTCACCGGCTCCCCGCCCGGCCGGACCCACCGCTGACGCGCCGGTCCCGTCGGCCGCCCCGTGGCGGGGAGACTCCCGGCCGGACAGGGCCGCCGACACCAGATGGCCGGCCAGAGCGGCGGCGGTGGGGTGGTCGAACACCACCGTGGTCCGCAGCCGCAGGCCGGTCGCCGCGCCGAGTCGGCGCCGCAGCTCCGTGGCGGTGAGCGAGTCCAGCCCGAGGTCGCGAAAGGCGCGGCCGGGCTCCACGGCGGCGGGGTCCTCGTGCCCCAGGACCTCGGCCGTCAGGCGGCGGACCAGAGCGAGCGCGGTGGCCCGGCGGCGGTCCTCGGGCAGGTCCCGCAGGCATTCCCGCCAGTTCTCGTCCGCCGGTTCCGCGGCGAGGCGCTCCGGTGCCTGCGCCCGCACCGGGTCCAGACGGGCCCCGATCACGTGCGCGGGAAGGCCGCCGGCCAGCACGGCGTCCAGCACCCGCAGTCCGTCCTCGTCGGTGAGCGGGGCGATGCCACGGCGCCCGAAGCGGGCACGGCCCGCGTGCCCCATGGCGCGGGTCATGGCGCTCTCGCGCTCCCACAGTCCCCACGCCACCGAGGTGGCGGGCAGCCCTTCGGCGCGCCGCAGCACCGCCAGCGCGTCGAGGAAGGCGTTGGCCGCGCCGTAGTTGGCCTGGCCCTCGGCGCCGAGGGTGCCGACGACGGAGGAGAAGAGCACGAACGCGGCGGGCCGCGCCGCGCGGGTGAGCGTGTGCAGGTGCCAGGCGCTGTCCGCCTTGGCCCGCAGGACGGTGCGCAGCTGCCGCGTGGTGAGGGTCGTCATCGTCGCGTCGTCGAGGACGCCTGCCGCGTGCACGACCGCGGTCAGCGGGTGCGCGGCGGGTATGCCGGCCAGGACCGCGCCGAGGGCGTCCCGGTCGGCCGCGTCGCACGCGACGATTCGTGCGCCGGGCCCCAGCTCGGCCGGCAACCGTTGGGCGCCGGGCGCCGCGGGGCCCTGGCGGCTGAGCAGCAGCAGGTGCCGGAAGCCCCGTGCGCGCAGGTGCCGGGCCACCAGCGCGCCGAGCGTCCCGGTGCCCCCGGTGATCACAACGGTGCCGTTCCGGTCGGGTGTGCCGGGAACGGCGTGACCCCGGCCGGGGCCACCGGCCGGGCCCGGGGCGGGCGGCTCCGGCGCGGAGGCCCCGGCCGGGTCCGACGCCCGCGGTTCCCTGGCCCGGCCCGGAACACGTTCGGGCGCGTACCCCGGGCTGCCGGGCGGGGTGGCCGGTGCGGGTGCCGGTGCCGTGGCGTGCTCCGGGGCGGGCGTCGGCGGCTCGGGAGCCGGCACCACCGGCTCCGTGACGGTGAGGAGGGTCAGACACGGCGTGAACAGCCGCCCGCGGCGCACCGCGACCTGGTCCGCGCCGCAGGCCGCGGCGGCCCGCAGCGCGGTGCGGTCGGCCGGGTCCACCGGCTCGTCACCGCCGCCGGCCGTGTGTCCGCCGCCATCGGCGTCGGTGCCGGCGTTCCCGTCACCGGCACCACCCGTACCCGTACCGGAAGCGGACAGCGCGTCGGTGGAGGGGGCCGGCTCGTCCAGGTCCACCAGCACCAGCCGGCCGGGATGCTCGCGCTGGACGCACCGCAGCAGCCCCCACACTGCCGCGGCCCCGGGATCGAGGACCGGTTCCCCGTCCGCGACGGCCACGGCCCGGCGGGTGCTGATCAGTAGCCGTCCACGTTCGCCCCGCGCCCGCCAGGCGCGCACGGCGGCCAGCGCGGACCGGGCCGTCTCGTGCGCGGCGGCGGCCGGGTCGGCGCCGCCTGTGCCGTCACAGTGCACCATCTCCAGGACGTCGTCGTCCGCGTCCGCGCCGCGGGTCCCCGGCCCGGCCGTCTCGCGCCACAGCAGGCGGTACAGGTCCCGGTCGCCTGCTCCGGACCGGGGCGCGGGACGCAACGTCACCTCGCCGATCTCCAGCACCGGCGTCCCAGAGGTGTCGGTGGCCAGCACCCGGTGGGTGCCAGGACCCAGCGCGACGGCCCGCACCCGCAGATCGCGGGCCTCCGCAGCCAGGACGCGGACGTCTTTGAAGGAGTACGGCAACAGCAGGTCCCCGTCCGCTCCGCCCGCGCCGCGCAGCAGCGGTTGCAGTACGGCGTCCAGCAGGGCCGGATGCAGTGCGAACCCGGCGACCGCGTACGCGTCGGGCAGGCGGGCCGCCGCGAAGGAGAGGCCGCCGTCCTCGTCCCCGGCCGGCCACACTCCGGCCAGGGCGCGAAACGGCCCGTCGTAGGCGTAACCGGCGGCGAGCAGGTCCTCGTACCACCCGTCAGGGGCCTCCGGCTCCCCGGGCGGCGCCCAGGAGGACGCGCCGTCGCCGGACCGCGGTGCCGGATCGGCCGTCAGGACGCCCGTGGCGTGGACGGTCCACGCACCAGCGTGTCGCGGCCCGGCCGGGCGGGAGGACAGGGTGACGGTGCGCCGGCCGTCATCCTCGTCGCCGAGCACCGCCTGCATGGTGACAGCGCCGGTCTCCGGCAGGACTACCGGCGTGTCGATGACCAGGTCGCGCAGCAGGGGCGTCCCGGCCCGCCGGCCGGCCCACAGGGCCGCCTCGGCGTACGCCGAGGCCGGCAGGAGGACGCGGCCGGCCACGGTGTGACCGGCCAGCCAGGGATGGGAGGCGAGGGACAGTTCAGCCGTGAGCACGGTGGTGCCGGAGCCGGCCACATCGACGGGCGTGCCGAACAGGCCGTGGCCGCCCGCAGCCGCCGCCGGGCGCGCGGCGGGCGCCAGCCAGTGGCGCCGCCGCTGGAACGGGTACGTCGGCAGTGGGACGGGCGGCGGACCGGACGGCGCCGGCACGAGCCGGTGCCCGTCGACCGGTGCGCCGGCCGTCCACGCGCGGGCGATCGCGCGGGTGAAGTGGTCCACGTCCGCGCCGTCCCGGCGCAGCGACGGCAGGACGGTGACCTCCGCGCCCGTCTCCTCGGCGATCTGCTCGACCGCGTCCCCGAGCACCGGGTGGGGTCCCACCTCCACGAACAGCCGGTGACCGTCGGCCAGCATGGCGCGCACCGCCCGGTCGAGCCGGACCGGCTCGCGCAGATTGCGGAACCAGTAGCCGGCGTCGAGGGCGGTGCCGGGGCAGCGGGCACCGGTGGTGGCCGAGTAGAAGGGCACCGTCGTCCCGGCGGGGGCGGGCCCGGACAGGGCCGCGGTCAGCTTCTCCCGCAGCCGCTCCATCCACGGGGAGTGGCTGGCGTAGCCGACGCCCAGCAGCCGGGCGGGCGTGCCGCGCGCCTCCCACTCGGCCACCAGCGCGCGCAGTTCGGTCCGGTCGCCGGCCAGTACGGTGGCACGCGGTCCGTTGACGACCGCCACGCGGGCTTCGCAGCCCCGGGCGGCGAGATGCGCGCGCACCTCCTGCTCGCCGAGAGCCACGGACGCCATGCCGCCGGTGTCCGGCGCCGGCTCGGCCAGGACGCGGGCCCGCACCGCCACGATCCGCGCCGCCTCCTCCAGGCTCAGGGCCCCGGCGATGTGGGCGGCGGCGATCTCCCCCTGCGAGTGCCCGACGACGGCGGTGACCGGCACGCCGTGGTCGCTCCACAGCCCGGCTACCGACACCGACACGGCGAACAGCGCGGGCTGCACCAGATCGACCCGGCCGAGCATCGTGCCGGACTCGTCGCCCAGGAGGTGCCGCAGGGTCAGGTCGCTGTGGGCGGCGAGCGCCTCGACGGCCGTACGCAGCCGCCG
Source organism: Streptomyces canarius (assembly GCF_014650735.1). Lineage (NCBI taxonomy): Bacteria > Bacillati > Actinomycetota > Actinomycetes > Kitasatosporales > Streptomycetaceae > Streptomyces > Streptomyces canarius. The sequence goes on from NZ_BMVN01000055.1 coordinate 24,060, forward strand.
GGCGAACGCGGGCGACTCCGCGTACAGGGCGCGTGCCATGCCGGGCCACTCGCCGCCCTGTCCGGGAAAGACCAGGGCCACCCCGTCATGACCGCCGGCGGTCCCGCTCTCACCACGGGCGTGGGGCGTACGGTCCGCCACCGCACGCAAGCCGGTACGCAGTTCCTCCGCTTCACGGCCCCACACCGCCGCCCGATGGGACAAATGGGCCCGGCCGGTGCCGAGGGCGTGCGCGACCTGCCCTACGTCGGCCTCGGGATGGTCCACGGTGTACTGGGCCAAGGCGCGGGCTTGCGCGCGCAGCGCGGCGGGCGTGTGGGCGGACAGCAGCCACAGCGCGGGAGCCGGGCGGGGCACGCCCGCCGGGTCCGGGCCGCCCGGCTCCCGCGTACCGGCCCCGGCCGGCTGGGCGTCCGGCTCACCCGCGTCCGGCGCGGGCGGGAGGGGTGGAGGCTCCGCGAGGATCAGGTGGGCGTTGGTGCCGCTGATGCCGAACGACGACACTCCCGCCCGGCGCGGCCGGTCCCGGTCGGGCCACGGCCGGGCACGGGTCAGCAGCCGTACCGGGCCGCCGCCCCAGTCCACCTCGCGCGTCGGTTCCGTCACGTGCAGGGTCGCGGGCAGCTCCCGGTGGCGCAGCGCCTCGACGACCTTGATGACCCCGGCGACGCCGGCCGCCGCCTGGGTGTGGCCCAGGTTCGACTTGACCGAACCGAGCCACAGCGGGTGGACCGGGTCGCGGTCCCTGCCGTAGACGGCGAGGAGCGCGCCGGCCTCGACAGGGTCTCCGAGGGCCGTGCCGGTGCCGTGCGCCTCGACCGCGTCCACGCCGCCCGGACCGAGTCCGGCGGCGTCGAGCGCCTGACGGATCACCCGCCGCTGCGCACGGCCGCTGGGTGCCGCCAGTCCGTTGCTGGCACCGTCGGAGTTGACGGCGCTGCCGCAGACGACCGCGAGGACGGGGTGACCGTGGCGCCGGGCCTCGGACAGGGGCTCCAACAGCACCAGCCCCGCGCCCTCGCCGAAGGCGGTGCCGTCGGCGTCGGCCGAGAACGCCTTGCACCGGCCGTCGGGTGCCAGCGCCTGCCTGCGGCCGAGTTCGGTGATGACGCCGGGCGCGCCCATGACGGTGACCCCGCCCGCCAGGGCGAGCCGGCACTCGCCGAGCCGCAGGGCCTGCGCCGCCTGGTGCAGGGCGACCAGCGAGGAGGAGCAGGCGGTGTCGATCGTGAGGGCGGGGCCCTCCAGGCCGAGGACGTAGGCGATCCGGCCGGAGAGCAGCGCCGGGGTGGTGCCGGTGAAGAGGTAGCCGTCGTGCCCGGGGGAACCGTCCGCGGTACGGGGGCCGTACTCGTGGCCGGTGCCGCCGATGAACACTCCCACGCGTTCGCCGCGCAGTCCGGTGGGGTCCAGTCCGGCGCGTTCGAACGTCTCCCAGGCCAGCTCCAGCAGGATCCGCTGCTGCGGGTCGAGCGCGTCGGCCTCGCGCGGACCGATGCCGAAGAAGTCCGCGTCGAACCGGTCGGCGTCGTGCAGGAACCCGCCTTCGCGGACGCCGGCCGGCCCCAGCCCGCCCGGCCCCGCGGGCCAGCCCCGGCCGGCGGGCAGCGGACCGGCGGTGTCCCGGCCCTCGGCCAGGGCCTGCCACAGGTCCTCCGGTGAGGCGATGCCACCGGGGAACCGGCAGGACATGGCCACCACGGCGACCGGCTCGTCGCCGCGCGGTGCGGTGTTCGCGGTGCCGGCCGCGCGCACGGTGCCCGGCGGGTGGGGCCCGCCGGTACTGTCGGCGCGGGCGAGACGGGCGCCGAGCGCGGCCGGGGTCGGATGGTCGAACAGTGCCGCTGCCGTGACCGTGATTCCCGTGGCGGTGCTGAGCCGCCGGCACAGTTCCAGGGACAGCGACGAGTCGAGGCCGAGGTCGCGGAAGGGCCGTGCGGGATCGATGTCCCCGGCACCGTCATGCCCGAGCACCCGCGCCGTCAGTTCCCGTACGAGCCGCCGGGCCTCCCGCTCGCCGGGGGGCGTGGGTACGCCGGCGGGAGCGGTGGTGACGGCGACGGCCCTCCCGGACGCAGTGGTGAGGGCGTCGGCGTCGCCGGGTTCCCCCGAACCCGCGCCTGTGGGGACGGGAACCCCGCTGCCCGTCCGTTCCCGGTCGGTGGCCGGTGTCCCGGTGGCCGGACCGGTGGACGCTTCGGACGTCGTGCGGGTGGGGTCTGGGACCGGCGCCGCACCGGTGTCCGCCCGCTCGGCCGCCTCCCGCTCGGCCGCTTCCCGCCCGTCCGCGACCGCGTACGAGCGCCGCTGGAAGGCGTACGACGGCAGGTCCGCGGGCGCGGGCCCACCGGTGAAGTGCCCCGACCAGTCGATGTCGGCGCCCAGCGCGTGCGCGGTGGCCAGGGCGCGGTGGAACCGGGTCACGCAGTCGTCGTGCCCGTCGAAGGTGGACACCAGCCGTACGGCGGTGTCCGGGACCGCTGCGTCGGTGCCCTCTGGTACGAGGAGGTGTCCGGTGTCGCCGTGTCCGCTCGGGACGGCGACCGGCCCCGTCCCCGCGGTGGTCGGTGGCGGGCCGACCGTCACGAACAGGTCGTGCCCCGCTTCCCGCAGCGCGTGCACGGCACCCGCCCATCCGCCGGGCGCCGGGCGCCGGCTCCAGTGGTCAGGGGCCAGCCGGTCCCCCACCACGGCGGCGCCCGTCACCGACGAGTACAGCGCGCTTGTCCGCCCGCGTCTGCGGGCCCGTTTCGGGGGCGCGGCCGCGGACCGGTCCGTGACCAGAAGCCGTACCGCTTCCGGCAGCGAAAGGTACCCCGTCAGACACGCGGCGGCGAGTTCCGCCCCGTCCTCGCCCAGGACCGCGTCGACGCGCAGGCCGCGTGCCTGCCACAGTGTGCCGAGCGCCATCGTCAGGGTGAACGCGGCCTCTTCGTCGTGGAGGCCCGAGGGGTCGTGGACCCCCGAGGGGGAGAGCAGGCCGGTCCGAACCGACCGGCCGGTGACGGCGGCGAGGGCCCGGTCACAGCGGGCGACGGCGGCGGCGAACGCCGGTTCGGCGGCGAGCAGAGCGCGCACCTCGGCCGCTTCCAGGGACACACCGGCCCGCAGCAACAGGGCCGTACGGGCAGGGCGGAACGCGGTGCCCAGCACGAAGTCACCACTGGCCCGGCCGCCGGTCAGGGCGTCGAGACCCGCGGTGAGTCCGGCGGAGTCCCGGCCGACGACGGCGGCCCGGTGGGCCAGGTGCGCCCGCCCGGTCGCCAGGGTCCGGGCGACGGCGGCCGGCGGGAGCGGACCGGCCGCCTCCAGGTGGCCGCGCAGCCGGGCCGCCTGGGCACGCAGCGCTCCGGGCGTCGCCCCCGACAGCACCCAGGTGTGCGGCACCCCGTCGGCGCGCCGCCGCGCCCGCGGCGCTTCGGCGAGCACCAGGTGGCAGTTGGTGCCGCCCATACCGAAGGAGGACACGCCGGCGACGCGGGGACCGGCTCCCCGTGGCCAGGCCCCGCCCTCCCGCCGCACGCTCAGCCCCAGCTCGGCCAGCGGGATGTCCGGGTGTGCCGCGGCGAAGTTCAGGGAGGCGGGGAGTCGCCCGTGCCGGAGGGCGAGCGCCACCTTGGCCAGTCCCGCGATGCCCGCGGCGCCCTCCAAGTGGCCGATGTTGGTCTTGACCGAGCCCACCGCCAGCGGGTCGGTCCGGTGGGAGCCCAGTGCCGCGCCGAGGGCGCGCGCCTCGACCGGGTCGCCGGCCCGGGTGCCGCTGCCGTGCAGTTCGACGTACGACAGTTGCTCCGGACGGACGCCGCTGCGCTGCCAGGCGTCGCGCAGGACCTCCTCCTGCGCCGCGCGGCTCGGGGTGGTCAGGTCCTCGTCGGCGCCGTCGTTGTTGACCGCCCCGCCCAGCACCACGCAGTGGACGCGGTCCCCGTCGGCGAGTGCGCGGGACAGCGGTTTGAGGACCACGGCCGCGCCGCCCTCGCCGCGGACGTACCCGTTGGCCCGGGCGTCGAAGGTGTAGCAGCGCCCGTCCGGCGACAGGGCACCGAAGCGCTGTGTGCCGAGTGCGCCGGTCTCGCTCAGAAGCAGGTTGACGCCGGCGGCCACCGCGGTGTGCGACTCGCCGCGCCGCAGGCTCTCACAGGCGAGGTGTACGGCGACCAGCGAGGAGGACTGGCCGGAGTCCACGGTGAAACTGGGGCCGCGCAGCCCCAGGGCGTGGGAGACGCGGTTGGCCAGCATGGCGTGACTCGTCCCCGCCAGGGTGTGGGCGGTGACACCGCTACCGCCGGGGCCGGTGACGGGCGACGGACCGGCCATGGCGCCGACGAACACGCCGGCCGGACCACGGCGCAGGACCGCGGGCGGGGTGCGCGCGTCCTCCAGGGCCTCCCAGGACAGTTCGAGCATGAGTCGTTGCCGCGGGTCCATGGCGGCCGCCTCGCGCGGCGAGATCCCGAAGAGATCAGGGTCGAAATCCGCCAGGTCGCCCAGCAGTGCGGCGAACTGCGCCCCGACGGCGGGACGGCGCGCCGCCGGGACTCGAACCACCGCGTCCCGGCCCTCGTCCAGCAGGTGCCAGAACCGGCGGGCGTCCGGTGCCTGCGGCATCCGACAGGCGATACCGATGACAGCTATGGGCTCATCATTCACACCTGACATCAGGTTACTCACGTCAGTGAACATAGCATTATGTCAACATTCAGCAGTAGCTGCTTGACTGACTTCGATCGAAAGGGAGTCGGGGTATGACGGCGGGCCAGGAAGAGGTCGGCCACGAGCGACTCGTGGCGGCGTTGCGGAAGTCGGTGCGTGACAACCGACGACTCGCCCGCCGGTACGCCGAGCTGAGGGACCGACTGGACGAACCGGTGGCGGTCGTCTCCATGGCGTGCCGGCTGCCGGGCGGCGTGCGGACTCCCGAAGACCTGTGGGAACTGGTCGCCACCGGGGGGAGCGCCGTCGGTCCGTTGCCCGAGGACCGCGGCTGGGACCTCGACGCCCCGCCCGGGTCCCGCACCGGGCCCGAGCGGGCCTTGCGCACCCGGCGCGGCGGATTCCTCGCGGACGCCGCCGACTTCGACGCCGCCTTCTTCGGCATCACCCCCCGCGAGGCCGCGGCGATGGACCCGCAACAGCGGCTCCTGCTGACGACGGCCTGGGAGGCCGTGGAACGCGCCGGGGTCGTGCCCGGCACGCTGCCGGGACGCCCGGTCGGTGTCTTCACCGGCGTCCTGGCCTCCGACTACCACCCCGGATTCGGCCGGGTGCCCGACGGATACGAGGGCTACGTCCTCACCGGGACCGGCACCAGCCTGGTGTCCGGCCGCATCGCCTACCTCCTCGGGTTGCACGGTCCGGCGATCACCGTGGACACGGCCTGCTCGTCCTCCCTGGTCGCCGTTCACCTGGCCGTCCAGTCCCTGCGGTCGGGGGAGTGCGAGCTGGCACTGGCGGGTGGCGCGACCGTCATGGCGACCCCGCAGACCCTCGTGGAGTTCGGCGTGCAGGGCGCGCTGGCGGCGGACGGGCGCTGCAAGGCGTTCGGTGCCGATGCCGACGGGACCGTGCTGGGCGAGGGCGCGGGGATGCTGTTGCTGGCTCGGCTGTCCACGGCCGAACGCCTGGGCCTGCCCGTGCTCGCCGTCGTACGCGGCTCGGCCGTCAACTCCGACGGCGCCAGCAACGGGCTGACCGCCCCGAACGGCGCGTCACAGCGCGCCCTGATCCGCACCGCCCTGACCCGGGCCGGACTCACGGGCGCCGACGTGGACCTGGTCGAGGCACACGGCACCGGAACCCCGCTCGGCGACCCCGTGGAGGCCGACGCGCTCATCGACACCTACGGTCAGGACCGCGCGGACGACCAGCCGCTCTGGATCGGCTCGGTCAAGGGCAACGTCGGTCATACCCAGGCCGCCGCCGGCGTGACCGGCGTCATCAAGGCGGTGACGGCCATGGCGGCGGGGCGAATGCCGCGCAGTCTCCACGCGGAGGAGCCCACCGCTGCCGTTCGGTGGTCGCGGGGAGCGGTCCGGATCCTCGCCGAGGCCCGTGCCTGGCCGCGGCCCGGCCGGCCGCGTCGCGCCGCCGTGTCCGCGTTCGGGCTCAGCGGCACCAACGCCCACGTGATCCTCGAAGAGCCTCCCGCCACCGGACCGGCGGCCGCCGGGGGTGTGTCCGCCGGGTCCGGCGCCGGCCGGCCGCTCGTGTTCCCGTTGTCGACGCGGACGGCCGAAGCGCTGCCCGAGCAGGCGGCGTCGCTGCTCGCTCATCTGGCGAACCGTCCGGACCTGTCGCCGGAGGCCGTCGCCCGCACGCTGGCCGTCGGCCGCACGCCCTTTCCGCACCGCGCCGCCGTGGTGGCGGCGACCCGGGACGACCTGCTGGAAGGGCTCGCCCGGCTCGCCGACGGCGAACCGGGGTACCAGGGGTCGAAGGTCGGCGGAGCGCCGGGTTCGGAGGTCGGCGGGGCCCCCGGCCTGGCGGAGGCCCGTGAGCTGGCCGCGCGCTTCCAGGCAGGGGCCGACGTCGACTGGAGCGCCTTCTTCGGCTCGGCGCCGCCCCGCACGGTGCCGCTGCCCACGCACCCCCTCCGCCCCCGTCGCCACTGGTGGCCCCTCACCGCCGCACCGGCCCCGCGTTCCCGCACGTCGTCGGCCGGAGTCGTGACGCGGGCCGACGACGTGGCGGTGGGCCCCGTGGCCGCGGCGGTGACGGCCTCGGGGGCGGTGACTGACGACGTGGCACCGGCCGGCGGTGTGGGGGCCGGGGACGGTACGGCGCTTGAGGGGTCTGTGGGGAGTGGGGCTGCCCGGACGGATGCCGCGGCCGCTGGTGGTGAGGCGCCCGTCCAGGGCCCGGCCACGGTGCGGAGTGTGGCGGCTGACGACGGTGTGGTGGCGAAGGACGTGTCGGTGCCCGAGCCCGGCAGCGCGGCGGAGACCGAGACGCCGGTGGCGGCCGAGAGCGCACGGGCGGCCGGTGACGGCGCGGTGACCGGAAACGGGGGAGCGGCCATGGACGTGGGGGTGGTCCAGGACGCCCGGGTGACAGCGGATGCGGCCACGGCCACCACCGGCCGTGCTCCGGCCGCGACCCCGCAGTGGTGCGCGCCGGAGCGGCTGGACGTTCTGGTGAAGAGCTCGGTGGCGGCCGTGGCGGGCCACGAGGACTGGCGGCTCGTCGACGCCGACACCGCGTTCCGCGACCTCGGACTGACCTCGCTGGGGCTGACGGAGCTGCACGAGCGGCTGCGCGAGGCCACCGGCCTGTCCCTGCCCACCGGGCTGCTCTTCGCGCACCCGACCCCCCGTGCCCTCGCCGCCCGCCTCGGCGACCTGCTCGCGCGCCGGACACCGGTACCGGCCGGACACCCCGGATCCGCCCCAGCACCCCGCCCCGTGCCGGGCGATGCCCGCCGCGCCCCGGACCACGACGCCATCGCGATCGTCGGCATGGGCTGCCGCTATCCGGGCGGTGTCACCGGCCCGGAGGACCTGTGGCAGGTGGTCGCCGGGGAACGGGACGTGATCACCGGTTTCCCCGAGGACCGGGGTTGGTTGGTGAGCGGGCTGCCGGACGGTGCCGCGCGCGGTGGTTTCCTGGACGACGTCGCAGCGTTCGACCCCTCCTTCTTCCGCATCTCCCCCCAGCACGCCACGGCGATGGACCCGCAGCACCGGCTGCTGCTGGAGGTCTCGTGGGAGGCCCTGGAGCGGGCCGGATTCGACCCGCTGGCGCTGCGTGGCTCCCGGACCGGGGTCTTCGTCGGCATCGCCCTCCAGGACTACCGGCCGTGTGACCCCGGCGCCGCCGGCCACCGGGCCCTGGGCACCGCGCCGAGCGTCGCCTCCGGCCGGATCGCCTACCACCTGGGACTCCACGGCCCGGCGGTCACGGTGGACACCGCCTGCTCGTCCTCGTTGGTCGCCCTGCATCTGGCCTGCCAGTCGCTCCGCTCGGGCGAGAGCACGCTCGCCCTGGCCGGCGGCGCCACCGTACTGGCGACGCCCGAGGCCTTCATCGAGTTCCACGCCCTGGGCGGTCTCGCCGCGGACGGCCGGTGCAAGGCCTTCGGTGAACAGGCCGACGGCACGGGGTGGGCGGAGGGCGCGGGAGTGCTGGTCCTGGAACGCCTGGCGGACGCGCGCGCCGCCGGGCACCCGGTGCTCGCGGTGGTGCGCGGCAGCGCCGTCAACCAGGACGGTGCCGGCAACGGTCTGTCGGCTCCCAACGGCGCGGCGCAGCAGGCCGTGATACGCGACGCACTGGCCGCCGCCGGCGTCCGCGCCGCGGAGGTGGACCTGATCGAGGCACACGGCACCGGGACCCGGCTGGGCGATCCGGTGGAGGCCGAGGCCCTGCTGGCCACCTACGGCACCGACCGGGAGAGCCCGGCCTGGCTGGGGTCGCTCAAGTCCAACGTCGGTCACACCATGGCGGCGGCGGGTGTCGGCGGTGTCATCAAGACCGTCATGGCGATGCGCCACGGCCGCCTCCCGGCGACCCTGCACGCCGCACGGCCCACGAGCCGGGTCGACTGGGGCGCGGGACGGCTCCGCCTGCTCACCGAGGCCCGTGAGTGGACCGGCCGGGGCCCACGCCTGGCGGCGGTGTCCGCCTTCGGGATGAGCGGCACCAACGCCCACGTCGTCCTTGAGGGCCGGTCGGCGCCACTGCCCCGGGACGCACCCGCGCCGTCGGCTTTCCCGGCCGCCCTGGCGACGGATGGTGGTTTTCCGTCGGCGGCAGCGGGGGCCGCGGGCGCGGCTGGGCTGCCCGCGTCCGCAGGGCCGGGTGGCTCCGTCGAGCCGGGTGGTTTCCCGCCGGGGGGACTGCCGGCATCCGGTGGGACCGGGGGGCCGATGGGTTCCCAGGGGCCGTCCGGGGCCGGTGGTGTTTCCCCGGCGGGCGCGCCGGTGTCGTCCGGGGCCGGTGGTGTTCCGTCGCCGGATGCGGTACCGGCCGGGCCGGTCGCCTGGCCGCTGTCCGGCCATACGGACGCGGCGCTGCGCGCCAATGCCCGCCGCCTGCACGCCTGGCTGTCCGAGCGCCCCGGTCTCACCGCCGCCGAGGTGGCCCGCTCCCTGGCCCGGCGTTCAGCCTTCCGGCACCGTGCGGTCGTCACCGCCGGCACCCGGGCCCAGCTCCTCGACGGTCTGCTGGCGGTGGCGCAGGGCAGGCGGTGCGCGTGGGCCGTGGAGGGCGTGCCCCGGCATGAGGCCGTACTCCTGGGCGTCCTGGCCCCCGAGGTCCCGGACGGCGGGCCGAGCGCTTGGCGCGCGTACGGCATGGTGCCCGAGCGGCTGCTGCGGCTCGGGCGGGACGGCGCAGCGGTGCGGACGGCGTTCGCGAGTCCCGGGCACCACGTGGCCGTGTGCTTCGCGGGCGGTGAGACGAACCTGCCGGACCTGGTCCGCGAGGCGGCCCTGGCAGCGGGAGCGTCGGCCCAGGTGCTGTCCGTGCCCGTCACGCCCGGCCAGGCGACCCTCGCGGACGTCCTGGCGCGTGCGTGGGTCGCCGGGGTCCCCGTCTCCTGGCCGGCGCGGGCGATCCCCGGGCCACCGGCCGAACTGCCCACCTACGCCTTCCAGCGCACGCGCTTGTGGACGGCGGAGCAGACACCCGAGTTCCGTACGGGCGGTGCGCCGGCGGGGGCCCGGGCGGGTTCCGCGGCCGAGCCCGAGAGGGTGCCGTCGGCCCAGGCCGTTCCGGCTCCGGGGCGGGAAGCCGTGAGCACGCCGTGCACCACGGCCGCGGAGACCGTCGTGGCGGAGCCCGCTGCCCCGGAGGCCGTCGCGGCGGACACCGCCGTCACGTACGACTCCCTGCTGTCCGTCGTCCTGAGCCGTACAGCGAGCCTGCTCGGGGTGGACGAGGACGCCGTGGACCCCGGCCAGGGCTTCTTCGCGCAGGGGATGGACTCCCTCGCGGCCACCTCGCTGTGCGAGCTGCTCGGCGACCGGCTGCGCCTGTCGGTGGGCCCCACCGCCTGCTTCGACCACCCCACCCCCGCCGACCTGGCCCGCCACCTGGCGGACCGGGTGGCGGGCACGCCCGCTGCCCCACCCGTGCGAGCCGCCGCGCCGCCCGGCGAGTCGGCGCCCCCGGCTTCCGCCGCCCCTGTCGGCTCGGCGGAGCCCACGGTTTCCGTCCCGGCCGCAGGCCCCTCCCTCCCCCCACCCACCGCCGCCCGCCCCACCGCGCGAACCCCCGCGCCCCCACCCCCCACGCGACCGTCCGCCACCCGGGCCGGCGCGACCACCCGCGCCAGGACGGCGGCCCCCGGCACGACCTCCCCCGTCACCGGGCCGACGGCCCCACCCGCCGCCCGCCCCGGTGGCTCCGTCCCCGTCGCCGTCATCGGCATGGCCTGCCGGCTGCCGGGCGCCGACAGTCCCGAGGCGCTGCACCGACTGGCGCTCGAGGGCGGGGACGCCCTGCGCGAACTCCCGGACGGGCGCTGGGACGCCGAGCGGTTCCACGCCGCCGCGCCCGGCGCCCCGGGCACCATCACCGCCAGGCGCGCCGGACTCCTGCCGGACATCGACACCTTCGACGCCGCGTTCTTCGGCATAGCGCCGCGCGAGGCGGCGTTCATGGACCCGCAGCAGCGGATGTTCCTGGAAGTCGGCTGGCACGCGCTGGAGACGGCCGGCCTGACAGCGGACCGGCTGGCCGGGGCCCGCACCGGGGTGTTCCTCGGCATCACCGGTGCCGACTACACCCAGAACACCTTCCAGCACGTGCCGCCCGAGGACCTGGACGGCTACGTCCTCACCGGCGCCGCCTCCACCTTCGCCACGGGCCGGCTGTCGCACCGGCTGGGCCTGAACGGGCCGAGCCTGTCCGTGGACACCGCCTGCTCCTCCTCCCTGACCGCGCTGCACCTGGCCTGCCGGAGCCTGCGGGCGGGCGAGTGCGAGACCGCGCTGGTCGGCGGGGTGAACGCGCTGCTCGCCCCGGAACCGTTCGTCGTCCTGTCCCGGGCCGGGATGCTGTCCCCCGACGGCCGGTGCAAGCCGTTCGACGCCGCCGCGAACGGCTACGCCCGCGCGGAGGGCTGCGTCGCGGTGGTGCTGCGCCCCCTGGCGGACGCCCTCGCGGACGGTGACCCGGTCCTGGCCGTGATCCGCGGCTCGGCGGTCCGGCACGACGGCGCCAGCAGCGGTGTCACCGTGCCCAACGGCGGCGCGCAGCGTGCGGTCGTCCGCCAGGCGCTCGCCGACGCCGGGGTCCGCCCCGCCGACATCGGCTACGTCGAGACCCACGGCACCGGCACCGCGCTGGGCGACCCCATCGAGCTGCGGTCCCTGGGCGAGGTGCTCGCCGAGGGCCGCCCCACCGGCAGCCCGGCGGTCCTCGGCGCGATCAAGGGCAACGTGGGCCACCTGGAGGCGGCGGCCGGGCTGGCCGGGCTCGTCCACGCCATCGAGACCCTGCGCACCGGGCGCATCGCCCCCATAGCCCATCTGCGCACCGTCAATCCGGCCATCGGCATCGACGCGCTGCCGCTGCTCCTGCCGACCGCCGTGCGGCCGTGGTCACGCGGTGAGCGGCCCCGCCTCGCCGGTGTCAGTTCCTTCGGCGCCAGCGGCACCAACGTGCACGTCGTCCTGGAGGAAGCCCCGCGCACACCGGAGCGGGAGCCGGAGCCGGCCGCCGTACGGCCGGCGCGACGTGAGCAGCTGATCGTGCTGTCCGCCCGCGACGAGGTGGCACTGCGGGCGCTGGCCGAAGCCCATCGCGCGGCGGCGCCGGCCCCGCTCGCGGACCTCGCCCGCACCGCGGCCACCGGCCGCACGCACTTCCGGCACCGGCTCGCCGTGACGGCCGCGACACCCGAGGAGTACCGTGCCCGCCTCACGGCGTACCTCGACGGCCGGCCGGTCCCGGGGGTGCGCGTCGGCCGTGCGCCCGCCCGCCCGCCGCGCATCGGTCTGGTGCTCACCGGGCGGGGCGCCGTGTCCCCCGCGGCGGCCAGAGCGCTGTACGGTGCCGATCCCGCGTTCCGCGCCGATGTCGACCGGTGCGACACCCTGTTCGCCGAGCGGTTCCCGCACGGCCCCGGCCTGTCGGACGTCCTCTTCGCGCGGACCGGAGCCGCGGACCCGGTCGCCCGTGGAACCGGGGAACGGGCCGCGGAGTTCGCCGTGCGGTACGGGCTGGTCCGGCTGTGGCAACGCTGGGGCGTACGTCCCGCCGCCGTGCTCGGTGGCGGCATCGGCAGCCACGTCGCCGCCGTCGCGACCGGCGCGGTCTGCCTGGCGGACGCCCTCGCGCTGATCGCCGACCCGGCCGCGGACGCCGCGTGCGAGGCGCCCCGGCTGCCGCTGGTCTGCGCGGAGAGCGGCGAACTCGTCGCGGGGAACGGGCAGGCCGTGCGCGACATGCTCGACCGCGCCGCCGGGCCGGGCGGGGAACCCGCCGCCGCGCATCCCCGCCCGGACGCTCTGGACTGCGCCCTGTACCTGCACGTGGGCGCCCAGGGACCCGTTCCCGCCGACGAGCCCCCGGCCGCCCCGCCCCGCCACGTCGTGGCCCCGTGTCCCGTCCCCGACGACCCCACAGGTCTCCTGCCCGCGCTCGCCGAGCTCTACGTCCTGGGGGCGGAGCTCGACTGGGAACAGGTGTACGCGGGCATGGCCGGGGCCCGGGCGCCGCTCCCGCCCTACCCCTTCACCCGTCACCGCCACTGGTACCCGACGCGCCCGCGGACCCCCGAACCGCCGCCCGCTCCCCGCACCGCCCGGCCGGCCGGCCCGGGACACACCACCCCGACGGCCGGCCCGTCGTCCGCCTCCGGGCACTCCGCCCCTTCGTCCGCCCCGGCTCCCACCGCCCGCCCGGCCGACCCACCGGTGGCCCGGGACTCCGCGGACCAGCCCGCCGAACCCCCCGCCCCCGCCTCGCAACGAACCGTCCCGCCGGCTGGTCCCCCGCATGAACGGCTGCTCACCGCCGACGGTCACACCGGTCTCGGCGACTGTGTCAGCGGCGGTACGGCCGTGGTCAACGCCGGCTTCCACATCGAGGCGGCCGTACGCGCCGCGCGGGAGCTGTACGGCACCACGCACGTACGTCTCACGGGTCTGACCCTGCCGCACGCCATGCTCCTGCCGCAGGACGGCGGCGTCCACACACGCGTGACGCTCACCCGGGCCACCGGCGCCGGGACGGACTTCACCCACCAGGGCCGTGTCGCGCCGGACGAGGCGTGGCGCACCCACGCTCGCGGCACGGTGCTCCCCGGCTCCGGGCCCCCGGCCCGGCTGAGCGCGGCGGACCTCGACACCATCAGGCGCCGGTGCGCGACGACACTGACGGGTCGCGCGTACTACCGCGCCCTGTGGCGGCGCGGCCTGCACCTGGGTCCGTCGGCGTGCTGGCTGACCAGTGTCGCGCGGCGCGACGGAGAGGCGCTCGCCGTGCTGCGGGCCGCGGACGCGGAGGAGGAGGCCGACGGCTGCGCGCTGCATCCGGGCGTGGTCGACTCCGCGCTCCAGCTCGTCTTCGCCTGCGAGGGCCCGGACGCCCCCGCCGACCGTGTGTACCTGCTGGTGTCGCTGGAGGAGTACGCCTTCCACGGCCACGACGGCGGTCCGTTGCTGTGCCATTTCTCCGTACGGCCGACCGCGCGGTCCAGCGGCGTGATCACCGCCGATGTCCAACTCCTCGACGACGGCCGACGGGTGGCGGAACTGCGCGGGGTGCGGATGCGGGCCGCGGGCCGCGACACCCTCCTGCGCGCACTCGATACCTCACACCGGCCCGCCGGCCCCGGAGTCCAGGCGGGCCCGGCACCCCATGCGGACTCCGCGTCCCCGGCAGGCCGGGTGTCTCGTACGACCCCCGTGCCCTACGCGCTCCCGGCGTCCCTCGCGGACTCCGCACCACCCGCCCGATCCAGGCACTCCGCCACCGCGTCGTGTGGCGCCGGTTCCCGGGTTGCCACCGCTCCGTCGCGTGACACCGGACTCCGTCCCGCCGCTCCGTCACCTGGCGCTGGACTCCGGCCCGACGCCGAACCCCGGCCCGGGTCCGGTCCGCGGCCCGGTACAGTCCCCTCGTCCGACGCGGGCCCCTGGCCGGAGGCGAGCCCCCGACGCCGTGCGGACACGACCCTCCGCGCCGAAGCGGGCGCAGGCGTCCCGGAAGCCGTCGGCCCCGGTCCCGCGGATGAGCCGTGGTCACGGGCTCGGGAGGCCGGCGGCGTACTGGCCCTGGCGGTACGCCGTACGGCCCAGGTGCTCGGCGCCGACACCGTCGACGTCGCGGACGGGCGGCGTGCCTCCGCGCCGGTCGACGTGGAGACGCCGCTGACCGACCTGGGCCTGGACTCGCTGCTCGGTGTGGAGCTGCGCGATCTGCTCTGCGCGGATCTGGGCGTGGACGCCCCCGTGGAATGGTTCCTCGAACAAGCCACCCTGACCGACCTGGCGGCCCGTCTCGACGGCCTTTCGGCCGCCGTCGGCCGCGGTCCGACAGCTCCCGTGCCCGCCGGCGTCGAACGTTTCGCTCCCGGCGGCGTGCACGTCGTCGAGCGGGGCACGGGGGACCCGGTGCTGCTGGTGCACGGCGGCGGCTTCGCCGGGCCCGGATCATGGCGGGCGCAGGAGCCCCTCGCCGCACGCCACCGCCTCCTGGTCGTCTCCCGGCCCGGCTACGGCCGCAGCGAGGAGCACGGCCCGGAGGACTACGTCACGGACGGCCGGCTCCTGGCCGGACTCCTGACCCGGCCGACCCACGTCGTGGCGCACTCCTACGGCACTCTCGGCGCCATGCTGGCCGCCCTCCGGCGCCCGGAGGCGGTCCGCTCCCTCACCCTGGTGGAGAGCGCCGCCAGCGCGGCGGCCCGGGGCAGTGAGGCCGTCGACGCCTATGAGCGGGCCGCCCGGCGGCTGGTGACCCGTCCGCCCGCCGACCCCGACGCCTTCCTCCGCCAGTTGCTCGCCCTGATCGATCCGACCGTCCGGTATCCGGCGCCGCTGCCGGAAGAGCTGTCCCGTTCCGCCCGCCGGCTCTCGCCGGACACCCGTTGGCCGTGGGAGGCGGTGGTGCCGGTCCGCGAACTGCGCGCGGCGCCCTTCCCGGTCCTGATCGTCAGCGGGGGAGCGCGCCCGGTCTTCGAGCGGATCAGCGACGCCCTGGCCGAGCAACTGGGCGCCCGCCGCCTGGTCGTGCCCGGTGGTCACGCGGTGCAGAACACCGGCGTCCCCTTCAACACCGCGCTGGAGGAGTTCTGGTCCACCGTCTGATGGGCGGGCGGTGGGAAGGCGCACCCGCCGTCACCGGGTTTCGCCGCTCCGGTTCAGGCACGACGCGGTACGCCGTACCGGAGAGCAGGCCGGTGACCGTGCCGCCGACGGCCAGGAACACGGCGGCGCTGGCGAGTTCGGCGGCGAGGGCGAGGTCCGCCGTGAACGGCAGCAGGGCCAGCGCCACGGTCACGAGTCCGGCGATCCAGGTGAAGAAGGCGCGCGGCCGGGCGACGGTCAGCAGCAGGTGCAGCAGCCCGGTGGCCACGACGGCACCGGCCGCCGCCCACGCGGCCAGGTACCCCGTCGTGGCGTCCCCCCAGGCGCCCGCCTCCCGTGGCGCGAACACCGCGATGCCGAGGACCCCGCGCACGAGCATCGTCGCCACCACCGCGACCAGGGCGGCGACCACCGCGGTCGCGGCCCCGGTCGCCCACGGCCGGGCGGCCGCGACGGACCGCGGCCCGGACGGCGACTGGTAACCGGGCCCGCCGCGAGGGGCGTTGTCGTAGGGGGGAACATCGCCGTACGAAGCTGAGCCGGCCATGAGAAACCTCTCGGTCGCACCGTCACCGGGTTGACGTGTCGTCACGTCGACCGGCTGCCGATCGACGTGCCGTCAGGTCGGCCGGCGGTAGGTCGCGCTGCCACCAGCATGGGCCGCCTTGCCGGAGGCCGTGGCCGGGCCGTCCGAATCGCCGCCCGGTGGAAGGCCGGTGCCGCACCACACACGGAAGTCCCCGGTGCGTACGAGCGATCGGGGTCCACCCGACGAATCAGGAGGACAACGCGGCCATCCCCGTGCGGGGCGCGTTCACCCGGTACCCGGAGCGCACGCCGTTCACCTCCCTGCCCGACCGCACCTCGCCGGCCGACGCCCGGAAGTGCCGGCGGACAAGAAGTCCCTCGCCGCCGGGCGACCGGGTGAACGGGGTCGTGCGATCGCGACGTCCCCGGCCGGCGGTGACACGGGCCGCGGCTCTGTCCGCAGCAGCGGGGTCGGCGGCCCGCCGCCCCTTCAGGTCACCGTTCTCACACTCAGCGGGAGTGCGGCGACCGCTGGACCGCCGAGGACGACGGTCGGCTGTTCCTGGCGCTGTAGGCGGTGAGCTGCCTGCTGCCGTGGACCATGTCCCCAAGCGGCTGGAGGCGGCTGAGCGCGTCCTCGTCGAGTGTCAGGTCGGCAGCCGCCGCGTTCTGCTCCAGCCAACGGACGCGCTTCGTGCCGGGGATGGGCACGACGGGCACCGCGAGCCGCTCCGACTGGGCGGTGACCCAGGCGAGCGCGACTTGCGCCGGCTCCAGGTCGCGCTCGGCGGCGATCTTGCGTACCGTGTCCGCGATGACCTGGTTGGCTTCGTAATCGCTGCCCGTGAAGCGGGCGTTGTGGGCGCGCACATCGTTCGCCGAAACGGCGCCGGGGTCGAAAGCGCCGGTCAGGAACCCTCGCCCCAACGGTGAGTAGGGCACCAGACCCACGCCGAGTTCGGCCATCACCGGAGTGAGCGCCTCGACGTCACGCGTCCACAGGGAGTACTCGCTCTGCACGGCCGCGATCGGGTGCACGGCGTACGCCCGGCGCAGCAGATCGCCGTCCACCTCGGACAGGCCGAGGTACCGCACCTTGCCCTCCTTCACGAGTTCCGCCATGGCGCCGACGGTCTCCTCGATCTCGGCGTTCTGCGGCGGGCGGTGGAGGTAGTACAGGTCGATCACGTCGGTTCCCAGGCGCGTGAGGGACGCTTCGGCGGAGCGCTTCACATAGGGCGCGTCACCGCGGACGGTGCGGGCGGCGTCGCCCGAACTCCGGTCGATCCCGAACTTGGTCGCGATACACACCCTGTCGCGACGGCCGGCCACACCCCGGCCGAGAAGGACCTCGTTGTGCCCGCTGCCGTACTGGTCGGCGGTGTCGAAGAGGGTGATGCCGAGGTCGATCGCACGATGGATCGTGGCGATCGACTCGTCCCAGTCGGTGGGCCCGTAGTACTCGCTCATGCCCATACAACCGAGCCCTTGCGCCGACACCACCAGACCGCCGATGGTTACTGACCGCATGACGTGGTTCCTTTCGTGAATTCCTGTCTCAACGGGTCATGGACGCCGGACGGAGACGAAGCCGAGCAACGCCCCCACGCCCAGGACGGCGGAGACGCCGATGACGATCGGGAAGAATCCGAGGTGGGAGAAGTTTCCGACGAGTTGGCTCTCGACGCTGCCGCCGATGAACATCGCGAAGGCGTACAGGGCCGTCGCACTGCCACGGTGGGCGCCGGCGTGCGCGCCGATGGCCTCGACGTACGCGGGAGCCGCCACCAGGACCGCCGTGACGAACACGAACACGGCCACCGCCAGCCCGACGGGTGAGGCGGCGGCGAACCCAGCGGCCAGCACGGCGAGGGCCGCCGTGGTCATGGCCGCCGCTATGCGGCGGACGGGACTGGTCCTGGCGAGCAGGGGTGCTGCCAGGGGGACCGCCACCATGGCGGGGAGCGAGGAAGCCCGCAGCGCGAGCAGTGCGCCGGGGGAACCGGTCACCGCCCGGGGACCGACGAGGGCGATGCTCGCGTAGACCGCGACGAAACCGCCCAGCAGGGTCATGGCGCCCAGGTAGAGCACCGTGAGCCGCGGCGTGGTGAGCAGCCGGGGCATGGCCGCGAAGGCATCGCGCATCCGGACGGTGCGGTGAGCAGCGGCGGGGAGCAGGATGCGCCAGGAGAACGCCGCCAGGACCAGGAAGGCCAGGGCGCACAAGAGGAACACGGCCCGCCAACCGAGTGCTGCCCCGATCAACTGCGCCGCCACCTGCATGATGACCGCCGCCGCGAGCAGGCTGGCCGCCACCACGCTGAGCGCCGCCGCCCGACGCTGCGGACGTATGTGCGTGGTGGCGTACGCGTACGCCGCCGGGGCGAACAGGGCGGCGGTCAGTCCCTGGAGCGCCCGGAACGTCACGGCGACCGCGAGGGTCGTGGCCGCCGGCACCAGGGCGGTGGTCGCCGCCGTCGCGATCAGGCAGATCGTGATCGCCTTCCGCGGGCCGAGCCGGTCGGACAAGGGTCCGGCGACGAGGAAACCGAACGCGTAGGCGAATCCGAACGCGGTGGAGGTCCAGGCCACCGAGGACGCCGGCACGCCGAAACCGCGTGCCATCGAGTGGTACAGGGCCAGGACGGTGTACAGCTGACCGACGACGAGGACACCCGCGCAGGCCAGGAGCGTCACGGTGCGGCCGGTGGGCGCCCAGTCCGGTGCAGGGTTCGCATCCGCCGCCGTCATCGTGGCCGACCGGGTCGAGTTCACGATCAGCCTCCTTTCTCTTGGAGCGATTCCCAGTCTCCGAGGCCGTTCGCCACGAAACTGTCAGGCAGCCACCAGGGTGGGCTGGGACGATCCCGATCCGGAATCTTCGGGACAACCCCACGGCGGTCGGTTCCGGATCAGGTTCCGTCCGGGCTTCCGGCTCGTACGGTGCTGGAGGCCTTGCGGGCGAGAAGGCGCTGCCGGGCCAGTCGAACGGCGGAGGTGAGCGCGTCGGAATCGAAGGATCCGTAATGACGGCGCCCATTGATGAAGAAGGTGGGCGTTCCCACCGCACCGCTCAGCTCCGCCGAGCTCACGTCCTCCTCTATGCGCCGCAGTCCCCGACGGGCTCTCATGTGCTGGCGGAACCTTTCCACATCCAGCCCGAGCTGCTCGGCGTATCCGACCAGGTCTGCCGCGGCGAGATGATCCTGGTGCCGCAGGAGCAGGTCGTGCATCTCCCAGAAACTGCCCTGGTCACCTGCGGCCTCGGCCGCTTCGGCCGCCTGCTGGGCATGCGGGTGCACATCCGGGAGCGGCAGATGGCGCCACACGTATCTCACGTCGTCGCCACCCGCCAGCATGTCAAGCAGGTCCGGTTCGGCCCGGCCGCAGTGGGGGCATTCGAAATCTCCGTACTCGACGACGGTGATCTGAGCGTCGACAGGGCCGCGTATGCGATCGCGGATGGCGTCCACCGGCGTGACCAGATCGGTCAGCGGCCGGGCCCGCCCCAGAAGTGCCCGGGCGCGGCGTCGCGGGGCCATGAGCTGTATGACTCCGGTGGTGATACGACCGGACACCATGGCTCCGACGACGGTCGACAGAATGGCTGTCCGTGCGTACGCGAGATCGCTTCCGGTGAACGTCTTCGAGGCGATGAGCAGTGACACGGTGAACGCGGCCCCCGATACGGCGCCCCCCACCGTTGCCGCTCCCCAGCCGACGTTGGGCCGCAGCCGGCCGCCGGACAGGGCCGTCACCAGGGACAGGGAGCCGACTACTCCGATGACCTTACCGACGAGGTACCCGCAGACGATGCCCCAGGTGATGGGTGAGGTGAAAGCCGCGACGACCGTTCCGGGGCCGAGTGGCACACCGGAGTTGGCGACCGCGAAGAGGGGGACGATCGCACAGTTCACCCAGGGGGTGAACTTGCTCTGAAGGTGGTCGTTCTGTGAGATCGCGGCTACGAGCCCACGTACCGCCGTCTGCTGGAGTTCCGCGGTCGGTTGCTCCCGGAAGTTCCGGACCAGGCCGGTGGCGCGCTCCAGATCGTCCCGTCCCGCCGGTGCGGTGATCACCAGGAGGCCCACGGTCAGACCGGTCACGACGGGATCGACCCCCGCCTTGAGAAGGGCACACCACATCACCAGGGAGACGGCGCAGCAGACGACGCCGCTGCGGAAATTCGCCAGTCGCATACAGACGATGACCGCGGCGGCTCCGGAGGCGACCAGGAAGGGAAGGGCTCGGAACCCCTGGCCGTAGAAGACGGCGATGACCACAAGCGCCACGACGTCGTCCATCACCGAGATGGACAGCATGAAGGCCCGCAGTGAGGCCGGGAGACGCGATCCGACGAGGGAGAGGACCGCCAGTGCGAAGGCGGTGTCGGTGGACATGGCCACGCCCCAGCCGTGCGCACTCGGCAGGCCGGCGTTGAAGGACAGGTAGATCAGGGCGGGTGCGGCCATGCTGCCGATGCCGCCGATCGCGCAGAGAAGCACCCATCTCCGGTCCCGCAGCTCGCCCATGTCCAGCTCACGGCGCGCGTCGAGCCCGACGAGGAAGAAGAACAACGCCATGAGCCCGCTGTTTATCCACTCCCGCAACGTCAGTCCGAGCGCGTACGGCCCGACAGTGACGGACAACCGTGCGGACCAGGTGGCCTCGTAGGTGCCCAGGCTCGTGTTCGACCAGATCAGCGCTGTCAGCACAGCCACGGTGAGCGATGCTGTGCCACCGGTCTCAGACCGTGTGAACTCGCGCCAGCGCTGCAGAGTCATTTCCCATCCCATTCGAGCAAGTCGTACACGGATGCCTTGCGGTCCCACGGTCGGTGCCGGTGACGCACCGGTTCGCCGCGGACAGCGGCGTTCGCGCGTCGACGGCCGCAGTCCGGAGGCATTCTCGGAGCCCACCGGGCGCGGTCGTCGCTCCGCCCGCACCGGGGGGAGCGGCGCGGCGCGGGCAGGACGCCGCCCGGCGGGCAGGCGGCGCCGGGCGGATCAGTCGTCGTACCCGGTGGACAGGCTCAGCTCGCGCCAGGCGTCCAGTTCCCGCTTGACGAGTTCCAGCTTCGCCTCCACGCGCTTGACGCTGTCCGCGCCGAGCGGCAGGCGCAGCGGCGGCTGGTCCGTCGTGGCGAGCGCCAGGATGGCCCGCGCCGCCTTGGCGGGGTCGCCGGGCTGCGAACCGTTGGCCGCCAGGAACGCGGGCCGGCCCGAGTGCACCGTCGCCTCGTAGGCGGCGAGCGGCTCGGCGGCCGTGGTGCGGATGCTCGACTTGTCCAGGAAGTCGGTGCGGAACGCGCCCGGCTCCACGACGTGCACGGTCACGCCGCTGCCCACGAGTTCGGCCGCGAGGGCCTCGGTGACGGCCTCCACCGCGAACTTCGTCGCGGCGTACACGCCCGATCCCGGCAGCGCGGTGAAGCCGCCCACCGAACTGATGTTGATGACACGGCCGGACCCCTGGCGCCGCAGCACCGGGAGGACCTGTCGGGTGACGTTGAGGACGCCGAAGAAGTTGGCGTCGAAGAGTTCGCGCGCCTCCTTATCACTCGTCTCCTCGACGGGACCGAGCAGGCCGTAGCCCGCGTTGTTCACGAGCACGTCGATACGCCCGAAGCGCTCGACGGCCGCCTCCACCGCCGCGGCGGCCCGGGCCTCCTCCCGCACGTCCAGCGGAACCACGAGAACCTGGTCGGAGGCCAGGTCGGCCACGGAGTCGGGGACGCGTACCGCGGCCACCACCTGGTCGCCGGCGGCGACGGCGGCCTCCACGATCGCGCGGCCCAGGCCTCGCGAAGCACCAGTGACAAACCAGACTGACATTATTCGTCTCCTAATACTCACTTGTGAGGCATAGTTCCATTTGGTTGCTAGTTTAAAGGTGAGTAATGGTGTCTGCCAGGTTATGTGACACCTGGGAACATATCTGCGAACGTACTACTCGACGCCCCCCGTACCGGGCGCAACGGGTGATCCCGCACTTCATGCCCGACTGGAAGGGCGGCCCGATGACCCTCGACAAACCCGCTTCGGCAGCGGGGTGTCACGGAGCAGGGAACCCTGGCCGAGTACCTGCTCGCTCCCGCCGGCAGCGTCGTACCGGTGCCTGCCCATCTCTACCTACGCGCAGGCGGCCACGCTCCCGGTGGCCGCGACCAGCGCTTGGGGCGTCCTGCGCGCCGGTGAGGTGCGCCCCGGGGCGACGGTCCTGCTGCTGGGAACCGGTGGGGTGAGCCTGTTCGCCCCGCAGTTCGCCAAGGCCGCCGGGGCCAGGGTGATCGTCACGTCCTGCTCGGACGCGAAGCTGAGCCGATCTGGTCGTCGAGACCGGGGAGCCGAGACGTTCCCGCGGTCCCTGTCCGCGGTCGCGGTCGGCGGCACGATCGGCGTCGTCGGATTCGTCAGCGGTTTCGAGCTGCGTTTCCCGGGCCTGCCGCTCGATCTCAAGACGATCCGCTTGACGGGCACGAACTGCGGTCCTGTGGCGACGTTCCGGGACATGGTCCGCGCGGTGGCGCAGCCCCGTATCGAACCCGTGCTGGACACCACCGTCGAGTTCCCGGACGCGCACGCCGCCTACCGGAGGCTGGAGCAGGGCGGGGCCCTGGGCAAGGTCGTCGTCACCGTCGGATGACCCGCGGATCCGGCGACCGGCGAACCCCGTGTCCCCCAGTTGCGGCGACTTCCAGGGTGTGACACGTCCCCCTTGGCCGCGGATGCGGCGTTTAGCCTGAACGGTATGAAGGAGCGCAATGAGCTGGGACAGTATCTCAAGGCCAGGCGTGCTCGGATCACCCCCGCGCAGGCAGGACTCATCGAGGGAACCGGGTACCGGCGGGTGCCGGGGCTGCGCCGCGAGGAGGTCGCCGCGCTCGCCGGTCTCAGCGCCGACTACTACGCCCGGCTGGAACAGGGCCGGGAGCGGCACCCCTCGACCAGCGTGCTGAAGGCGCTGGCCCGGGTGCTGCAACTCAACCCCGACGCCCAGCGTTACCTCTTCGCGCTCGCCTCCCCCGATGCGGCCGGTAGGCTCGCCCGGCCCGCCGGCCGGGAAGTCGGACCGAACCTGCTCGCCCTGCTGGACGACTGGAGTGCCCACCCGGCCATCGTCACGGACCACTGCATGAACGTGGTCGCGGCCAACGCGCTCGGCGCCGCCCTGTACGTCGGTCATCCGCACGCGGACAACCTCGCCCGGCTGCTGTTCATCGACGACACCTCTCATACCTTCTTCCGTGACTGGGAGACGGTCGCGGCCTCCACCGTGGCCGCGCTGCGCGCCGCCGCCAGCCATCGCCTCGGCGACACCGAGCTGAGGTCGCTCGTCGGCGAACTCACGGTGCACAGCAAGGAATTCACCCGCCATTGGCAGCAGGCGGAGGTGCACGAGAAGACGTCGGGCACGCTGCTGCTGCGGCATCCGCAGGTCGGCGACCTCGACCTCACCTACGAGACGCTGCGGCCCAGCGCGTCCCCGGACCTGCTGGTCAAGATCTACCGGCCGCAGCCG
Organism: Streptomyces canarius; assembly: GCF_014650735.1. Lineage (NCBI taxonomy): Bacteria > Bacillati > Actinomycetota > Actinomycetes > Kitasatosporales > Streptomycetaceae > Streptomyces > Streptomyces canarius. The sequence goes on from NZ_BMVN01000055.1 coordinate 47,366, forward strand.
GAGTCGAGTACCCGCGACCGGCTCGCCATCCTCGGCAGCCTCACCGCCTCCCCCCGGCCGGGGCACCGGTCCTCCGGTTCCGGCCGTCCGCTGTCCGGCACCGAGGAGAGGGCCGCCGAGCCGCCCTCCGGCGGCTGAGCCCCGCCGCGGGAGCAGCCCCGTCGGTAACGCCCGCCGGGGCCGCTCCCGCGGACCGGGCGAGGGCCGGGTGGTTCAGTGGTGGTGGCGGGTGGGGACGCGGGCGCCGCCGAACATGAGGTCGCGGAC
>NZ_BMVN01000056.1:0-47433 GCF_014650735.1 Streptomyces canarius
ACAGACCTGGCTCACCGACGACCAAGGCCGGCGCTACACCTCCGAACTCCGCCTCGTCGCCGTGACGGACTGAACCCGCGGCACACCCGCGCCGCCAACTCGTACGAGACGGCGGCGCCGGACCGTTCCTGACACCTGAACAAGGCCGCACCGGGCCGGGCCCCCCTCCAGGAGCCCGGCCCGGTCGCGTGCGGCGCCGGGCGTCCGGACGACACTGGGATGCGGTAGCCGCACCGTTCCGTACGGTCGTGAGCAGGGCCGGAACACCCTCCGGCCCGGCCATGAGGAGGCGCGCCATGCGTCGCATCAGCTCGGCACTCACCGTACTCGCGGCCGCCGGACTGCCGGCGCTCACCGTTCCCGGCCCGGCGTCCGCCACGAACGGATTCCTCCGCGTCGGCGGGGTCGTCCACAACCGTCCGCTGGGCTGCTACGAGGTCGTACAGCCGTCCACCGTGCTCAACTTCACGGATGTTCCCGTCCGTGTCCACCATGTCCCGGGGTGCCGGGGCAGCGTCGTCCAGATCCTTCCCCGGGGCTGGCGGCGAAGGTGCCCGGGACGCACAGCGTCCTCGTCCAGGACCCACTCGGCCCGGGGGGCTGACGTGCACGGCGCGCGTCCGGGAAGCCGGCCGACGACGGGAGGGCGGGGGCGCCCACGGCGCTCCCGCCCTCCCGGCCGTCCCGTCCGGCGCCGTCAGCCGGCGCCCCCGGCACCGGCGTCGTCGAGGATGCCGGTGACGGTCTCGGCGAGCCGGCCGAGGTGCGGCGGCTTCATCACGCCGAAGTGGTCACCGGGGATCCGGTGCAGTGTCACGTCCCCGGTCAGCTCGCGCCAGCGGGCGAGGTAGTCGGGGAACGACTGCCCGGAGGCCACCTCGTGCTCGCCGTCCGCCAGTTCGTCGCTGGCGATCAGGTGCAGCCGGCCACCGTAGGGGCGGTGGCGGTAGGTCAGGCACATCTCCATGACCTCGCGCCACATCTTCGCGGAGGGCAGCCACACGTCGCCGGCGCCGTGTTCCGGCAGGGTGATCCCCACCTCCGGGTCGACGTCGTCCACAAGGTGTTCGAGCAGCGCCAGGGTCTGGGCCCGCAGCGCCGAGGTGTCCTCCTCGGGCGGCGCGGCGGCCAGCTCCGTCAGCTTGGCCACGCAGCTCTCGATCAGCCAGTACTCCCGCCACAGCTCGATCCGCTCGTGGTTGTCCAGGCCCGGGTCGAGGAGGATGAAGGTGACCTCCTCGCCGTCGGCGGCGAGCCGGTGCGCCATCTCGCTCGCGATGCCGCTGCCGCCGCACCAGCCGAACAGCCGGTAGGGACCGTGCGGCGCCTCGGCCCGCAGCTCGGCCAGGTAGCGCTCCGCCATCTGTTCCGTCGAGGGCACGGGCCCGTGCTCGGCCTGGAGGCCGGGCCAGGCGAACGCCGCGACCGGCTGGTCGGGGTCGAGGTGCTGCACCAGCGGGCGGTACCAGTGGGCGCTGCCGCCTCCGGGGTGCACGCAGAACAGCGGCGGCCTGCTGCCCTCGCGCCGCAGCCACAGCAGGGACCGGGCCTGGGGGGCGCCGGCCTCGGTGGCCGCGGCGAGCCCGGCCACGGTGGGGTGCTCCAGGAACGAGCGGACGGTCAGTTCGATGCCGTGCCGTTCGCGTAGCAGGGCGATGATCCGGAGGATGGCCAGGGAGTGACCGCCGAGGACGTGGAAGTCGTCGTCCACGCCGACGTTCTCCACGCCGAGGACCTCGCCCCAGACCTCGGCCAGGGCGCGCTCGGCGGGTGTGCGCGGGGCGGTGTGGTCCGGTGCCGTGGCGGGCCGGGCGGGCTCGGGCAGCGCGGCCCGGTCGATCTTGCCGTGGGCGGTGAGCGGGAGGGCTGCCAGTTCCACCCAGGCGCCGGGCACCAGGTAGTCGGGCACCCGCCGCCGGAGCTCCGCGCGCAGTGCGGCGACGTCGAGCGGGCCGTTTCCGGGTTCGAGGACGACGTAGCCGGTGAGCCGTTTGTGGCCGTCCGGCCCGGGGTGGACGGCGACCGCCGCGGCCCGGACGGACGGCAGGTCGCCGAGCGCGGCCTCCGCCTCGGCCGGCTCCACCCGGTGGCCGCGGATCTTCACCTGGCCGTCGCGCCGGCCGAGGAAGGAGAGCGTTCCGTCGGCGTCGCGGCGGGTGATGTCCCCGGTGCGGTACAGGCGCGCCCCGGGGACGGTCCCGGAGGGGTCCGGCACGAAGCGATCCGCGGTCAGGTCGGGACGCCCCAGGTAGCCCCGGGCGAGTCCGGGGCCGCCAACGAGGAGTTCGCCGGGTACCCCGACGGGCACGGGGTCGAGGTCGTCGTCGACGACCAGCACCCGGGTGTCGGTGATCGGCGTGCCGATCGGTACGCCCCGGTCGGCGTCGGCCTCGGTCACCCCGCGCAGCGCGGTGCTGAAGGTGGTGCACTCGGTGGGACCGTAGCCGTTGGTCAGCGCCACGCCGTGCGCCAGGGCCGTGCGCACGTGCGAGGGTGAGAGCGCGTCGCCGCCGGCGAGCACCTGCCGTACGCCGGCCAGCGCCTCCGGGCGGGTCTCCACCATGTGCTGGAACAGGCCGGCGGTGAGCCAGAGCAGCGTCACGCCGTGCCGGCGGACCACCTCGGCCAGTTCGTCGGCCGTGGTGGCCCCGGGCGGGCACACGGCGAGCCGGGCTCCGTTGGCCAGTGCTCCCCAGACCTCCAGGGTGGACGCGTCGAAGGCGAGCGGCGCGTGCAGCAGCAGGACCTGGTCCGGGTCGAGGTCGGCGTAGTTGGGGTCGTGCACCAGCCGGACGATCGCCCGGTGCGTGACCTGCACGCCCTTGGGCCGGCCGGTGGAGCCCGAGGTGTAGGTGACGTACGCCAGGTTGTCGGGGACCGTGCCCGCCCGCACCGGGGTCTCGGGCAGCCCGTCGAGTACGGCCCACCGCGTGTCCAGGGGTACGCCGCGGACGCCGGCGAACCCGGCCAGGCGGGTGGTGTCCTGCGGGCGGCACAGCACCACGTCGGCGCCGACGTCCGCCAGGACGTAGCCGATGCGCGCGTCCGGGTAGGCGGGGTCGAGCGGCACGTAGTACCCGCCGGCCTTGAGGACGGCGAGCATGGCCACCACGGCCTCGGCGCCGCGGTCCAGGCAGAGTCCGACCGGCTTCTCCGGGCCGGTGCCGAGCCCGCGCAACAGGTGGGCCAGCTGGTTGGCGCGGGCGTCGAGTTCGCGGTAGGTCATCCGCCGCCGCCCGTCCTCCAGCGCGGTCGCGTCGGGGCGGGCGCGGGCGGCGAGCAGCTCGGGCACGCAGACCTCGGGCAGCGGCCGGGTGCCGGCCGGCGTCGCGCTCGTCTGCTCCAGGGCGCGGGCGCGGAACGCGCGCGGGTCCCCGTCGGCGTCGTCGGCCATGGCGGTGAGGACGTCCAGGAAGGTGTCGCCGACGGCCGCCAGCCGATCCTCGTCCGCCCAGCCGGGCCGGCAGGTCATGCGCAGTTCGCCGGGGAAGGTCCACACGTCGAAGGTGAACTCGTTGGGGCTGTGGTCGTCGACCGTGCCGATGTCCGTGCGCTGCTCGTCGAGCACGTGGAAGTCCAGATAGGCGAAGACCACCTCGACGAGGGGTTCGCCGCCGCCCCACTCGCGCTGCATGGCGGGCAGCGGGTAGCGCCGGTGGGGCCACAGGGCCAGTTCCTCGGCGAACACGGACCGCACCAGTTCGCGCCAGCTCGGCGCCCGCAGGTCGACGGCGAACGGCACCGTGTTGAGGTACATGCCGCGCACCCGGTCGCCGCCGGGCAGTTCGGGCCGGCCGTTGGTGACGGCGCCGGCGAGGAATCGGTGCTGGCCGCAGAGGAGACCGAGCACCTTCAGGTGTGCGGTGTACAGGACGCTCTTGAGCGAGGTCTGGGTCTCGGCGGCGAGGCGCCGCAGCCTCGGTTCGAGGTCGCGCCAGGGCAGCCGTACCTCGGGGGCCGGCGAGTCGGCCGCGGCGGGGGCGCTGTCGGCGGGCAGCCGGAGCCGTTCGTGGCCGGTGATCCGCTGCTGCCAGAACGCGCGGTCCGCCGACGAGGCCAGGGCCTGCTTCTCCAGCCGGACGAAGTCGGCGTAGCGGACCCGCGGCGGGGCGGCGGGCGGGCTCGCGGCGCCCCGGGACAGCTCGCGGTAGGCGGCCCGCAGTTCCCCGATGACCGAGTGGTGGCTCCAGCCGTCCAGGATGGCGTGGCATTCGACGTGCGTCAGGAGCCACTCCCGGTCGCCGGTCAGGTGGGCGTGGTAGCGCAGCAGGGGCGCCCGGCCGATGTCGAACGGGGTGCGCTGGGCCGCGGCGCGGAAGTCCCGTACGCGCGCCCGCTGCTCCTCGGTCGGCAGGCCGCGCAGGTCGGTGACGCCGATCTCCACCTCCAGGCCGTCCGGGGCGTGCACGAACTGGAGCGGTTCGGAGTAGCCGGTGAGGTGGAAGGAGGTGCGCAGGATCTCGTGCCGTTCGATCAGCAGGCGTACCGCGCCGGTGAACGCGTCCGCGGAGAACGGGCCGTCGTCCAGTACCTGGAAGGTGCTGACGTTCTGGTAGGTGTTGCGCCCGGGGTCGGCGAGCATCTCGTAGACCATGCCCGTCTGGACCTGCCCCATGGGGTAGGCGTCGACCAGTCCTTCGGGGAGCCGGGCCCGGTCGTCCGGGGCCAGCAGCTCGAAGCGGCCGGCAAGGGTGGTCTCCTGCGGCTCGGCCGCCGGCCGGGCGGCCGCGAGGGGGGCCAGCTCGGCGACGGTCTGCCGGGCGAAGACGTCCTGCACGGTGAGGGACAGTCCCTGGTCGCGCAGTGCTCCGACGGCCCGGATGGCACGCATGGAGTCCCCGCCGAGCTGGAAGAAGCCGTCGTGCACCCCGACCTTGTCGACGCCGAGGGCGGCGGCGAAGGCGTCCGCGAGGGTCCGCTCGGTGTCCGTGCTGGGGGCGACGAACGCGCCGACCAGGTCGGACCGCGTACGGTCGGGTGCGGGCAGCGCCGTGCGGTCGGTCTTGCCGCTGGGCGTCAGGGGCAGCGCCTCCAGCAGGGTCCAGTGCACGGGCCGCATGTGTTCCGGGAGCCGGGCGCGCAGGTGTTCCCGGACGGCCTCCACGTCGGCCGAGGGCGGTACCAGGTATCCCACGAGCTGTTCGTCGTGCACGGCGACGGCCGCGGCCGCGACACCGGGGGCCTCGGCCAGTACGGCCTCGATCTCGCCGAGTTCGACCCGCTGACCGCGGATCTTCACCTGGTGGTCCAGCCGGCCGAGGTACTCGATCGTGCCGTCCGCGCGGTACCGGGCCAGGTCGCCGGTGCGGTACAGCCGCCCGCCGGGTTCGGCGGCGAAGGGGTCGGGCACGAAGCGGTCGGCGGTGAGCTCCGGGCGGTTCAGGTAGCCGCGGGCGAGCTGGACGCCGCCGAGGAGGAGTTCGCCGGGCACGCCGATCGGCACCGGCCGCAGGGCGGCGTCGAGGATGTAGGCGCGGGTGTTGGCGATCGGACGGCCGATGGTGACGGGAAGGCCCGGCTCGCACCGGGTCGCGGTGACGTCGACCGCGGCCTCGGTGGGCCCGTACAGGTTGTACAGCTCGCAGCCGACCCGTTCGTGCACGGCGGTGACCAGGTCGGCGGGGAGCGCCTCGCCGCTGCACACCATGCGGCGCAGCGAGGGCAGGGGCGGCAGCGGTTCGGCGAGGAAGGCCCGCAGCATCGATGGGACGAAGTGGACGGTGGTGATGGCCTCGGCGCCGATCAGCCCGGCCAGGTAGGCCGGGTCGCGGTGGCCGCCGGGGCGGGCGAGCACCAGTGTCGCGCCGGTGACCAGGGGCCAGAAAAACTCCCACACCGAGACGTCGAAGCTGTAGGGCGTCTTCTGGAGCACCCGGTCGTCGGCGCCGAGCCGGTAGGCCTCCTGCATCCAGTGCAGCCGGTTGACGATGGCGCGGTGCTCGACGAGCACGCCCTTGGGGCGGCCGGTGGAGCCCGATGTGTAGATCAGGTAGGCCGGGTGCCCGGGGGCGGCCGCGACGGCCGGGGCGGCGTGCGTGCTGCCTTCGGGGAGGCCGGCGGTGATGTCGACCAGGTGCGGCGCGCGGTCGCGCACCAGGGGGGCGAGCCCGGGTTCGGTGATCACGGCGCGGGCGCCGGAGTCCTCCAGCATGAAGGCGAGCCGGTCGGCCGGGTAGTCCGGGTCGAGCGGCAGGTAGGCGCCGCCGGCCTTGAGGACCGCCAGCAGCGCCACCACGAGGTCGGTGCCGCGGTGCAGGCAGACCCCGACCACGGACTCGGGTCCGACGCTGAGGGTGCGCAGGTGGCGGGCGAGCAGGCCGGCCCGCTCGTTCAGCTCCCGGTAGCTGAGGGCGGCGGCCTCGAAGCGCACCGCGTCGGCGTCGGGGGTGCGGGCGGCCTGGGCCTCGAACAGCAGCGGGAGGGTGCCGGCCGGGTAGTGCCGGCCGGTCGCGTTCCAGTCGAGGAGCTGGCGGTCGCGTTCCGCCGCGGGCAGGATCTCCAGTTCGTCGACGGGGGTGTCGGGCGAGGCGACCGCGCTCTGGAGGAGGCGGGCGAACTGTGCGGCGAACCGCTCGGCCGTCGCGTGGTCGAACAGGGCCGTGGCGTAGTTGACGCCGCCGGACAGCGAACCGTCGGGCTGCGCGGCGAGGCCCACGGTGAGGTCGAACTTGGCGCTGCTCTCGCCGACCGGCAGCCGCTCGGCCGTCAGGGGGCCCATGGCCGTCGGCGCCGGCGAGCCGTCCGCGTCCTGCCACAGCAGCATGGAGGAGAACAGCGGCGTGCGGGACGGGTCCCGCTGCGGCGCCAGTTCCTCGACCAGCCGCTCGAAGGGGATCTCCTGGTGGGCGTAGGCGTCGAGGGCGCGTTCACGGACCTGTCGCAACAGGTGTGCGAACGACGGCGTCCCGGACAGGTCGACCCGCAGCACCAGCGTGTTGAGGAAGAGGCCGACCACGTCGTCGAGTTCCGCGCGGTCGCGTCCGGCCACCGGGAAGCCGACGGCGACGTCGCGCCGTCCGCTCCAGCGGCCGAGCAGGACGGCGTGCGCGGCCAGCAGGGCCATGAAGGGGGTCGCGCCGTTTTCCCGGGCGAGCGCCGTGAGCCGCCGGGCGGTGCCGGCCGGCACGGTGAGCGGCGCGAGACCGCCCGCCGTGTCGCGCACGGCGGGACGGGGCCGGTCGGTGGGCAGATCCAGGGGCGGCAGGCCGGCCAGCCGTTCGCGCCAGTGCTCCAGCGGGCGGCGCAGCGCCGCGCCGGAGAGCCGTTCGCGCTGCCACAGCGCGAAGTCGGCGTAGCGCACCGGCGGTTCGGGCGAGCGGGTGGGCCGTCCGGCGACCGCGTCCGCGTAGCGTTCCGCCAGTTCGCGGACGAGGATGTCCTCGGACCGTCCGTCGCAGGCGATGTGGTGGACGGTGGCCAGGAGGACGTGCTCGTGCGGTGCCAGCCGGGCCAGCACGGCGGAGAACACCGGGCCCTCGGCGAGGTCGACGGGCCGGCGCGCGCCGGTGGCCAGGGCGGCGATGCGGGCATCGGCGGCCGTGCGGTCCAGTGCGCTGAGGTCCTCCTCGTCGAGGGGGACGCTCCCCGGCTCGTCGACGAACTGCACGGGTTCGCCGTCGGCCACCGGGTAGCGGGTGCGCAGCACCTCGTGCCGGTGCTGGACGCCGTCCAGCGCGGTGCGCAGCGCGGCCCGGTCGAGGGGGCCGCGCAGTCGGAGCGCCACGGTCATCAGGTACTCGGTGGTGCCGGGCCGGAGCCGGTCGAGGATCCACAGGCGGCGCTGGGCGAAGGAGAGCGGGAGCGGGCCGCCGCGCGGCGCGCGGGCGATGCCCTCCGCCGGGGCGGGGGCGGCCCGGCCGGCGAGGCGCCGGCGGAGCAGTTCCTGCCTGAGCTGGTCGCGGTCCCTGGTGTCGGTCATCGCAGGCCTTCCTCGGCGAGCAGGCCCGCCACTTCTTGGTCGGAGAGGGCGGCGACGTCGGCCTCCACGGCGTCGGACACCGCCTCGGAGAGCCGGGCCACGGTGGTGGCCTCGAACAGCAGGCGCAGCGGCAGCTCGACGGCGAACGCCTCGCGGAGCCGGGCCAGCACCCGGGTGGCCAGCAGCGAGTGGCCGCCGAGGGCGAAGAAGTCGTCCCGGGCGCCGATCCGCTCCACGCCCAGGACCTCGGACCAGATTCCGGCGACGGCCTCCTCGACGGGGTCGCGGGGGGCGAGGTGTTCGCGGGCGGCGCCGGCCAGGGCGGCGGAGGCGTCCGGCAGGGCCTTGCGGTCGATCTTCTTGCTGGCCGTCAGCGGGAACGCGTCGAGCGGCACCCACACCGAGGGGATCATGTACTCGGGCAGGAGGGCGCCCAGGTGTGCGCGCAGTCCGGCCACGTCGGGCACCGGGCTGCCGGGGCGCGCCACCAGGTAGGCGGCGAGCCGTCGTTCGCCCGGGGCGGTCTTTGGGGCGGTGACGACCGCCTCCTGGAGAGCGGGGTGGCGGGCGAGCGCGGCCTCGATCTCGCCGAGTTCGATGCGCAGGCCGCGGACCTTGACCTGGTGGTCGATGCGGCCGAGGAACTCGATGGTGCCGTCCGGCCGGTGGCGGGTGAGGTCGCCGGTGCGGTAGAGGCGCCGGCCGGGCTCGGTGGCGAAGGGGTCGGGGACGAACCGCTCCGCGGTGAGGTCCGGCCGCCGGTGGTAGCCGCGGGCCAGCCGGACCCCGCCGAGGTAGAGCTCGCCGGGCACGCCGACCGGGACGGGCCGCAGGTCCGCGTCCAGGATGTGCGCCCGGGTGCCGGGGACGGGCCGGCCCAGCGGCAGGGCGCCGGCCGCGTCGCCCTCGGCGGGGGTGTCGGGGACGGGGTGCAGCAGGCAGGTGACGGTGGCCTCGGTCGGCCCGTAGTTGCACAGGAAGCGTGCGGGCAGGCCGGTCTCGGCCCAGCGCCGCGCGTCCAGGCCGGTGACCACGTCGCTGCCGACGTTCATCAGCTTCAGGGAGTCCAGCAGGGGGAGGTCGGGCGACTCCAGGACGGCCCGGTAGTAGGACGGGGTGATCTCCAGGACGGTGACGCCGTGCTCGGCGAGCCGGGCGGGCAGTTCCTCCGGGGTCCAGAACACCGGGTCGGCGACGACGACGGTGGCGCCGGCCACGAGGGTCGCCGCGATCTGGTCCATCGCCACGTCGAAGGTGAGCGCGGACAGCAGCGCCACGCGTTCGCCGGGGGCGATCCCGTAGGCGTCGGCGATGACCCGGCAGTGGTGGGCGTAGGCGCGGTGCTCGATCATCACGCCCTTGGGGCGGCCGGTCGAGCCGGAGGTGTAGATGACGTAGGCGAGGTTCCCCGGCCGGGCCGGGACGGGCGCGGGGGCGCCGGCCGGGGCGCCCCTCTCCTCCTGGGCGTCGGCGTCGGCCAGGACCACCCGGTGCGCGCCGGTCAGCCGGCCGGCGAACGCGCGTGTGGTGACGACGAGTTCCGGGCCGGCGTCGGCGAGCATCAGCTCCAGCCGCTCGGCCGGGTGCCGGGGGTCGAACGGCACGTACACGCCGCCGGCCTTGAGCACGGCGAGCAGCACCACCACGGCCTCGACACCCCGTTCCAGGCACGAGCCGACGACCGTCTCGGCGGTGACCCCGAGGGACCGCAGCCGGGCGGCGAACCGATCGGACCGCGCGTCGAGTTCGGCGTAGCTGATCTGCTGGTCGCCGAAGACGACGGCGATCGCGTCCGGGGCGCGGCGCACCTGCCGGGCGAACAGTTCCGGTACGCACAGCCCGTGTTCCTCGGGCGGGTCGAGCACGCCGGCCCGTTCGGACTCCGGGTCGGCCCAGGCGGTGAGGGCGCGGTGCCGCTCGTCCTCGGTGAGCATGGCGAGGTCGCCGATGCGCGCGCCGGGGGTGGCGGTGACGCTGCCGACCAGGGTCAGGTAGTGACCCGCCATCCGTTCGACGGTCTCCCGGTCGAAGAGCGCGGTCGCGTACTCGAACCAGCAGTACATGCGTCCGCCGCGTTCCTTGACGGTCACGGTGAGGTCGAACTTGGCGGTCTCCAGTCCGGCGCGGACCGGCTCCACGGCGACGGCGCCGAGCCGGTCGGGGACGCCCGCGAGGTGCTGGTGCTCGAACATGATCTGGAACAGCGGGTTGCGGGAGAGGTCCCGTTCGGGCTGGAGCGCGTCGACCAGGTGCTCGAAGGGCACGTCCTGGTGGGCGAAGGCGTCGAGCACGGTGCCGCGGACCTGCTCCAGCAGATCGGTGAAGACCGGGTCGCCGCCGAGGTCGCTGCGGATGACCAGGCTGTTGGTGAAGAACCCGACCAGGTCCTCGGTCTCCTGGCGGGTGCGTCCGGCGACCGGGGTCCCCACCGCGAGGTCGTCGCGGCCGGTCCAGCGCCGCAGCAGCACCTGGAAGGCGGCGAGCATCACCATGAACGGGGTCGCTCCGTGCCGGCCGGCCAGTTCGGCGACGGCGCGGGCCGTCTCCGGCGCCACCTCGACGACGACGTTGTCGCCCCGGGCGTCGCGGACGGCCGAGCGGACCCGGTCGGTGGGCAGTTCGACGGGGGTGAGGCCGGTCAGGCGGTCGCGCCAGTAGGCGAGCTGGTGGTCCAGCCGGCCGGCCCGCTGCTGCGCGCGCTGCCACACCGCGAAGTCGGCGTAGCGCACGGGCTGCGGTGCGTGCGGCGCCCGTCCGCCCGCGGCGAGGGCCCGGTAGGCGAGGTCCAGGTCGCGCAGGTAGACGTTGGTCGACCAGGCGTCGAAGGCGATGTGGTGCAGGGTGAGGACGAGGAGGTGCTCCTGCGGGGCGGTGCGGATCAGGGTCGCCCGCAGCGGGTGCTCGCGTTCGAGGTCGAACGGCCGGCGGGCCAGCTCCTCCAGCAGGGTCCGGGCCCGCTCCTCGGCGTCCGGCGCGTCCGTCAGGTCGGCGAGGACGAAGTCCACCGGCCCGGCGGGGTCCACGACCTGGGCGGGTTCGCCGTCCTCGGAGCGGTACCTGGTCCGCAGTACCTCGTGCCGTTCGGACAGGGCGTCCAGCGCGTGGCGCAGCGCCACGGTGTCGAGCGCTCCGGTGAGCCGCAGCGCCAGCGGGACGACGTACTCGTTCGTGCCGGGTTCGAGCTGGTCGAGGAACCACATCCGCTGTTGGCCGAAGGAGAGCGGCAGCGGGCGGCCCCGGCCCGCCGGCCGGATCGCGTCCGGGTCGGTGCCCGGGTCGGTCTGCGCACCGGCGCCGGTCTGCGCGACCCGCGCGGCCAGGGCGGCGACCGTCCTGGCCTGGAACAGCTCGCCGACGGTCAGTTCGGTGCCGAAGGCGCGCCGCAGCCGCAGCACGAGCTTGATGGCGAGCAGGGAGTGCCCGCCCAGCAGGAAGAAGTCGTCCTGGGCGCCGACGCGTTCGACGCCGAGGATCTCGGCCATCAGCTCCGCCACGGTCTCCTCCGCGGCGGTGCGCGGTGCCTCCTGGACTCCGGCGGCGGGCTGGTCCGGTTCGGTGGGGGCCGGCAGCCGGCGGCGGTCCACCTTTCCGTTGGGTGTGAGCGGCAGCTCGGCGAGTTCGACGAAGGCGGCCGGCAGCATCGCCTCCGGCAGTGCGGCGGCCAGGTGGGAGCGCAGCGCCTCCGGATCGAGCCGCTCCCCCGCGACGGGCACCGCGTAGGCGGTCAGCCGCGCGTCGCCGGTGCCGGAGCGGTGCACGGCCACCACGGCGGCGGCCACCGACGGGTGGGTCGCCAGCAGGACCTCGATCTCGCCGGGCTCGATCCGCACTCCGCCGATCTTGACCTGGTCGTCGACGCGTCCGACGTACTCCAGCGCGCCGTCCGCGCGGCGCCGCACCAGGTCCCCCGTGCGGTAGCGGCGGGCGCCGGGCACGGTCGCGTCCGGGTCGGGGACGAACCGGTCGGCGGTGAGGTCACCCCGGCCCGCGTACCCCCGGGCGAGGCCGATGCCGCCGACATGCAGCTCGCCGGTCACCCCGAGGGGCACCTGCCGGCCCTCGGCGTCCACCACGTACGTGCGCACGTTGGGCAGCGGCAGGCCGATCGGCACCAGGTCGCCCGGCTCCTCCGGGTCGAACCGCCAGGCGGTGGAGTCCACGGCGCACTCGGTGGGGCCGTAGGTGTTGACCACCTCGGCGTCGAACGCGCGGCGCAGCCGGCCGGCCAGCTCGGCGGTCAGCGGCTCGCCCGCCGAGCACACGAGGCGCAGCGAGGCGCAGTCGGCGAGGGCCGGCTCCTCCAGCAGCAGGCGCAGCATCGAGGGCACGCCCTGGAGCACGGTGACCCGGTGGTCGGCCACGGCGCGGAGCATCACCGCCGGGTCGCGGTGGGCGTCCTGGGGGCCGGTCACCACCGCGGCCCCGCACACCAGCGGGGAGAGGAACTCCCACAGTGCGGCGTCGAAACCGATGGTGGTCTTCTGGAGCACCCGGTCGCCGGGGCCGAGGCCGAGGCGTTCCACCGACCACAGGACGCGGTTGCGGATGGCGGCCTCCGGTACGACGACGCCCTTGGGCCGGCCGGTCGAGCCGGAGGTGTACATCACGTAGGCGGCCCGCGTGCCCGGCGCGCCCTCCGGTTCCAGGGCCGGGGCCTCCTCCGCGGGCCGGACGGCGTCGAGGACGAGGGTGTTCGGGTGGGCCGGCAGCCGCCCCGCGAAGGACTGTTCGGTGACCAGCAGGGTCGCTCGGGCGTCGGTGACCAGGTGGGCGAGCCGCTCCGCCGGGTGTTCCGGGGCGAGCGGCACGTACACGCCGCCGGCGGTGAGCACCGCGAGCACGGTGGCGACCAGGTGGGTCCCGCGGTGCAGCGCTACGCCCACCGCGTGCTCGGGGCCGACACCGCGCGCACGCAGTACGCCGGCCAGGCGCCGCACCTGGTCGGCGAGGTCGGCGTAGCGGGTCTCCTCCGTGCCGGACACCACGGCCACGGCGTCCGGGGTGGCCAGGGCCTGGGCGAAGAACAGCTCGGCGAGCGACTGCCGCGGGCGCTCGGTTTTGGTGCGGTTCCAGCGCTGGAAAGCCGCCAGTTCCGCGTCGGGGACGGTCTCCAGCGTGTGCGCGGGGATGTCCGGGTGCTCGGCGATGCCGGCGAGCAGCCGCAAGTGGCTCGCCGCCATCCGTTCGATGCGCGCGCGGTCGAACAGCGCGGTGGGGAAGATGAGCCGGGCCGCCATCGAGCCGTCCGGGAGGTCGGACAGGTGCAGCGACAGGTCGAAGGCGGAGTGGTCGGTCGCGGGCGCGACCTTCGCGACGTCGAGTCCGGGCAGCCGCAGCGGGCGGCGTTCGGCGTTGTGCAGCGCGAAGCCCACCTGGAACACCGGGTTGCGGGAGGGGTCCCGTTCGGGCGCGAGGTCGGCCACCACCCAGCCGAACGGGACGTCCTGGTGCTCGTAGGCGTCCAGGGTGGTCTCCCTGACCCGCGCGAGCAGGTCGAGGAACGAGCGGTGGCCGGACAGGTCCGTGCGCAGCACCACGGTGTTGAGGAACAGGCCGACCAGCGGCTCCAGTTCGACCTCGCCGCGGTCCGAGACGGACACGCCGACCGCCACGTCGGTCCGGCCGGACCAGCGGGCGAGCAGGAGCTGGAACGCGGCCAGGTGCACCATGAACGGGGTCGCGCCCGCGTCCCGGCCGAGCACCGCCAGCCGCTCGGCCAGCTCCGCCGGCACCGTGAACGCGACGCTGTCCCCGGCCGGGTCCCACTGCGCCGGGCGACGGCGGTCGGCGGGCAGCTCCAGCGGCTCCAGGCCCGCCAGCCGCTCCCGCCAGTAGCCGCGCCGCCGCTCGGCCCGCGCGGGGGCGGCCGCCCAGGTGTCGCGCTGCCACTGTGCGAAGTCCGCGTACTGCACCGCCGGCGGTTCGAGCGGCGAGGGCCGGCCGGCCGCGAACGCGGTGTACAGCTCGTGCAGCTCCCGGGCCAGGACGCCCCAGGACCATCCGTCGAAGGCGATGTGGTGGACCGTCACCAGCAGGGCGGCGTCGTCCTCGGCGAACCGGACCAGGGTCAGCCGCCAGGGCGCCTGGGCGCGGAGGTCGATCGGCGTGCGCAGCTCGGCCGCGTGGAGTTCGCGCACGCGCGCCTCGCGGTCCGCCGGCGCGGTGCCGGTCAGGTCCCGCCGGGCGAGCCGGACCGGGCCGGGCTCGTCCACGTACTGGACCCCGGCGCCCGCGGCGGTGCCGTAACGGGTGCGCAGCACCTCGTGCCGCGCCGAGATCTCGGTGAACGCCGCTTCCAGTGCCCGCGTGTCGAGCGGGCCGCCGATGCGGAACGCCTCGCACATCAGGTACTCGGTGGAGGTTCCGGAGCGGAGCTGGTCCAGGAACCACAGCTGTTCCTGGGCGAACGAGAGCGGCAGGCCGCTGTCACCGGCGGACATCGGTCACCTCCGCGGACGGGGCGGAGCGCCGCACGGCAGCCGAGAACGGCTCGGCCATGGCCACGGCGATCCGGCGCGGACCGGTGAACGGCTCGCGGGCGTGTGCGGACAGCATGTTGTCCACGAGGAGCACGTCGTCGCGCTGCCAGTCGAAGCGCCGCTGTTCGGCGCGGTAGCAGGACCGCAGGTGCGCGACCACCTCGTCCGGGACGGGACTGCCGTCGCCGTAGTAGGTGTTGGTCGGCAGCCGCGTGTCGTCGTACATCTCGCGCAGTGCGCCGCACACGTCCTCGGACAGCGTGGTCACGTGGAAGAAGGTGAGGTGGTTGAACCAGACCGTCTCCCCGGTCACCGGGTGGCGGTGTACCGCCCGGCGGCGCGCGCGGGTCCGCAGGCCGTCCGCGGTCCACTCCGTCTGGACACCGTTGCGGGCGCAGTACGCCTCCACCTCGCCGCGGTCGCCGGTGTTGAATGCCTGCTGCCACGGCACGCCGAAACCGTCGGAGAAGTTGCGCACGACCATCCAGCCCCGGGCGGCGAACTCCTCCCGGACGGACGGGTCGATCGCCTCGTACACCCGGCGGGTGTCGGCGAGCGGTGTGGCGCCGAGGGTGTCGGGCGGCTGCACGCAGTGGAAGAACAGGGTCAGCGGCCAGTCCGCCTGGTAGGAGTTCTCGTTGTGGAGGAAGATCTCCTCGTCCGGCGGGTAGTCGGTCGAGGTGTACACCTGTCCCTTGATGGTGCTGCGCGGCGAGGACCGCTCCGCGTAGGGCAGCGGCGCGCCGGAGACCGCCCGCACCGCGGCCTCGAAGCCGTCCACGCCGCCGACGTCGAAACCGCGCAGCAGCACCGCGCCGTGTTCGAGCAGCCGGGCCCGGACGAGCGGCCGGGCGTCCGACAGGTATGCGGACAGGGGCGTACCGGGCGACTCGGCCGACACCGTCAGGGGCAGGGCGCGGTTCGCGTCGCGCTGCTGGGCGCGGCCGGCCGGCGCGAGGGAGGGGTTCGCAGTCATGCGCCTCAGCGTCGCCGCCGGGCCGTCGCCGCCCGAGAGAACAACCGGCAGTCACACCGGCAGCATCGGCGCGGCGGTGACTGCGCCTCCTTCTCTGGGGGCGCGGGGTGCCGTTGCGGCAGGCTCTTCGGCGCCGCCACCGGTCACGTGAGGTTCGTGACGCGGCAGTTCACCCGAGGGAGGCCCCGCCGTGGCCGAGGAAGACACCGACGAGCGCACGTACCGCGTCGTCCTCAACGACGAGGAGCAGTACTCCGTCTGGCTCGCCGACCGCGAGCTGCCGCTCGGCTGGCACGCCGAGGGCACCGAGGGCACCCGGGCCGAGTGCCTGGCCCACATCGGCGCCGTCTGGACCGACATGCGACCGCTCAGTCTGCGCCGGCAGATGGAGCAGGCGGCACGCGGCTAGCGTCCGGCCCCGGCCGGACTGGGAGTGTGACAGATGACGAGCCCCGACACGAGGGCGCCGGCCGATCCGCGGCCGCCCGACCCGCCGGACGCGGCCGCCGCCGAACCGGTGGTGCCGCTGCACCGCAACCGCGACTTCCTGCTGCTGTGGGGCGGCTCGGCGGTCTCCCTGCTCGGATCGACGGCCACCACCATCGCCTACCCGCTGCTGGTCCTGACGCTGACCGGCTCGCCGTTCGCCGCCGGGCTGGCCGGATTCGTGGCGCTGCTGCCCGGATTGCTCCTCCCACTGCCGGCGGGCGCCCTGGTGGACCGCTGGCCCCGCCGGCGATTGATGATCTGGTGCGACGGGCTGCGTGCGCTCGGCGCGGCGGCCATCGCGGTCGCCGCCGCCCTCGACGTCCTGGGCCTGCCGCTGGTGCTGGCCGTGGGATTCGTCGAGGGAGCGCTCACGGTGTTCCACGGGCTCGCCGCGCACGCGGCCGTCCCGAACGTCGTGCCGCGCGGCCAGCTCTCGCTGGCCCTGTCCCGCAACGAGGCGCGCGGGCGGGCCGCCGTGATGCTCGGCACGCCGCTCGGCGGTGCGCTGTTCGGTCTGGGCCGGGCCGTCCCGTTCCTGGCCGACGCGGTGAGCTACCTGGTCTCGCTGACCGGACTGCTCTTCATCCGCAAGGAGTTCGAGGCCGAGCGGTCCGACCGCCGCGACGGCATGGGGGCGCAGGTCCGGGAGGGTCTGGGGTGGCTGTGGCGCCAGCCCTTCCTGCGCACCACCGCCCTGCTGGTGGCCGGCAGCAACCTGATGTTCCGGGCGCTCTTCCTGGTCGCCATCGTGCTGGCCGGCGACCTCGGCGCCTCCTCGGCGGGAGTGGGCCTGATGGTGGGCGTCGCGGGGGGCGGCGGGCTCCTCGGCTCGCTGGCGGCGCCCTGGTTCGCCCGCCGGGTGGGGCTGGGCGCCCTGGTGATCGGGGCGAACTGGGCGTGGGCGGTGCTGATGGCCGTGATCGCGCTCAGCCGCGATCCCCTCTCGCTCGCCGCCGCCTACGCCGCGATGTGGTTCGTCGGGCCGCTGTGGAACGTGGCGGTCGGCGGCTACCAACTGGACATCACCCCCGACCGGTTGCGCGGCCGGGTGCTCGCGGCGACGAGCACCCTGTCCAGCGGGGCGCTGCCGATCGGCTCGCTGCTCGGCGGCCTGCTGCTCGACTGGGCCGGCGCGCGCACCGCCGCGCTGGCCCTGGCGGGCTGGATGGTGCTCATCGCCGGTGCCGCGTCCCTTGCCCGCTCCGTTCGCGCCACGCCCGGCCCGCCGGTGCGGTGACCCGCCGGGGCCCGGCGGGTCACCGCACCGGGCGGCGGCCGCCGGGCCGTCCCCCGGTCCAGTGCAGACAGTGCAGCCAGTGCAAGTCAGTGCAGCCAGTACAGACAGGAGGAACCAGGGTGTTCCGCACCATGCTCGGGCCGTGCCCCGATCCGACGGGGCGAGGCCGCCATGCCGGAACCTGACGACGGGCCCCCCGGTGTTCTCGGCACGATCGGCGGCACCCCGCTGGTCGAACTCACCAAGCTCGCGCCGGGGCGGCACTTCACCACCTACGCCAAGCTGGAGGCGTTCAACCCCGGCGGCAGCATGAAGGACCGCTCGGCCCTGGAGATGCTGCGCCGGCTCATCCGGCGCGGCGCCCTCGTGCCCGGCCGCTCGGTGGTCGTCGAGTCCAGCTCCGGCAACCTCGGTATCGGGCTCGCGCAGGTCTGCGCCTACTACGGGCTCCGGTTCATCTGCGTGGTGGACCCCCGCACCAACCGGCAGAACGTCGCCGTCATGCGGGCCCTCGGAGCGGAGGTCGAGGTGGTGAGCGAGTGCGACCCGGCGACCGGCGAGTACCTGCCCGTCCGGATCCGCCGCATCCACGCGCTGATCGACCGGATCCCGGGCGCCTACTGGCCCAACCAGTACGCCAATCCGCTCAACCCGCAGGCGCACCGGCGGACCATGCGCGAGGTGTGGGAGGCGGTGCCGGGCGGGATCGACTACCTGTTCTGCGCGACGGGTTCGTGCGGCACCCTGCGCGGCTGCGCGGAGTATGTGCGCGAACGGCGACTGCCGGTGACCGTGGTCGCGGTGGACGCCCGCGGCAGCGCCATCTTCGGCGACGTCCCGATGCCCCGGCTGATCCCGGGCCACGGCGCGGCCGTGCGGCCGGCGCTCCACCGCGACGGACTCGCCGACGAGGTGGTCCACGTGACGGACCTCGACTGCGTGGTGGGCTGCCGGAGGCTCGCCGCCCGGGAGGCCGTCCTCGCGGGCGGCTCCTCCGGGGCCCTGGTGGCGGCGGTCGAGCAGATGGCCGACCGCATCCCGGCGGGCGCGCGCTGCGCGATGGTGCTGCCCGACCGCGGGGAGCGCTACCTCGACACGATCTACGACGACGAATGGGTCGCCCGCCACTTCGGCGACGTGTCCCACCTGTGGAAAGAGCCGAAGTCGGCGATGAAGGAGGCACCATGCTGATCCTGGGAGCCGCAGAGGTCCACCAGGTCCTCGACGACGCCGAGGCCGAGGTCGTCGCGGCGGTGCGCCGCGCGTACCTGCTGCACGACGAGGGCCGTACGACCCTGCCCCACTCGGTCTTCCTCCGGTTCCCCGAAGATCCGCGCAACCGGATCATCGGACTGCCGGCCTACCTCGGCGAGGACGAGCCGGTGGCGGGCATCAAGTGGATCGCCTCGTTCCCCGGCAACACCGCGCGCGGCCTGGAACGGGCCTCCGCCGCGGTGATCCTCAACTCGATGGTCACCGGGCAGCCGGAGGCGCTGCTGGAGGGTTCGGTGATCTCGGCCCGGCGTACCGCGGCGAGCGCCGCGCTCGCCGCGGCCACGCTGGGCTCGTCCGTCCCCGACACCGGCGTCTCCCTGGTCGGCTGCGGTGTGATCGGCTTCGAGATCCTCGCCTGCCTCAGGGCCGTTCTGCCCGACCTGGCCGCGGTCACCGTGTTCGACCTCGACGACGCCCGCGCGGAGGCCTTCGCCGCCCGCTGCCAGGAACGCTGGCCCGACCTGAAGACCGAGGTCGCCCTCAGCGTCGAGGAGGCGCTCTCCGCCCACCGGCTGGTCTGCCTGGCGACCACCGCATCCGCCCCGCACCTGACCACCGACGCCTGCCGGCGCGGCACCCTGGTCCTGCACGTGTCGCTGCGCGACCTCACGCCGGGGAGCATCCTGACCGCCGTCAACGTGGTCGACGACGCGGACCACGTGTGCCGCGAGTCGACCTCCCTGCACCTGGCCGAACAGCTCTGCGGCAACCGGGACTTCATCGCCACCTCGCTCGGTTCCGTGCTGCGCTCCGGGAAGCCGTTCAGACGCGCCGAGGACCGTGTCACGGTGTTCTCCCCGTTCGGCCTGGGCATCCTCGACCTCGCCCTCGCCGACCTCGTCCGCCGTCGTGCCGAACCCCTGGGCCTGGGCACGCGAGCACCGGACTTCCTGCCGGCCACGGCCGGCGCGGCGGCCGGCTGACCAGAGGCCGGGAGGACACGTCCGGGCCGCGCGGGGGGCGGCCCGGACGGTCCGGACGCCACGACGCCGGCGAACCCGGCGCCGGGGACGACGGCGAGTACGCCGGGTCCGAGTCGTACGACGTCGAGCCGGAACCCTCCACCACGGCCGGCGTTCGCCCGCACGGCGCGGGTTCCGGCGTCCCCCCCCCGCGTTCCGGTGTCGATCGCCATGGACGGCACGCAGGACGGAGTCCCGGGCGGAGAGGCCGGCGGCAGCGAACGCGCCCGTCACGGACCGCCGGACGCCGCCCCGGGGTCACCACGGCGAGCAGCACGGTGGCCAAAGCCGGCAGGAGGACTCCGTATCCGATCCGGCCCTGATCGACCGCTGCGTTTCCCCTCGTCTGAGGCTGACCGGCGAGGGGGCTGCTCCAGCAGCTGACGAAGTGGCTGCCGGAGTCCGCCCTGGAGGGCGAGACAACCGACCACCTCGGCCATGTCCACGATCACCGGCACGTCTCCATGGCCATCATGCCGCTCGGCCTCAGCGGCAAGGTCGGGGCCGGGCCGGGTCACCCCAGGGCGGTTGTCGGTCTGTTCACCGAATCGTTGAGTCCGCCCGGGACTTCTGAACTGAGCTCGGTACTCAAGTCGTCCCTCGCTGCTCCTTCCGCGTTCAACTCCGAGGATGGCTTCCGGTACACCGCCGACGGGACTCCGGCGTGCGTGCATCCGCACAAGGTGGGGCTGGATCCGGACCGGATCGCGCCCCCGCCGAAGCCCGTCGCCGTCGAAGCCCGTCGCCGTCGCGGCGCAGGTTACGCCGCGACGGTGGAAAGGACGGCGGCCTTCCTTCGCCGGTCTGTGGGCCGGCGGTGATGGCTCGGTTCACAGGTCGGCCGCGAGTTTGGCGAGGAAGTCGGAGGTGGCTTGGGTGTCGTGGTTCAGCACGACCTGGTGGTGAGGGAGCGTGGCGAGTCGGTCGGCGACACTCGCGCGTGCCTCGTCACTGCCGCCGCCGTTGATGCCGTGAGCGAGGCCGAAGTGGTCGGGGTAGCGGTCCTCGGTGCTGCCGCTCATGAAGTCGTCATCGCTGAGGGCCCGGTCGCCGTCGACCACGGCCGGGATGGAGGCGGGGTCGATGCGGGGGAACAGCAGTGCCGCCGCGTGTCCGCCCGTCGCGAGTTCCATGCCGAACCAGGTGGCGAACTGGTCGGGGAAGACCTGCACCTTCATCTCCCGTTTGCCGCCCGGCTCCCACAGCGGCTCGCGGCGGCCGGCCAGGAGGGCATCGGTGACGCCCTGGTGCTGGGTGGGATGGAGCTGCTCCCCCGCCTGGAGCCGGTCACGGACGACGTCGTACAGGCCCAGCGCATCGAGCAGGCCCAGCCCGATGGCCGCCGCCGACGGCCAGGGCAGGACGCGCAGCTCGTCACCGACAACCTTCGCGAACACCCGGTCGTTCGCGAGGAGCTGGGCGCCTCGATGGGCCAGTAGCAGGGCCGTGGTGGTCTTTCCCGCACCCTTGGAGCCGAAGGCGAGCAGGGCCCGGTCGTCGCGGACGACGGCGGAGGCGTGCAGGAGCGTCCAGCCGTCACGCAGCAGGGACGCACGGATCATCTCCCGGGCGATCCGTGCGGCGGCCGGCGCCAGCGGCTGCGCCGTGCGGCCAAAGAGGGTGACGTGGCGGCCGAGCTGTTCGGAGCGGTAGGCGAGTCCTTCTTGCGGGGAGACGCCGGTGATGGTGCCTGTGCTGTCCCGGGCGAGCAGCAGTTGGGCCTTGGCGTAGGTGACTTGGTCGTGGGGGCGGGAGCGCACCAGCGCGTCGAGGTCCGTGTACGTCTTCTCGTCGAGGTCGGCCGTGACGAGCGGCCCGGCGCGGACACTGCTGGCGGGCACGTGGAAGGCGTTCCACCACGATCCGAAGTAGCGGCGGGCCCAGTCGGTGACGAAGGCGGTGTTGCTGAGCACGGTCACGCTCGCGTCCGCGGCTTGCAGCCGGGTTGCGGTGGGGGTACTCACGTCGTCTCCAGAAGAGTTGAGGATGGGGCAGGACTGCCGAGCGCCCGGTAGGCGCCTCGGAGCTTGGTGAGGGTCGCGGCCGGCTGCGCGCGCTCGTCCGTATCCAGGGCAGGCAAGCACGCTATGGGCCGGCCAGGGGTGAAGCGCAACGGAATTGCGAGCCAGTCGCCGCGGTGTTCACGGGTCGGTTCCTCGGTCTCGATGACCGCCCGCCGCTCCGTGGTGATCAGTCGCTCTTGTGCGTCCGCTCCCAGGCGTGCCGAACTTCGGCGGGAATGCGTCCTCGCGTCGGAACGTCGTACCCGTTGGCGCGCGCCCAGTTGCGGATCTCGTCGGTGCTGACGGCAGGGGTCTCAGGCGGCAGAGGCGGAGACCACTGGTCAAGGCGCGAGGGCTTGAAGTCGATGACACCTTGCAGGAGTCCCTCGGGGAACTGCGGGACGGTCGCGGTGTCGCTGAGTACGGCGACCAGGAACTGGGTCAGGCTTCCGTCGAAGGTGTACCAGCGCGGTCCGCGTGCTTCATTGACGGCGATGGTCCAGGCGTCCGGATCGTCCTTGGGGTCGGTGATCCAGAAGATGTCCTCGCCGTTGTCCGTGCCACCGCAAGGAAGCAGGAGCTCCGGGTCGACCGGGGCGGGGCAGACTCCCCGGGCGTAGTCGTCGCGAACTTGCGCACGGGTGCGGTCTTGGGCCGGTCCGAGCAGGTTGACGTGGACGGAGGTGTGACGTGGGTCGTGGACCCAGAGGAAGTTGGCGAGGCGTCCGGGATCGTAGGCAGCGGTGAGCTGCTTGTAGTCCTCCGGCAAGCGCACGCGGAGGGCGGATTCGACGCTTTCCCAGTTCACCGGCGGCTGCACCGGAGTGGGCGGTGGGCAAAGCGCGGTAAGGCGTTGGAGGAGGGTCATTCGATTCCGTCCCTGCGTCGGATCAGCTGTGCGGCCTGGTCGGGGTTTGGGGAAGTTACGGTCGAGGCGGAAGCCGCGGCTACCGTCCGCTTCCATGGAGACGTGGCTGGGCACGGAGGTTGCTTCCTTGTCAGCGAACTCAAGGTAGACGCTGTACTGGACGATCTCCCCTGGCCGGTCGCTGCTGCCCCGGACCGTGTCCCGGATCTGCGGCTCCAGATCTCATACACCGCTCCCCGGGACACCGTGCTCGCGCAGCAGCGGGGCCAAGCCGGGCATCATCGTGGAGCTGTTCCAGGCGGGCCGTGTCGATCGTGTCGTCCCAGGTGGTGTCCGGGCTGACGCTGTGGAAGGTGCGCCGCCCAAAGACCGGTGTGCCCGGACCGTTCGGTTCCGGTGCGTCGTGCACAGGGGGCAAGATTGAAGGGCGTCCGGATCGACGCCCTGCGCACGCGCGAGAGCGAACAAGACTCTCGGTGACTGACCGTCCCGCGGACGCACCAATGGCGTCAGCAAGGGAGTCGACGCTCCTGAACGCCGTGCGCTGCTGCTCGCAGATCGTGGCCAGCTGCTCGCTGCGCTCCGCCAGCGTCCGGCCCGTGCGGAACGCCTCCGCCTGCAAGTCACGCAGCCGCGCACGTGTCCACCTGACAGCCAGCTGATCTGCGGTGTCGGTGCCATGTCGGAGCACTGTCGGGGGCTGTCGGTCGGATATCGGTGGCTTGTCGGCGGGGACTGGCACCTTTCCAGAGACGGCCGGCCGGAGCTCACCAGACGGCCCGATCCTGAAGGAGCCACCATGCACACCCCCGTCACGATCGTAGGCGCCGGACTCGGCGGACTCACGCTGGCCCGCGTCCTGCACGTCCACGGAATCCCGGTCACGGTCTACGAGGCAGAGTCCACCCCCTCGGCGCGCGCGCAGGGCGGGTTGCTCGATATCCACGACTACAACGGGCAGCTCGCACTCAAGGCGGCCGGGTTGATGGACGAGTTCCACGCCATCGTTCTGGAGGGCCGCCAGGCGCTGCGGGTCCTCGACCGGGACGGGACTGTCCTGCTCGACCAAGCCGACGACGGCACGGGTGGACGCCCTGAGGTGCAGCGCGGTGACCTGCGACAGGTCCTGCTCGACTCACTCCCGGCAGGCACCGTGCGCTGGGGGCACAAGGTCAGCCGCACCCGTGCCCTCGGCGAGGGTCGCCACGAGGTGACGTTCGCCGACGGCGGCACCGTCGTCACCAGCCTGCTGGTCGGCGCGGACGGCGCGTGGTCGCGGGTCCGGCCGCTGCTGTCCACCGCCACACCCGAGTACATCGGTAAATCGGTCGTCGAGACCTATCTGTTCGACGCCGGCACACGGCACCCGGCCGCCGCGAAGGCGGTCGGCGGCGGCATGCTGATCGCTCCTTCGCCAGGCAGGGAGATCTTCGCTCACCGGGAAAAGTACGACACTCTGCACGCCTACGTGGGACTGTCCGAGCCGCAGGACTGGTTCGCCGCCATAGATTTCGCCGATGCCGCCACGGCCACCGCGCGGATCGCGCAGGAATTCGACGGCTGGGCGCCGGAGCTCACCGCGCTGATCACCGACAGCGACGTCGCGCCGGTCCTGCGCCCCCTCTACGCTCTGCCGACCGGGCATCGGTGGGACCGGGTGCCGGGGGTGACCCTGCTCGGCGACGCCGCCCACCTCGCGGCTCCCAACGGCGAGGGCGCCAACCTGGCCATGCTCGACGGGGCCGAACTCGGTGAAGCTCTCGCCGCGCACCTCGACGACAGCGAAACGGCGCTCACCAAGTACGAGCAGGCCATGTTCCGCCGCAGTGCCGACACGGACGAGATGCCCGGGATCAACTCCACTGACAACACAGCCCACGACCTGATCAACATGTTCGCCGAAAAGGGCCAATGAACCACTCAAGCCCCGATCGGCGGGCTATCCGTCGCGGAGGCGCCGCTGGCAGCGCCACCTCAAGGCGTACCACGACTACACCGGTGACATCGACGGGACCGTCGGCAGCGGCACGATATCGGGTCTGCAACGCTTCCTGAGGGACCGGCTGGGGCTATACCGGCAAGATCGGCGGGGTGGCCGGCAGCGGGACTAAGGCGGCGTTCGCGACCTTCGCCAACTGGTGCTGGCCAACTACTAGAACTCGGCGCACGTCGCGATCTCAGCCTGAAATAGATATGACCATCGCACGATCTTCAGGAGTCCACACAACCCTCGATGACCACGCGGTGGCCGTATCTTTTCCCAGCCGGATCCGCGACAAGATCGCGAAGTCGGACTGGAGTACCAACCTGCGTTCGGGCGAATGATTCCGGCCAATAAGCATCGAATTGGTGTCATGGTTCTATCGCGCCTGTAAGAGTGATGTCTGTCAGAGCCTTTCAGGCAAGCCTCCTAAGCGAGCAGGGAGATGGCGATGCGATTAAGGCGTGCGGTGGTGGCCGTCGGAGCCGCCGGTGGTCTGTTGCTGGGCGGTGCTGTGGTTACCGCCGAGAGTGCAACAGCGGTGGAGAGCACAGCAGCCGCTACCTGCGGGACATCCGGGGTGGGAACAAAGACCGGAACGGGGTCTTGTACGGCTTTCCCCAAGGAGTGGCGACTCGGGATTCGGTGCACGAGCGGCGAATACCAGTGGTCTGCCTGGTACCCCTACACCACAACAGCCCGGCTCACCTGCGTCAGTGGCACGGTCACGCATGTTTGGACCGACACTCGGTGAGTTCCTGACCCTGGTAATAGGGGTGGGCGCGAACTCGGCACGCTTTGCGGCCACCCCTATTGATCAAGAACTCAGAGGATTTCCGCCCGTTACGTAACGGACAGTGGGGCCGCTGAAGTACCCGCGGACGATGTATGGCAACAGCGCCCCCTGTGGGGGGAGCGCCGGCCAGCGGCAGCCTGTCACGTCCGTCGGCTGTTCGGGACGTGACTGTTACAGATCGAATTCCAGGTGCTCGATGTCGGTGCAGCGGACTTGCTCCAGCTGGCCGGCGCAGCGGCCGTTGTCCTGGAAGTACACCTCCTTGAGTGCTTCCGCCGCGATCTCCTTGAGTTGCTGGTCGCTGGCGCCCGCCTCCTGGGCGTCGAAGAGGCGGGCGACGTAGCGGGGGCGGAAGGGTGATGGTCAGGTGGCGGATGCGGTCCTGGTCCGTCGGCCCGGTCGGCGCGGTGTAGCCGAGTCGGGCGCGGGTGTCGATGACGATGCCGCCCCGTGGTTGCGGCCTGCTGCCGGGCCTTGGCCCGGACCTGCGATTGCCACCGTTTCTCTAGCAGGCGGCGGAAGTGCCAGCCCTGTCCGTATGCCTCGTCCGCGGTGACCCAGGTGGCGGGCAGGCCGACGGCGATGCAAGGCGGACGATGTCCCGGGCGGACATCGGCGACCGCACCCGCCGCGACCTGGAGCGCCTGGTCCAGCGGGCGGTATGGCTCCTGCCGAACGCCTTCTGGGGCATCGGACGCTCCCGCCTGTCGCAGTGGGCTCAATCCGCGCCGCAGGGCAGACTGCCGAAGCCATCGACAAAGAGGCCAACGCCGTCAGCCTCGGTATCGGCCCCAATCGGCCCCCACAGCGATTTCGGCCCCGGCCAGGAAGTAGAAGCGCTGACACTGTTCACCCAGCGCGTCGAGGACCACCGCGACGGGCAGCGGCGCCGCCGGCAGCAGCTGGACCACCCCGCCGAACAGGCCGCCTCCTCCAGTCAGCCACCGGCGGCCTGACCGACTCGGCCCCGCGACTGTCGGCCCCCTCCTCTGCGCTCGGACCGTACGGGCACCGGCAGCGCCGCAGCGACTGCACCCGCCCAGCTGACCATTTGGACACACGAGGACGTGACATCCAGCTTCCGGCCCACCGACCCTGCGCTGCTCCACAGTGCCGTCGTTGTCGAAGATCCACAGCGTTGCAGAGCAACGCTGTGGCAACGGACCAGCTGTCGATCTCCTGACCGGCCACGACTGTGACATGAGCGACGGCAACGCCCGTGCAACAGGCGGTCTCTACTGCCCCGATTACGGATCGTGGACTGCAACACCCCTGGCTTCATCCATTCTGGTTCCTGCATCCGCAATCGGCCGGATGGGGGACAAGTCCCGCTGCACTGGAGCGGGTTGGATGAACGGAGCCCACAGTGGACGGTCCGCTGCTGTCGTTGAGATCAACTATTGTATTTCTCCTCGCCCTGCTTACCGGCGCGGCTGCAAGCGGGCTGACGGCCGTCGCCGGGGAAGGCGTCGCGCGCAGCCTGCTTGCGGGGCTCGCCGCTGCGGGAATGGCCGTGCCGTTCTTCAACCACCTCATCGCCGCCGAGGGCAGCGCTGTCCAGCCGCCGGCCGCCGTGGGTGCCGGCAGGGGCGAGGAGGAGAGCAATGGGTGAGCTGCGGCCTCTGGGCGACGACCTCAACGGCGCGTCCCGGGCGTTGGCCGAGGCTTTGCGCGAGTTGTTCGAGAGCCTTCACGTGTCTGTCCGTCGTTATGCGGCCCGGCGCCGACTCGATCCAGGTACCGTCTCGCGTTACCTGAACGGCACCCGGTTACCTCCATGGCAGGTGATCAGTGACCTGTTCACCGACGTTGCCGAACACCGCGGGACCGCAGTCACCACCGAGGCCATCGAGTTGGTGCGAGGCCTGTATGGCTCGGCCGTGGATGCTGCCTCATCGCCCAAGCACGCGGTGGAAATCCTGGAGCAGCAACTGGCCGACGCTGACCATGTATCCCGGCGGTCCAGCGTCCGCGGTGACGTCCTGGGTGATGCCCTCCTGGACCGAACCCAGCGCATCGCCGACCTGGAGACACGACTCAACCAGTTGGAGGCCGACCGCATCGCGGAGCAGAGGCGAGCGGACGAACTCGCGGAGGCCCATCCCGATGTCTACAGCCTCGTCCAGGAACGCAACGCACTCCGGCGGGAAGTCGAGCGACTTGGAGCGGCTCTCCAGGAGGCACAAGCTCAGCGTGCCGCAGCGGAAGGCCGCTGCGATCTACTCGAACGCCAGTTGGAGGCAGTCGAGAAGACGACCGAAGCCGTGCTGCCGACGGGGCGGCGAAGCATGCCCAAGATCCTCGTCGTAGACGATCAGCCGGACAACCTGCTGGCGATGACCGCGGTCTTGGCAACGCTCGATCAGGAGCTCGTCACCGTCTCCTCGGGCCGGGAGGCTCTCAAGGCCCTACTCGACCACGACGACTTCGCCGTCATCATCATGGACGTGCAGATGCCGGAGATGGACGGCTACGAGACCTGTGCTCACATCAAGCGCCGCCCGAGAACTCGGGACGTCCCCATCATCTTCCTCACCGCCATGGGCACGGAGTCCGAACACTCCGCCCGCGGATACGCGGCCGGCGCAGTCGACTACATCAGCAAGCCCTTCGACCCATGGGCCCTCCGTGCCAAGGTCGCCGTATTCACCACTATCTACCTGGAGCGACACAGTCAGTAGACCTCGGACAGGCACAGCACCGCCTGGTCCCGTGCACGAGGAAGGCATGGGGCCGGGCGGGCTCGCCGTGGGACGCCCAGCCTGGTCACTGCTCGCCGGCCCGCTCACGCGAAAGGGCGGTGTCACGTGGCGAGGGCCGGACCGGATTGCCGCTCGTGAGCTTTGTCCGTATGGGTGGGTAATCACCGTGGATCGTGCCGGATGAGTCGTGAGCGCGGATCGAGCCGCTGCTGCCGAGGCGGGCGAGCCGGCTCCGGGCGGTCGACCGGGCTTCGTCAGCTCCCTGGGATCGCCGCGCCTCTCACCGCGGCGGTCCTCGACGCCGCCCCCCGGCGGTGGAGAGCTGCGGGCCGGGAAGACCAGTGCTGCCGGCTGCCAGCCGCGACACCACCTTCTGCGAGAACGCCGAGCACCGGCCGGCCTCATGGCCACAAGGGGCATGAGGCCGGCCGGGGCGGCGTCGCCGCCCCGGCCGGGCCGAGGGGGGGCCAGGGGTCACTGGGTGGTGAGGTAGGCCCGTTCGATCGTCTGGACCAGCGTGTTGCCCTGTGCGTCGGTCAGCTTGGCCCGCAGCGACACGGAGCCTGCCGCGGCCGGGTGCTTCAGCGACAGGTGGGTGCCGCCGACGGCCTCGGCGGCCTGCCAGGTGTTCCCCTCGTCGTACGACACCTCGAAGGCCAGCTTCTTGGGCTGCTGCCCGGCGGCGGCACCCTCGATGCGGAACGGCACGTCGAACTGCTGACCGGCCTTCGCGGTGCTGGCCAGGGTCAGTTCGGGGTAGAAGCGGACCACGGACAGCGGCAGTGCGGACCAGGCGCCCTCGGGCGTCTCGCCGGAGCGGAAGGTCCATTCCGTCCTGACCCGGGTACTGACCGGCGTGCTCGCCGGGTCACGGGAGGTGTCCAGGGTCAGCTTGTAGGCGCTGTCCTGGGCGGGAACGGTGTAGGTGGCGACGTCGTCGGTCGGGGAGACGCCGTGCGGGTCGGAGATCTCCCTGCCGTCGGCCTGGAGCGAGGTCTCCGCCGGGGCGCCGGCGATGGTGTTCCAGTGCCCGGCACCGTCGTTGAACTGTGGCAGATAGGCACTGATGACGTTCCCGTTCCGCGCGATGCCGGGGGTGAACGCGGACGGTGTGGTGTCCGTACCGCCCAGGGCCGGACCGAAGACGCCGACGTTGAACCGCTCGGTGTACCTCTTGCCGGCCTGGTACGTCCTCGTGCTCCAGAGCTGGGCGTCGGGGCCGTCGCCCGGGAGGACGATGAAGTTCCACTTGATGTTGTCGCCGAGGACGTAGTCGGTGCCGCGCAGCGGGAGGTCCACCGTGACGGGCGAACCGAGGGAGGTGAATTCTCCGCTGGGTGCGAGGGTCTGTGCCAGGATGTCCGCCTTTTTCCCGGTGGCGGGTGAGCCGACCAGGACATCGACCGTGGCGAGCTGCTTCCGTGCGACCGCGATGTTGAAGCCGTCCAGCTGACCGGTACGTTTCCAGGCCAGGTGGTAGTTCACCGGCGTGCCGGCGTCCTGGTGGCTCCAGGTGCCCGAGTACTGGGCGAAGGCCTGGTCCGCGGGCAGGTCGGAGCCGAGCTGTCCGACCGTGAAGCTCTGGAACCCGGGGAAGCCGTAATTGACGAGGCCGTCGTCCAGTCCGTCGCCCCGCCGCCATCCGACGGCGACCGCGGCGTCGATGTTCTTGGCCGCCGGATCGGGCAGGGTGACCTGGACCGGCCGGGTCTGCCGGGCGTCGATGGTGACGGTGGTGTCCGCGTCCAGTCGCATCCTCGGCTGGAACACCAGCGCGTGGGTGGCGGAGTCGAAGCCCGGGTGGATCATGCCGCTCAGGGAGTAGTCGCCCTTGGGCAGCCGCACCGTGAGTTCGCCGTCCTCCTCGTCGGCGTAGGAGGCGTGGAAGTCGGTGTCGACGCCCTGGACCTCGGTCACGGCGTCACCGGTGGGCCGGCCGTTCTCGTCGATGTGCTTCAGCGTCAGGTCGTGCATCTCGACCTCGCGCTCCACCCCGACGGCGGTGCGCACGCTGACCTTGTCGTCAGCCGAGGTGGCGGACACCGAGCCGCCGAACGTGCCGTCGGTGCTCCCGGCTCGGGTGTCTGCCGTGACGGTGGCGCTCGCCTCGCCGCCCGCCGGGACGGTGACCCGCTGCGGCGAGACGGTGAACATTCCTTCGGCGGCGGGCTTGCCGTTCACCGACAGGGCGTCGACGGACAGGTCCAGGGTGACCGGCTGCGTACCCAGGTTGCGGTACGTGAGCTGCTTCGTCACCGGCTTGTCGTCGTCGTGCGGCCACTCCTGCCTGCCGAAGTCGAGCGGTCCCTGCTCGGTGATGACGCTCTGCTTGATCGCCCGGGCGACATCGGTACGGCCGGTGCCCTGCTGGAAGGAGCTGTACGCGCCCGGCTCGGCGGAACCGGTCAGTACCGCCTTGAGCCGCTCGCCGTCCCAGTCGGGGTGCTGCTGGGCCAGGAGGGCGGCGGCGCCGGCCACATGCGGGGTCGCCATGGAGGTGCCGTCGAGTGTGATGTAGCCCGGTATGTCGGAGGGGTACGAGTTCTCCAGTCTGCTGCCGGGGGCCGAAGCGGCCGTGATGGCGACACCGGGCGCGGTCAGGTCGGGCTTGACGCCGCTGTCACCGACGCGCGGGCCGCGGCTGGAGAAGCCCGCGAGCTGGTCCGACTTGTCGACGGCGCCCACGGTGAGCGCGGCCTCGGCGCTGCCTGGGGAGTCGACCGTGTGCTCCCCTTTCCCGTCGTTGCCGGCCGCGATGACGAACAGGGTGTCGGTCTCGGCGGAGAGCCGGTTGACCGCTTCCTCCATCGGGTCGATCCCGGGGGTGTCCTCGCCGCCGAGGCTGAGGTTGACGACGTCGGCGCCCTGGGCCACCGCCCACTCCATGCCCGCGATGATGCCGGATTCCTCGCCCAGGTTGTTGTCGTTGAGGACCTTGCCGTTGAGGATCTTCGCGCCCGGGGCGACGCCCTTGTACGTGCCGCCGGACTTGGCCCCCGTTCCGGCCACGATGGACGCCGCGTGGGTACCGTGGCCGAAGTGGTCACTGGTGTCCGCGGAGCCGGAGAAGTCCTGCTCCGCGATCACCTGGCCCGCCAGGTCGGGGTGGGTCTTGTCGACCCCGGTGTCCAGGACGGCGACCTTGACGCCGGTGCCGTCGTAACCGGCGGCCCAGGCTGCCGGAGCGCCGATCTGCGGCACGCTCCTGTCAAGGGTGCCGCGGCGCTTGCCGTCCAGCCACACCTTCTCCACCGCCGTGGAAGCGGTGAACTCCGCCCCGGCCCGGGCACTCGCGTCGGTGCGGGCGCCGGTCACGGCGTCCCAGAACTCGGCGCCGTGCTTCTTGACGGTGTGCATCGCCGCGCCGTCGATGACGGGCAGCGCACGGTCGATCTCCGCCCCGGCCGGGGTGAACGTGCTCATCGAGCGTTCCTTCCCGTGCCGGAAGGTGACGATGAGCGGCAGGTCGGAGCGGTGGGCGTCGTCGTAGCCGTCCGCCACCAGTTGCGTCACG
The DNA here is from genome assembly GCF_014650735.1 of Streptomyces canarius. Taxonomy (NCBI): domain Bacteria; kingdom Bacillati; phylum Actinomycetota; class Actinomycetes; order Kitasatosporales; family Streptomycetaceae; genus Streptomyces; species Streptomyces canarius. Next base: position 31,201 of record NZ_BMVN01000056.1, read on the forward strand.
TCGAAGAGCCGTGCGTCCAACGTGCCGTCTGCCAGCAGCAGTTCGGCGTCGCCGGGCACCACACGTATGTGACCGGCGACCTTCCGGACCGAGAACGGCACCCGCTCCCGGCCTTTCGCCCGTTCCACCCCGGTGACCTGGCCGGTGGCGTCCACCATGACCCGGTCACCGGTGATCAGCGTCACCGTCTTCGACGCCTTGGCCATACCGGTGCCGCCCGCGCTTTGGGCACCGCCCGGTGGCGCCGCGGCGGCTCCGCCGGCTAATCCCGATGTGAGCGCCAGGGCGATGCCGATGGCGACCGCCAGGTATCCGCTGGGTCTGCGCATGTGAGTAGTCCCTGTCCTTACTCCTTGGAGGAAACACAGAGACTGGTTCGACGATGTGTTGATCCGATGAGCAAAAGATCTCGATCACACAAAGCGGCTCGGCATCGTTCACATGCGGATGCCGGCGGACACGGTGCGTGGGGTCCGCCACCCGGCCCCGTCACCGATGGCCACCCGCAGGTCATGCATGCCCCGGAGAATGTCGATCAGGGCTTCATCCGCCCCGCTCAGAGCATGTCGAGTTCCCTCCTCGTCGCCCCGGTCCGCGTGCAGCTGGGCGCCGAGCGCGTACACCGCCGTCATGACCGCGGCGAAGGCGGCCTCCCGGCCGGGTGGCAGTTCCTCCGACCCGGGTTCGGGGACCTGCACCGCGGTGCGCTGCGGCCGGTTCGCCAGGACGTTGACCGTGAGGTCGGGGTTCGCTCCCAGTACTCCAGGCAGAAGTCGTTGCCTGAGCTGCTTCTTCGGTAGGGGCAGCACGCGGGCGATCGCTCGGTGTCGTCTGCGTCGGAGTGACCAGTTCAGCGCGTGGATGACTGCTCCGGGGCGGGTTGGCGGCCTGGAAGGCCTCCTAGATCGCCCAGCGCGAGCCCGCAATACGGACCAGGCGGCAACGCCGGTGCCGTTGGGGGCGTAGGCGAGGCAGCAGGCGATCTCGTCCGGGCGGACCAGGCTGCGGCGGCCCAGTACCCACCGCTCGTGGGTGGGCCGGTCGCTGTCGAGGACACCGATCGCCGGCAGGCGTGCGGCAGCCCAGCCGTAAAGGCGCGGGCCTTGGCACCGTCGCCGCAGGAGTGGCGTTCCCATGCCTTCTCGGGGGCGTCGGCGATGGCCTGGTCGATACGGCCGAAGGGAGCGCTCAGTTGCTGGGACTTCGGCGCGGCCAGGACATAGCCGAGACCGGCCTCTTCCAGGGTGCGCATGCGCCATTCCTGTCCGTAGGCGCAGTCGCCCGTCACCCAGGCGATCGGCAGGGGTGAGGCAAGCGCCCGCAGGATCATCGCGCGGGCCAGCTCGCCGTTGGTCGCTAAGACGCGGCTGCCTGGGACCTTCGCCGCCCGGCACCGGTCCGCATCCGAGGTCGAGGACTTGGGCAGATACAGCTCCCGGTCCACCAGCGCGCTGCCCTTGGCCGAGGCATAGGCGGCGAAGATCGTGCTGCTCCCGATGATCCAGCAGGACGGGGAGGCGGGCACACCGCCTGGGGGCTGCCGCCGCAGGACCCCGCGCGGTGTGCGCTGTCAGAATGCCGGGCCAGTTCCCTTGACCAACGGAGTGATGTCGATGCGGCCCTTCTGGAGGACGTCACCGAGCTTCCACGGGGTGTCCAGGTGGTGCAAGGAGTCGGGCGGGGTGACCTCCAGACGGGTGGGGTGCTTCTCCGCCTTGGTCGGTCCACCCGCGGCCGGCACGTCTGCCCAGTGCAACCGGGTGTAGGCGCTCTGTACGGGCTTGAGGGTGATGAGCTCAGCCCGACCACGGTCCCGGACAACCTGCGTGGGGACATCCCTTCCACGCGAGTTGAGAAGTTGCAGCCCCGCATACCCCTGGGTCCGGACGGTCTTGTGGGTCTTGATCATGAGAACCACCGTCGCGTAGCGCTGCCCCGCGCCCGAGTCCAGCCCGTGCACACATACCGACAGCGAGGAGGTGTCCGCCCACCCCGATCGTGTCGCCGCTTGCGACGGACCTGCCGTGATGCCGATCAGCGCCACTGCGGAGAGTGCCGACAGAGCGACAGGGGTGAGGAGGTGGAGGGTTCGCCTGCCGAGGAGCATCGTCTTTCCCCTTCCAGATGCCTTGTTCAGGCACCTCGAACGCCTGTTGACCACGCGAGACGGCGGTGGCGGCGTACTCCGTTGCTGCCGTCGGATCCTGCTCACCGGCCGCGGGCGGCGGCGGGTGTCCATCCGGTGTCCCCGGGACGTACGACTCCTGACCGCCACCACACTCGAGCAGGCCCGACCCATCGAGTCGGTGACCCATGCCGTCCCCGGCGGGTCAGCGGAGGAAACCCTCGTAGTGACGCTGCTGAAGCTGGCTCTCGATCTGCCGCACGGTTTCCAGGCCGACACCGACGATGATCAGGATGCTGGTGCCCCCGAACGGGAAGTTGTTCGTCGCCCCGAACCCGACCAGCGCGATGGTCGGGACAAGGGCGATCACTCCCAGATACAGGGAGCCGGGCCAGGTGATCCGGGTGAGCACGTACGACAAGTACTGCGCGGTCGGCCGGCCGGCCCGGATGCCGGGGACGAAACCGCCGTACTGCTTCATGTTGTCCGCGACCTCGTCCGGGTTGAAGGAGATGGAGACGTAGAAGAAGGCGAAGAAGACGATGAGCAGGAAGTAAAGACTGATGTAGATCGGGTGGTCGCCTTTGGTCAGGTTCTGCTCGATCCAGGTCTTCCAGCTGGAGTTGCCGCCGGAGAACTGGGCGATCAGCGCAGGAATGTAGAGCAGCGACGAGGCGAAGATGACCGGGATCACACCTGCCTGGTTCACCTTCAGCGGGATGTACGTGGATGTGCCGCCGTAGGAACGACGGCCGATCATCCGCTTCGCGTACTGCACCGGGATGCGGCGTTGGGCCTGCTCGACGAAGACCACGAGGCCGACCATGACCAGGCCGACGAGGATGACCGCGCCGAACTCGATCCAGCCGCCGGCCAGGGTGCCCTGCTTCTTGATGGCCCACAGCGCGGACGGGAAGGTGGCGGCGATCGAGATGAACATCAGGATCGACATGCCGTTGCCGATGCCGCGGTCGGTGATCAGCTCGCCGAGCCACATGACGACGGCCGTGCCGGCGGTGATCGTGATGACCATGAGGACGGTGATGAAGATCGAGCGGTCCGGGACGATGGACGACGCGGCCGAGCAGCCGGAGAAGAGGGCGCCGCTGCGGGCGGTGGCGACGAGGCCGGTGCCCTGGAGGATGGCGAGGGCCACGGTCAGGTAGCGGGTGTACTGGGTGATCTTCGCCGTGCCGGCCTGGCCCTCCTTCTTGAGGGCTTCGAGGCGGGGGATGACCACGGTCAGCAGCTGAAGGATGATGCTCGCCGTGATGTACGGCAGAATGCCCAGCGCGAAGATCGTGATCTGTAGCAGCGCGCCGCCGCTGAAGAGGTTGACCAGGCCGAACAGTCCCTGGCTGCCGGAAGTCTGCGACACACATTCCTGCACAACCCGGTAGTCCACGCCCGGGATCGGGACATGTGTGCCGACCCGGTAGACCACGATGATGCCCAGGGTGAAGAGCAGCTTCTTGCGCAGGTCAGGCGTCCTGAACGCCTGGGTGAACGCGGTGAGCACCAAATGCCTCCTGTAACGGAGCGGCATGACAGCGACGGTTACCGCTCTTTGACCGGCGGGAGACACACCTACGTTCCACATGTGACCCCGTGCCTTTTCGACAGAAATTACACCAGATGGCCCCGAACATGTAGTGCGTTTGGGTGTGAGGTGGCGACTCGGTCACACATGGCTCCGGTGCTCTCGCCGCAGTAGGGGCGACCACGCTCTGCACGGGTTGAGATGAGGCCGCATCGCGTGTTTGCGGGTGTTGTCGGACAGGGCAGCACCTTTGCCGGCAGAAGCGTGAACCCGGGCAGGGGTCACCATCGTTCAGCCCCTGGAGAGGATCTCCACGGCCACGGGGTCCCATCCGGCTGGAAGTTCCCGTCGTGAGGATCGAGGTGGTCGCGCCGCCCACCCGGGGAGAGCCATGCAGCCAGACCAGAGTCCGCTGGAGCAAGCACGTGCTTCGTTGGAGGAACATGTGCGGACGTGCCGGTTCTGCCGGGGCAGAGGCAGCACATGTCAGTCGGCGAAACTCCTCAGACGGACCTACAACGACCTTTTGCGAGCGCCTTCGAGCGGGCCGCGGCGTTAGCCGTGGCCGCTTCGGGGCCTTTGCGCATCGCAGGGACTCGTTCGTCCGGCGGTGCTACGAGAGTCATCAGGGGTCGTCAGTCGACGTCCTCCAGTTCGAGGGCGGCCAGAGCGTCGCGCAGAGCGGCTCGGGAGTTGATGCCCAGCTTGGGATAGATCTGGTACAGGTGTGTGCCGATGGTTCGATGCGACAGGAACAGACGCTCGCCGATCTGCTTGTTGGTCAGCCCGGTCGCCGCCAGTGTCGCGATCTCGAATTCCTGGGCGGTCAACGCTCCCTTGCCCTGCACGGTGGCGGACGTCGCGCGCCCGCTCGCGTGCAGTTCGGCCGTGGCACGCGCTGCCCAGGGCGCCGCCCCCAGCTTCTCGAACGTCTGGGCCGCCTGGACCAGCTGCTCGCGGGCTTTTCTCGTCACGCGCCGGCGTCGGAGGCGTTCGCCGTAGAAGAGGCGTACTCGCGCGACGTCGAAGGGCCAGTCGTCGGGGTCGAGCAGAGACAACGCCTGCTCGAACAGTCCCAGGGCGTCGCCGTCGGACGTTGTCAGGGCCTCGCATGCCAGCACGTGCATGTGGAGGCGGGGAGAGAGCCGCGCCATCGCGGACTCCCGCAAGGCTGCCGTGTGCGTGGCCGCATCGGCGGACCGGCCCGATCTGACAGCCGCTTCCACCAGATCCAAGGCGCCGGTCATGGCGTGCGGCAGGTACGGAGCCAGAGGTGTGAGTGGGTTGATCGCGGTGGCGTGCCGGAAAGCGCCATCGAAGTCGCCGCTACCGAGTGCGGCCAGGCACCTGGCGTGGAAGGCAAGCGCGCGGGCGCCGTGGGCACCGCGGGGAACGGCCCAGCCGACGATCTCCTCGGACAAAGCGTCGCTCGTCACCACGTCGCCGCGCGCCCCGGCCACCAGGGCCTGCACGAACTGGAACTTGCAGGCGAAGAAGGGATATCCGTAGTCCTCGCACAGGCTGAGCCCCTCGCCGGCCAGCTTCACGGCCTCGTCCCAGCGGCCCTTGTAGTAGTCGTCCAGACACAGGTGGATCAGGGCAGACAGATGCCTGCGGACAGGCGCGGTCCCCGCACGGCCCTGTTCGACCAGGCGCAGGGACGCTTCCCGTACATCCGCCAGCCGGTCCGGGTAGACGGCGCAGGTGCTGACACGGACGACTTGGGTGGCGTCGCCGATGTCGTCGAGCAGAGTGTCGAGGAGTTCCAGTGCGCGGTACCCGGTGCGCGCGGGATCGGCGAAGGTCTGTGCACACACCCACAGCAGGTCGGGGGGTGCGGGTGTCATCCGGTCGAGGGCCCGGAACAGTGGCGCCCACTTCTCTGGGTCACCGCTGTACCAGCACAGCGTGATCAGGGTGAACAGGGCTTCGACGAGAGCGTCGTCGGAGGCGTCGTAGCCGTGTCCGCCCGCCTCGATCGCGCCGACCAGCAATCGGTGGGCGGTGTTGACGTCGCCCTCCTCGTTGATCAGCAGGAGCGCGGAGGCGGCCGCCGCGTGCAGCGACTCCTCTCGGGTGGCGGGGTCGGCACGGCGGGCTCCGACCAGCAGGCTCGAGGCGTCCGCCATGCCTCCTCCGGCGTCTGTTCCGATGTAGGCGGCCTCCGCCAGGCGGCGGCTTTCGTCGGCCGACGACGGACTGAGTCCCGCAGCACGGGTGAGGGCCGCCATCGCGCCCAGCGCGTCACCACGCCCGAGACGCAAGCGAGCGGCCTGCTCCAGGAGTTCGGCGACCGTCTCGTCCGGCCCGGTCGTCGCCTCGCCCAGGTGGTGGGCGCGGCGCTCAGGCTGATCGGTGAGGACGGCGGCGAGCCCCTGGTGCGCCCTGCGACGGTCGGCGGCCGACGCCTGGGCCACCACAGCGAAACCGATCAGGGGGTGCCGGAACGACAGCCTGCGGGAACCAGCCGAGATCGCCACCAGCCGGTCGCGCTCCGCGGACTCCAGAAGGTCTACAGCGGCACGGCGGCCCGCAGCGGCCTCGATGACGGCGAGGTCCCCGGTGCCTTCGAGTGCCGCGATCAGCAGCAGCTCGCGGCTGGCCTCGGGCAGATCGGCCACGCGTGCGGCGAACAGCGCCTGAAGGCGCTCGCTGAGCGGCAGCACCGAGGGTACCGCCGTCGGCGCCGTACGCTGCTCGCGGTCGAGGGCGGTGGGCAGCTCCACCAGCGCGAGCGGGTTGCCGTGTGCCTCCGCGGCGATACGGCGCCGTATCGCATGCGACAGGTCCGGGTGGGCTTCCGCAAGCAGCTCGGCCGACGACGCTTCGTCCAGCGACTGAAGGCGGTGCTCGAGGAGACCGCTGGACTCGAAGAAGCTGTCGGACGTGACACGGGAAGCCGCGAGAAAGCCGATGCGGCTGCCGACGAGTCGCCGGGCCACGAAACCGAGCACGGAGGTGGTGGGCCGGTCCAGCCACGGCAGGTCGTCGACGACGATCAGCAACGGGGTGTCCTGGGCGATCCGGCGCAGCAGCAGCAAGGCCGCAGTGGAGGTCAACAGACGGTTGGGCGGGGGGCCGCTGCCAATCCCGACCGCGACCTTCAACGCGTCGCGGTGGCTGGGATCCAGCAGGTCGAAGGATTCGAACAAGGGAACGAGCAGCTGGTTGAGGCCCGCGTAGCTGACGTCCGCCTCGAACTGCACGCCGCTCGACCGTAGGACACGGGTACCCTCCGACCTGGCCTGTGCCGCGACGGCGTCGAGGAGGGCGGTCTTGCCGATGCCGGCTTCGCCCGACAGCAGGAGGGCCGCGCCGTGGACGGAGCCGGAGAAGTGGGACCGTATGAACTCCAGGTCCTTGTCCCGTCCGATCAGGCGCGTGGACGCGGTACGGAACGGGTGGTCCAGGTCGTGCATCGGGTTGGTGTCTCCAAAGGCTGCGCTGACGAGGTCTGAGCGCTGTAGCGGTCGCCCGTCGGGCCAACGCTCGGCTCTCTAGCGTATGCAACCATCCCGGCTAGTGCTGCAACGGTGTGTGCTGTGACTGGTGGCCAGGTCAGGGGCTGTGTCCGCGTCGTTTGCAGTGGCTGGTGCGGGCCTGGTGTCGGCGTCCTCGGCGCCAGGTCGACCAGTGCGGGAGGTGGGCGACGGGTGTGGGGCGGCGGTCGGTGAGGCGGATGGTCAGCGCGCCCGTTCCGTCCTGGCGGCCTGAGGCCGCCCGGCTCCTGGCCGAGCAGTGGACCGGCAGGCAGTCGCTGACCGTCCTGACCCCTGAGTCCCGGAACGGCCAGCGCGCCGACCGCTACGAGACCCAGGTGGACTGGACTGGGAGACTGCACGTCCATCTGCCGCGCGCCCTCAAGAAGCCCGTCGACCCCCGCACCGCCAATCCTGACCAGGAGACCTCCCGATGATCCGTCGCTGCCGCCGCTGCGGCCACGGCCCCGGCGCCCTTGCCCCCGAGGACCAGGCCGCCGCGCCCTTACCCCCGAGGACCAGGCCGTCGTCGACCAGTTCCGCGTGATGCTCGCCGCCGTACGCGACCCGGAGCCCTGGATGCCCGGTCGCTCCCAGGACATCGCCGTACGCGTCGGCCCGTTCTTCCGCGGATCGCGCAGGCTCGTACCATGGCGTCTTCCGAGGGAACCTGGCGACATACACGCTATGTCCGGCGGTCGGCGAGATGGTCGGACCAGCTGTCGCCCGCGAGTCGTGCCCAGCGGGCGGCGGTGACGGGCTGCTGCCGACGAGGTCTGAAGGCCAGCCGCCCGGCCTCCCTTCCGTGCCGGGCTCGGCCTGGTCGACGGCCGCTCGCTGCTGCTGGACGCGGCGCTCGTGGTCTTCGTCGTGCCGGGCGCGCTGCTCGGCAAGCGGGCGGTGCACCGGATCAACCAGCGGCTGTTCGAGCAGCTGGTGATCGCGGCGACGGTGGCGACCGTGGTGCACCTGCTGCGTAAGCCGCGGCGACCGCCCGCGCTAAAGTTCCGCCGCGCGGTGGGTGACCCGGCCGTCGGTCACCGTGAGCAGCACCGGCAGCGCCGCCAGGTCCGCGTCCGCGACCCGCAGCGGATCGTCGGCGAGAACGGTGAGGTCGGCGCGGTGGCCGACCGCCACCCGGCCCGCGCGCTGTTCTTCGCCCGCTGCCCAGGCCGGGTTCACCGTCATGCCCTGGAGCGCCTGGAGCGGGGTGAGTGCCTGGCCGGGGCCGTGCGGGGGCAGCGAGAGGTCGCTCGGGCGGCGGTGCCGGGCGCCCGCCATCACGCCCAGCGGCGGGTACGGTGCGATGGGCCAGTCCGAGCCGAGCACCAGCCGCGCCCCCGCCTCCCACAGGTCGCGGCAGCGGAAGGCGCGCGAGGCCCGCTCCTCGCCGAGGCGCCGCGACCAGTTGTCGGTGTGGTCGGCTCGCGTGAACTCGCAGCAGTGGGTGGGCTGCATGGACGCGACGACGCCGAGCGCGGCGAAGCGCCGCACGGTGTCGTCCGGGACCGTCTCGATGTGTTCCACCCGGTGCCGCACGGGCCGCCCGTGCGCGGCCCGTGCCTTCTCCACCGAGTCCAGGATGTGCCGTACCGCCGCGTCGCCGATGGCGTGCGTGGCGGTGGGTACGCCGGCCGCGTGCAGTTCGGCGATCACTTCGGTGAACCGCGCCGGGTCCGGCCAGAAGGCGTGGGTGGACTCGCCGTGGCAGTCGGGGCGCTCCAGCCAGGCGGTGCCGTTGTCGATCGTGCCGTCCATGAACAGCTTCACCCCGGCGATGCGCCACAGCCGGCCGCCCGTCCCCTGGAGCCGCACCAGCTCCGCGACCGCCTCCGCGTCCGCGCCCGGCTGGCACCAGGGCGCCACCCGCAGCCGCAGCGGCAGCGCGTCCTCGTCCTCCAGCGCGGCGAGGGTCGCCAGGGTCGTGCCGTTGGCGTCCATCGCGTGGCCGCCGCTCAGCCCGGCCGCGGCCATGGCGCGCAGCACCTCGCGGGTCCGGGCCCGCAGCTCGTCCTCGGTGGGCCGGGGCGCGACCGCCTCGGCCAGCTCGCAGGCGGCGTCCTCGAGCAGCAGACCGGTGGGCCGTCCCTCGGTGTCGCACACGATCTCCGCGGCCTGCTCGAAACGGCGCGGTCCGTCGATCCCGGCCAGCTCCAGCGCCCGCGGGCTGGCCAGCAACGAGTGCCCGTCGAACAGGTCGATCAGGGCCGGTACGCCGTCCAGGACCGGTCCCAGGGAGGCGGCGGCGACCGGAGCGCCCTCGAAGGCGTTCGGGTCCAGGCCCCAGCCGCGCAGCCAGGCACCGCGGGCAAGCCGCGCCACAGCGTCGGCGAGAGCGGCGCGAACGGCCGCCAGGTCCCGGCACCCCGACAGGTCCACGCCCATCGTGCGCTCGGCACCGGAGACCGGATGCAGATGCCCGTCGGTCAGACCGGCGGTGACCACCGCGCCCCCGAGGTCGATCACCGTGGTGCGGGGTCCGGCCAGTGCCCGTGTCTCACGGTCGTCACCGAGCAGGGTGATCCGCCCGCCCTCGGCGGCGAGCGCGGTGTGCGGCAGCAGCGCACCGGTACCCGGGTCGAGCAGCCGGGCGGAGAGCAGGACGAGGTCAGCGGGCACAACGGCTCCTTCAAGGCAGTACGGGTGAGGGGCAAGGGGTGGTGGACGCGAGGCAAGGGCGGAGCACCGGCAGGGACGGGCGCGGGCAGGGGTGCGGGGTGGGCGGGGCGGCACCAGCGCGGGGGGGGCGACGGCCGGTCGGTGGTACTCCGGGTCAGCCAGACCCGCCAGCGGCGGGCGTATCGGCGAGGCGGCTCAACGCGCCCGCTTCCAGACCGAGTTCACGTTCCGCGATGGTGAACGCCATCCGGACCACGGCCTCGGGCAGGTCCTCGTTGCCGATGTTGGCGTCGGCGCCGAGCCCGTCGAGGACGATGAGGATCTGAAGGGTCGTCACCAGTGTGTCGTCGGTGCGGAACTCGCCCGCCTCGACACCCTCCCGGATGAGCCCCTCCAGCCGGGTGCGCCACACCCTCTCCTGCCGGGCTACCTGCTCGCGCAGCACCTCCCGGTACCGGCTCAGATGCCGCGCGTTGATCCACAGACGGCTGACAGCGTCATACGCCTCGCCCGTGGTCCGGGCGAGGAAGCGGGCCAGGTGCGCGGTCGGCGTGCCCTCCTCCCGCCGTTCGGGGATGAGCGCGTCGATCTCAGCGGTCGCGGCGTCGGCGAACGCCTCGGCGACCAGGTCCTCGACGGACGGGAAGTAGTGGCTGATCAGGCCGGGCCGCACGTCGAGTTCCTCGGCGATCCGCCGCAGGGTGACGCACTCCAGCCCCTCTGTCAGGGCGACAGCCGCCGCAGCGGCGACGATCTCCGCACGTCGGGCGGCCGGGTCCTTGCGGACGCGTTTGCGCTGAACGCTTGACGACATGCCGAGGATGCTATTGAGTGTGCGGCCAATAAGCAACTTTATTGGGTGCCCGACCAATAATCGGGTCGGGGCACTCCCCCGGCGGCCGGCCCGGACCGCCATCCCGCACCGACCAGTTCCCCCGGAGGGACCGCATGGTGTCCACGACCCCTGAGCCGCACCAGGACGACCTCGACGGCGGCCGGACCGCCCCGCCCGGAGGCGCCGCCCGCGTCGAGGCGCACGGCATCGACCACATCCCCGACGCCGAGCGCCGCGGCCGGCCCCGGGACCTGTTCGCCGTGTGGGCCGCCGCCAACGTCAACTACCTCAGCCTGCTGGTCGGCGGCGCGCTGGTGCTGATGGGGCTCAGCTTCTGGCAGGCCGTCGCCGTCATCGTGGTGGGCAACCTGTTCTGGCTGCTCACCGGCTTCCTGGCGATATCGGGACCGGCGGCGGGAGCACCGAGCGAGGTCATCACCCGGGCCGTGTACGGCGTCCGCGGCAACCGGCTGAACAACGCGGTCACCGGCTGGCTGATCTCTGTGTGCTACTTCGCGCTCAACCTCGCCGCCGCGGCGTCCGCCGCGTTCGCCCTGGTGCGCAAGACCGGCCTCCCCCTGAGCACCGGCATTCAGGCGGCCGTCGTGGTGGCCATCGCCGCGCTCACGCTCGCCGTCAGCGTCTACGGCCACGCCCTGATCGTCCGGCTGTACCTGCCGATCACCCTCGTCCTGACCGCCGTGTTCGCCGTCGTCGCTGTCTTCGTCGTGGACCACGCCGACCCCGGGCAGGTGCCCGCCGCGCCGCTGACCGGCACCGACCTGTGGGCCACCGTCCTCGCGGGCGTCACCCTCATCGCCTCCGGCCCGCTGTCGTATACCACCAGCGCCGACTTCTCCCGCTACCTGCCCCGCACTGCCTCCGCGAAGGCGATCACCGGCTGGACCGCCCTCGGCGCGTTCGTGCCCAGCGTCGCCGTCTGCTCGCTGGGCGCCCTCGCCGCGACCGCGGTGGACATGACCGACCCGCAGACGGCCCTGGCCGCAATCCTGCCCGGCTGGTTCGAGCCCGTCTTCCTGCTCGCCCTCGTCCTCGGCACCATCGCCATCAACGCCCTGACCGCCTACAGCGCCGGACTGGCCCTGCAAGCCGTCGGCCTGCGTGTACGCCGCACGGTCAGCGTCCTGGCCGACGGCACGGTCTCCGTCGCCCTGACCCTCTACGCACTGCTCGTCTCCGACTTCCTGGACACCGTCTCCGACGTCCTCCAGCTGACGGTCGTCCTCCTCGGCCCCGCCATGACGGTCTACGCCACCGACATCGCCCTGCGCCGCAACCACTACGACGCCGCCGCGCTCGCCGACGAACGCCCGGGCAGCCCCTTCTGGTACCGCGCGGGCGTCAACCCAGCCGGCGCCCTCGCCCTCGCCGCGGGGGCAGGCGCGGCGGCCCTGTGCGTGAACACCCTGTACACGGGCCCGGTCGCCGAAGCCCTGGGCGGCGTCGACGTGGCGCTGCCGGCAGGAGTCGTGGTGACGGCGGTGGTGTACGCAGCGCTGATGCGTACCCAGGTGGAGCGGGCCACGCGGTGACGTCCGGCGCGCATGCGTGACGCGAAGGGACTTCACCGAGGGCCGGGGCGGACTGACCGTGAGACGTGAGGTGGTCGGGCCGTCGCAGGGGAGCCGAGTCGGGTGTGGTACCCGGTGGCGAGGATGCGCCACCGTCGCCGGTCGTGGGTACGGGACAGCGGGGCGGGCAGCGGTCGCTCGCCCTTGAGCTGGCTGAGGTGCGAGCAGGTGGCGGCCCGTTTGCGGTCGAGCAACGCCGTCCCGTCCACTACGGAGTCACGTACTCATAATGCACAGCCAGCAAAGTTTTCCCGACCTCGCTCAACAGCACCCCGAGATCCGCGATCCCGGATTGAGGGTGGGCGGCCGCGTGCAAGGCGGCGGGCCTCCAGGGTGCGCCGGCGTCGGGATACAGGTGCGACAGGCCCGCGGCTTCGACGGCAGAGCGGGCAGGCCGTCCGCCGGACCGGTCGTCCCGCCGCCAGCCGCAATACCACGCGCGGCAGGGGCCCTTGGCCGCGCGAACGTCGGCGCCGGTCGTCGTGCCGTCAGCCCGTACACCCTCCGGGGGTCTCAAGGAGCGACATGGCGCACTTCGCCGGCACAGTTTCAGTCACCGCATTGACACGTGATGCTTAGGTGATCCATGGCGTGCATCACCATCTAAACCAGTGACTCGGAGGACGAGTTCCGGTCGACAGGTGCCGTATGACTCGTCGTGTGCGTTTTTCCGACGGGTTGCTGGAGACGGGCCTTGCCGTCCCCCAAGGAGCTCGGCGGTGCCGGTACGGCGACCAACCCCGAGCAGCTCCTGGCCGCCGGCTGGTCCGCTTGCTTCCTCGGCGCCCTGCGGCATGCCGCGACTCAGCGCAAGATCCGGCTGACCAGCACCAGCATCAGGACCGAGGTCGCCCTCACCCACGGCGACGACGGCGAGTTCGTGTGCCGTTGACGGACGCGCAAGTGGGCGCGGGGCGCCTTCACGTGCGGCTCAGAGCGGCCTGCCTGTCACTCGGAGTGGCAGCGTCGCAGAAGTTGAGCCGGAGCCGCTTGCCGCGGAGGAAGCCGCCGCCCCGTGGGCTCACCCCAGCACCAACAGCACCGCCAGAGCGACAAGGAGGGAGTCGATCCGGTCCAGGATGCCACCGGAGCCGGGCAGCCACCGGCCGGCGTCCTTGGCGCGGGCGCCCCGCTTGACCATCGACTCCAGCAGGTCCCCGAGCGGGCCGCCGACCGCCACGGCCACCGCCGCCTGCCACGTCAGGGAGGACAGTACGGCCAGCGTGAAGAGCCCGGCCGCGGCCCCGGCCAGCGTGCCGCTCCACCGCTTGGCGGGCGACAGCGGGGAGAGCTGGGGGCCGCCGAGACGGCGGCCCGCCGCGTACGCGACGATGTCGGCGATCGACACGGCCACGAACAGGACGAGGCCGAGAGCGCCGGACGATACGAGGCCGGCCAGGACGCCCAGCCACACGAGCCCCAGCAGGCCCGCGCCCAGGCGGCGGAGTCCGTGCTCCGCGTCGCCCGAGAACAACGGCACCCCGGCGATCGCAAGCGCCCCGGCCGCCGCCACCCGGAGCACCTCCTCGGGGGCCAGCCAGGCGGTCAGGACGAGTCCGACGATCGCCGCGCCCAGCACCGCCCGGTCCACCGGACCCAGCCGGAGCAGCCCGCCGAACTCCGCCACCGCGACCACGCCGACCACGGCCGTGAGCACCGCGATCCCCGGTGGACCGAGCCAGAACGCGGCGGTCACCAGGGGCACTCCGAGTGCCCACACGCACCAGCGGACCATCAGTTCACGGCGCCGGGTCGCCGCTACCGCGACGCCTCCGACCGCCAGTGCCCCGCCGAGGTACGGCACGAGACCGGCGACTGTCGTCACCGGGAGGCCCGTCCCGGCGCGCCCGAGACCACCGCGGCCGGTGTGCGCAGCGCGTCCAGAGCGCTCTGGCACGCCGCCACGATCCGCGCGTTCTCCGCCGTGTCGCGGACGGCGATCCGGACGGTCCGCCCCTCGTACGCCGGGGACATCGGCGACAGGTCACGCAGGAAAACGTCGTACCGCCGGCACTCGCGCACCAGCCGCGCCGCGCTCGGTCCGTCCGGCGGCAGGGTCACAGTGAGGAAGTTCGCCACCCCCTCGTCGACCATGGACAACCCGTCCAACTCCGCCAGGTCGTAAGCCAGTTGCCGACGCAGCACATGGGTGCGGGACCAGCACTCCGCGTAGTACGCGGGGTCGCGCAGCGCCGTCACGGCAGCCAGCTGGGCCGGCAGGCTTACGGGCCACGGCGGCGTCCAGCGTCGCAGCTCCCCGGCCGTCTCGGGACCGGCCACCAGGTACGCGGCCCGCACCCCCGACAACGCGTACATCTTCGACAGCGAGGTGCAGACCACGACCCGGGCGTCGACCGAGGCCAGCTGTGCAAGCGAGTCCGCCGGATCGGCATACCCCAGGTAGGCCTCGTCGATCCACCACCGGGTCCGCACGGGCGAGGCCTCGATCACCGCGCGCAGCGCGTCGGCCGGGGCGTGCCGGCCGGTCGGGTTGTTCGGGTTGACCACCACCACGAGGTCGTACCGTCCGTCGCCGGTCGCGGCGGCGAGCCGGGCCGGGTCGAGCAGCCAGCCGTCCTCCCGGCGCAGTGGGAGCCGGTCGACCCGGCAGCCGATCACCCGCTCGGTGACATGGGCGTACTCCCCGTAGCCCGGATCGAGCAGGAGCACCCGGCTCCCGGGCGTCAACCACCGGCCGAACGCGCGGAAGATCAGATCGGAGGAGCCCGCCCCGACGACCAGCGACTCCACCGGCAGCCCGCGGACCCCGGCGATCTCCGCGAGCAGTCCCTCCGCGCCCGTCGGCGGCGAGGTCCGGGTCGCCCACCCCGGATCCTCCGAGAGGACCGCGCGGACCCCTGGGGACGGCGGGAACCAGGCGTCCAGCACATCCGCCGCGACCACCTCGTGACGGCGGGTCAGGGTGCGGAAGTCGGTGCCGATCGCCGAGAAGAACGCCCCGCCGTGCTCACAGCCGTCCGCGCGCGGCGCGAAGGGCATGTCGAGCCGCCAGTCGAGGCCCGTCCGCAGCCGCTCCAGGGTCCGGCCGTGGCGTTCCGCGACCGCCTTCGTCAGCTCGGCCACGGAGCCGCTGAGGACCTCGAACGAGACCGCGCCCGAGCGGATCGTGTGCCCCACCGGCCGCAGTCCGGCGGCGAGGTACATGTCGAGCAGTTCCGTGCGTCCCATCGCCACCACCCGGCGTCCGCCCCGCGCCGCGGCCCAGCGCAGCGCCGCGTACATGAGCAGTGGCGCCGCCGCGGTGGACCGCCAGTGCTCCTCGACGGTCAGGACGCGGATCTCGAACGGCGCCTCCTCGGTCAGGACCGGCAGTTCCTCGCGCGTCAGGTACTTGTCGAGGGAGTAGCGGCCGACCCACGGCGGGGTGAGGCTGACGAAGCCGATCCGCGTCTCGCCGCGCGCGGCCACGAGATAGACGTTGTCGCCGTCGAGTCCGTCACTCAGCCTTCCCGACGGATCCACCGGATGCTGGCCGAGTTCCTCCGCGTACACGCGATGGCGCAGTTCGTGGATCCAGTCGTGATCGCGAGGCGTGGCAGTGCGCAGTTGCAGGGCGTGGTCCATGCGTATGTTCCCCCGAGGCGGTCCGGCGTTCGCGCCCCAGCATGGAGGAGTCCGGCAGACGGCACCTGAGTACGCGTACTCAGCTGGACAGCGGACGGGGTGGAAGCGGTCCGGGTCAGGGCCGGGTCCATGGGCAGGTGCCGAACCACCGGCGCCGGCCGTGCACCGGCACGGAGTTCGGCCGCGCCGGCTTCCAACTCCTTCGGAACCGAGTCCTGTTGTCGTCATGGACAGTGATGGCGTCACAGAAGTCGTGCCGGAGCCCGTTCTCAGCCCAGGAGCCGCTGACATGCACATGCACAGGCACAGGCACAGAGCACAAGGTCCGCGCAGCGGCGGCACTCCGGCCGGGTCCGTCCCGCCGTCAGCCGGAGCGTGGCGCCGGAACGGGTTCCTCCCCGGGCGCGGGCCGCCAGATGCGGGACGGGACGACGAGAGGGCCGCCGGTGACCGGGTCG
>NZ_BMVN01000057.1:0-46184 GCF_014650735.1 Streptomyces canarius
CTCACAGCGCCGATGGTACTGCAGGGGGGACCCTGTGGGAGAGTAGGACGCCGCCGAACAAATGTTGAGAAAACCCCCGCACCTTCGGTGCGGGGGTTTTCTGCGTTTAGGGTGAACTCATGCGCTATGACCTCGTCATCTTCGACAACGACGGTGTCCTCGTGGACAGTGAGCCCCTGTCCAACCGGCTCCTGGCCGCCTATCTGACCGAGCTGGGGCACCCCACCTCGTACGAGGACTCCATCCGCGATTACATGGGGTCGGCGATGCACCGGATCCACGACCTGATTCTGGAGCGGACGGGACAGCGGCTGCCGGTGGATTTCGACGAGGTCTTCCACGCGCGGGTGTTCGCCGCGTTCGAACGGGAGTTGCGGCCCGTGCCCGGGGTGGCCGGCGTACTGGAGAAGCTGGCCGCGGACGGGGTGCCGTACTGCGTGGCCTCCTCGGGGAGCCATGCGCGGATCCGGGTGGGGCATCGGACGACCGGGCTCGACCGGTGGTTCCCGGAAGGGCGCGTCTTCAGCTCGGAGGATGTCGGGCGGGGCAAGCCGGCACCGGATCTGTTCCTGCACGCGGCCGAGCGGATGGGCGTGGCCCCCAAGCGGTGCGTGGTCGTGGAGGACTCCCCGCTGGGCGTACGGGCGGCCGTGGCGGCAGGGATGGACGTGTACGGGTTCACCGCGATGACGCCGGCGGCGAAGCTCGCGGGTGCCGGTCAACTCTTCTCCCGTATGGATCAGTTGCCCGACCTGCTGGTGTGACCCCGGTCGGCCGTGCGGGCTGACACATGTCATGCGGAGCTCCGGACGAACGTTCCTACTGCCGGACCCGGCCCGGGGACGAAGCTGAGGGCATGACGAAGAACACGGGGAACCAGGGCCGGAAGCCGAGCGTGCTGGACAACTTCAAGCCGCTGCTCATCGATGTGGCGCTGCCGCTCGGCTCGTACTACCTCTTCAAGGACGCCTTCGGGACGAGCACCTTCGCGGCGCTCGCCTGGAGCAGTGTCGTACCGGCGGTGCGGACCGTGGGGGGACTGGTCAGGGAGCGCAGGACCAACGCGCTGGCGGGTCTGATCCTCGTCGTGAACGTCGTGTCGCTGCTGCTGAGTTCCGTCTCGGGTGACCCGCGGCTGATGCTGGCCAAGGACAGCGGGGTCGGCAGCACGGTGGCCATCGGCATCCTGGTGTCCGTCCGGCTCGGCAGGCCGATGATGACCGCGGGCATGAAGCCCTTCGTGGTGAAGGGCGACGCGGCCAGGGAAGCCGCCTGGCAGCGGCTGGTGTCCGGGGCGGCGGCCGAGTCCATGGCCTTCCGGTCCAGGGAGCGGGCGTTCTCCGTGGTGTGGGGGCTGGTCCTGCTGGCCGAGTGCGTCGTACGGGTCGTGGGTGCCTACACCGTCCCCGTGGACACCATGGTGTGGCTGGGCTCCGTCGTCCTGGTCACCGCCATGGTGATCGGTTTCGTGGTCAGCGGTGGGCTGGCGGCGGGGCCGATGGAGCGGATGGTCGCGGCCGAGGTGGCGGCCGGCCGGGTGGAGCGGCCCGAGGTGGCCGTGGCCGCCTGATCGCCGAGCCGAGCCGAGCCGGGCCGGGCGAGTAGAAGCCCGTTCCGAAGCTGAGGCGAATTCACCTTTGGCCGGATCTACCCAGCGGTAGCCCGGGGCCCTACTCTCGCCGCCATGACTGATGTGCTGCGGCGCGGTAGGGCCTCGCTGGCGTTCGGCTTCTTCGCCCAGGGCGTCGCCTTCGCCCTGTTGGTGACGCGCATCCCGGCCATCCAGGACCGGTACGGGGTCTCCGACGCGCTGCTGCCGGTCTTCCTGGCCGCCGTGCCGATCCTCGCCGGGGGCGGCAGCGTGGGCACCGAGCACCTGGTGAAGCGGGTACGGCCCAGCCGGCTGCTGCGCTGGTCCCAGCCGGTGGTGCTGCTGGCGCTGCTCGGTGCCGGGACGGGCGGGCACGGACAGGTGGCCGTACTGGCCGTGGCGCTGGGCGTGTTCGGCCTGGCGGTGGGCGCGCTGGACGCGTCCATGAACATGCTCGGCGTCAGCCTCCAGCGGTCGTACGGGCGCAGCATCATGTTCGGCTTCCACGCCGTCTACAGCCTGGGCGCGATCCTGGGGGCCTCGCTGGCCTGGGCGGGGGCGCACTGGCACCTCGCGCTGTGGGTGTCGTACCTGCCGGTGGTGGCCGTGTTGCTGCCGGCGGCGCTGGTGGGGAGCCGGTGGTACGTCGACGGGGAGCCCGTGCCGGCTCCGGAGCGGACCGCGGAGCAGGGGACCGTCGTCTTCAGGCTGCTGCTGCCGCTGTGCCTGGTGATGATGTTCGCCTACATCGGGGACTCGACCGTCTCCAACTGGAGCGCCAAGTATCTGAAGGACGTGCTGGGCAGCTCGGAGCAGCTGGCGACCGTGCCGTACAACGTGTACATGGTGACCACGCTCGTGGGGCGGGCCCTCGGGGACCTCGGGGTACGGAGGTTCGGGGCCGTGGCGGTCGTACGCCTCGGAGCGGTGGTCGCGGCCGGCGGGTTCGCGGTGGTGGCCGCGGCGCCCGGCGCGTGGGCCGGGATGCTCGGGTTCACCCTGCTGGGGCTGGGGCTGTGCGTGCTGGTGCCGCAGACGTTCGCGGCGGCGGGCCGGTTGTTCCCCGGGGCCTCGGACGCGGCGGTCGCACGGCTGAACATCTTCAACTACGTGGGGTTCCTGGTCGGGGCGCCGCTGGTGGGCGCGCTCGGTGACGCGTGGAGCTACCGGGGGGCCATGCTCGTGCCGATGGTGTTGGTGCTGGTGACACTGGGGTACGCCAGGTCGTTCTCCGCTCAACCGGACCGATACGGTGGCGGGCATGAGCGGCCGCGCACAGCTGATGTGGGACGAGGCAGTAACGGGCTATGACTTCGGTCGGAACCATCCGATGGATCCGGTCCGGCTGGAGCTGACCCGCCGGCTGGTCGGTGCCTTCGGGCTCGACCGGGAGGTGGCGGTCGTCGCGGCGAAGCCGGCCGGCGAGTCCACGCTCCGGCTGGTCCACCGGGAGGACTACATCGACGCCGTGAAGGCCGCGTCGGCCGATCCGGCGGGGGCGGACGGCTCGTACGGGCTGGGGACGGTCGACGATCCCGCGTTCGCCGGGATGCACGAGGTGTCCGCGCTGATCGCCGGGCAGTCGGTGGGGGCGGCCGAGGCGGTGTGGCGGGGGGACGCCGACCATGCCGTGAACTTCGCGGGCGGGCTGCACCACGCCATGCCCGGTGGGGCGTCGGGGTTCTGCGTCTACAACGACGCGTCGCTCGCCATCGCGCGGCTGCTGGAGCTGGGGGCCGAGCGGGTCGCCTACGTGGACGTCGACGTGCACCACGGGGACGGGGTGCAGGCCGCGTTCTGGGAGGATCCGCGGGTGCTGACGATCTCGTTGCACGAGCACCCCCGTACGTTGTTCCCGCAGACCGGGTGGCCGCAGGAGACCGGGGCGGGCGCGGGGGAGGGGACCGCGGTGAACGTGGCGCTGCCGGCCGGGACCGGGGACGCCGGGTGGGTACGGGCCTTCCACGCTGTGGTGCCGGAGCTGCTCGCGGAGTTCCGGCCGCAGGTCCTCGTCACCCAGCACGGGGCCGACACGCACTTCGAGGATCCGCTCGCGCACCTGGCGGTCTCGCTGGACGCGCAGCGGGCGGTGCAGATGGCGTGTCACGACCTGGCGCACGAGTACGCCGGGGGCAAGTGGGTCGCGCTGGGCGGGGGCGGGTACGCGGTGGTGGACGTCGTACCGCGGTCGTGGACGCATCTGGTGGGCATCGCGGCCGGGAAGCCGGTCGCTCCGGAGGCGATGATCCCCGAGGCGTGGCGGCAGCACGTGTTCGCCCGGACGCGGCAGTCGGGGCCGTGGCGGATGACGGACGGGTTGTGGCCGGTGGCGTGGGCGTCCTGGGAGGAGGGGTACGACCCCGCCGACCGGGTCGACCAGGCGGTGCTGGCGACCAGGCGGGCCGTGTTCCCGCTGCGCGGGCTCCTTCCCTGACGACCGCGCCCGCCCATCCCTCCCGGGCCGGCGTTAGGCCAACCGTGCGGACTTCCGGCGTTCCCGTCCCGCCCGCACCCCCCATGGGCCACCATCGCATCCGTGTTGACCGCCGCCCGTCTTCGCGCGCATCTGGTGGCCGCCCGGCTGGCCGGGGTGGTGGCGACGTCGCGGGAGGACAGCCTGCGGAGTTACCGGCTGTTCGCCGCCCGGGATCCACGCGTGCTGATCGGGATCGATCCCGAAGGGGCGTGGGGAGTCCGGGACTTGCTCGGGTTGATGGCGGAGAAGTGCGGGGTTTCGGCCGATCTCCGGTACATTTCCGGACTGGATGTGATCGATCCGGAGCGGACGCTCGCCGCGCTGGACGTCTTCGCCGGGCGGATCCGGGAGGTGGCCCGGCGTGGCGCGCCCGTGCTGCTGGGCACCGGGCACCCGCGTCCGCTGCTCGGTTTCTACGCCGGTCTCGCGGACGCTTTGTCGGCGGCGGGATGTGAGGTCCTCACCCCGGCGCAGGGTCGCTGTGTCGACATATTGACCCGGTTCGGCCTACGTACCCATCGCCTCGACTACGTACGAGGGGTTGCCCTGGTGCGGGAACCGGCGAGCGGGCGCCCGGGTCGTGAGCCGGGCGCCCACAGCCACTCGCCGCTCCCGGTTCGGGTCGCGCTGGACGCCGCGGCGGAGGCCGGAGGGCCGCTGCCGGAGCTGGTCGTGGGGGACCACGGGTGGGTCTGCGGTGCTGGTCAGCTCGGGTTTGAGGCCATCGGTCTGGCCGACACGGATGATCCCGCGCTGTTCGTGGGGGAGGCCGAGGGACGGGTGTCCGTCGCCGTTCCGGTTGATGACGCAGTGCGGTCTGCTCACTACCGGCCGTTGATCCGCTACGTACTCGATCGAGCGTGTCTGTCACGGTAGGCCGCCGATGGGTGCACCTCTTCCCCACTCGCATCACCCGCCCCTAGTCTGGGGAGTGAGCACGCAACGACGAAGAGTCACCGGAAGGGGAAGCCGGTGGCCGTCGAGTGCGGAAGGTTCAGGTGTGTCATGGCTGCAGCTGGCGAGAGGCCTCTGAACGAGGTTCAGTTCCTTACCGTGGCGGAGGTCGCCTCGGTGATGCGAGTGTCGAAGATGACCGTGTACCGCCTGGTGCACAGCGGTCATCTGCCCGCGATCCGGGTGGGACGGTCGTTCCGCGTCCCGGAACAAGCGGTACACGAGTACCTCCGCGACAGCTATGTGGGGGTGGAGACGGCCTGACGACGACCCCCGGTGACCCGGGGGAACCCCCTCGATTACGACCTCGGCGCTCGGTTGGGTAGGCTAGCCCCTCGTAGGTCGTGTGGGCCCATGGCGCCCAAACAACCGAGTGATGAGAAGTGAGCGAGGGTAGTCGTGGGCTCTGTTATCAAGAAGCGGCGCAAGCGGATGGCCAAGAAGAAGCACCGCAAGCTGCTCAAGCGCACGCGCGTTCAGCGCCGCAACAAGAAGTAAGCGGCGCCGCGAGAGCGTGGCCCTGTGGCCCCCCACCAGCAGTGGTGGGGGGCCACAGGCATATACCGATGGGGGAATTTCCGTCGCCGGGGGCACCTGGGGTCATCACAGCGCAACATCGACCGGCTAGGTTGGCCGCACACGGGGAACGCGGGATACCGGTTACGCGGGAAGGAAGGCGCTGGTCTTGGGACGGATCGTGCTCGTCACCGGAGTCGCCCGGCAGCTCGGCGGCCGGTTCGTGCGGCGGATCCAGCGGGACCCGGAGGTCGAGCGTGTGATCGCCGTGGACGCGGTGCCGCCGGCGCACCACCTGGGCGGCGCCGACTTCATCCAGGCCGACATCCGGCAGCCGACCATCGCCCGGGTGCTCGCCGAGACCGGCGCGGACACCGTCGTCCACCTGGACGTCACGGGCACGGCCCTGGGCGGCGGCAGCCGGGCCACGGTCAAGGAGACCAACGTCATCGGCACCATGCAGCTGCTCGGCGCCTGCCAGAAGTCGCCGACCGTGCGGCGGCTGGTGGTGAAGTCCAGTACGAACGTCTACGGCTCCGCACCGCGCGATCCGGCCGTGTTCACCGAGACGACCCCGCCCAAGTCGCTGCCCAGCGGCGGCTTCGCGAAGGACGCCGTCGAGGTGGAGGGGTATGTGCGCGGGTTCGCCCGGCGGCGGCCGGACGTCGCCGTGTGCGTGCTGCGGTTCGCCAACATCCTCGGGCCGGCCGCGGACACCCCGCTCGCCTCGTACTTCGCGCTGCCCGTCCTGCCGACCGTGTTCGGCTACGACCCGCGGCTTCAGTTCGTGCACGAGGACGACGTCATCGAGGTGCTGCGGATCGCCTCGCACGAGCCGCGCCGGGGCACCCTGAACAGCGGCACCTTCAACATCGCCGGGGACGGCGTGCTGCTGCTCTCGCAGTGCTCGCGGCGGCTCGGGCGGCCCACCGTGCCGCTGCTGCTGCCCGCGGTCACCTGGGCCGGCTCCCTGGTGCGTACGCTCGGTATGACGGACTTCTCGCCGGAGCAGATCCGGCTGCTCACCCACGGGCGGGTGGTGGACACCGTCGAGATGCGCGAGACGCTGGGCTTCACGCCCCGCTACACGACGGCCGGGACCTTCGCGGACTTCGCGCGCGGCCAGGGCGCCGGGCTGCTGCCGCCGGAGAGCCTGGCGGCGGCCGTCGACCGGATCGCCGCGCTGACCGCGAGGGCGGACGGCCACCCCCAGACGCACAGCGCCAACTGAGGAGAGCGGCAACGATGGCGGACGCCAAGGTCATTCCGTTCGACGACGACCGGTCCCGCGGAAGCGCCGCACAGCGCCAGCCGCGGCGGCGGAGCGGGGGGAGCCGGCGCGCTGCGCTCGGGGAGCCGGGGGAGATGGGCGCGGTCCAGCCGCTGCCGGGGCGGGAGCGGGCACGGGAGGATGCTCCTGTGAGCCGCGAGGAGGAGCCGGTGGAGGCCGTGGAGGACGACGGGCGGGGCGGCGGCCTGGAGCGGCGGGTGGCGGCCGGGCTGGCCTTCCTGCGGCGCCGGCTCACCGGGGACTACGAGGTCGACGACTTCGGCTACGACGAGGAGCTGACCGACCAGGTCCTGATGTCGCTGCTGCGGCCGGTGTACGAGAAGTACTTCCGGGTCGAGGTGAAGGGCATCGAGAACATCCCGGCCGAGGGCGGGGCGCTGATCGTCGCCAACCACTCCGGGACGCTGCCGCTGGACGGGCTGATGATGCAGGTGGCGGTGCACGACCACCACCCGGCCGGCCGCCATCTCCGCCTGCTCGCCGCCGACCTGGTCTTCGTGCTGCCGGTGGTCAACGAGCTGGCCCGCAAGCTGGGGCACACCCTCGCCTGCGCGGAGGACGCGGAACGGCTGCTGGGGCAGGGCGAGCTGGTCGGGGTGATGCCGGAGGGCTTCAAGGGGATCGGGAAGCCGTTCAGCGAGCGGTACAAGCTCCAGCGGTTCGGCCGGGGCGGCTTCGTCTCCACGGCCCTGCGGCAGGGTGTGCCGATCGTCCCGTGCTCGATCGTCGGGGCGGAGGAGATCTACCCGATGATCGGCAACGCCAAGACGCTGGCGCGGGTGCTGGGGTTCCCGTACTTCCCGTTGACGCCGACGTTTCCCTGGCTCGGGCCGCTGGGTGCGATTCCGCTGCCCACGAAGTGGACGATCCAGTTCGGTGAGCCGATTCCGACGGACGGGTATCCGCCGGAGGCGGCGGAGGATCCGATGCTGATGTTCAACCTGACCGATCAGGTGCGGGAGCAGATCCAGCACACGCTGTACAAGCTGTTGGTGCAGCGGCGCTCGGTGTTCTTCTGAGACGCCGGTGAACGGCGTCGAGGGCGCCCCTGCTCGGAGAAGGGCGCCCTCGATGCCGTGGCCGTGTCGCGTCAGTCCGCGTTCTCCCCGTCGATGCCCAGGCCCGGGAGCAGGTCGGGGATGAGCGGGGGGATCGTGACGTCCGGCTGGCCCGTGGGGGGCTTGCCGGCGGACGGGGACGTGGTGTCGGACCCGGTCTTCGGCGGGTCGAGCAGACCGCCCGTGTCGCCGCCGAGGAGCCCGTCGCCGTTGCTGCCGGTGGCCGGGCCGCTCGGCGTGCCGGTACCGGTGTGCTTGCCGGCGGACGGGGTGTTCCCGGCGCTGGGCGTGGTGGACCGGTGGCTGCCGGAGGAGCCGGGGGACGCCGGGCCGGAGCCGCCCGGGTGTCTGCCGTCGCCCGGCCGGGCGGGTGGCTGCGGCAGCAGGGACTGGAGCGGGGCGACCTCTTCGTCTATGGCGTCGAAGACCGAGGACACCTGCTGTTTCACATCGCCCAGTTGCGTGGGCAGCTTGTCGCTGAGCGCGCTCCAGGCCTGGCGGTGGGACCGGGAGAACGTGGACAGCGCCTGGATGGGGCCGAGCGAGTCCGGGTCGGCCTGGTAGGCCGCGTGGAGCAGGCGGTGGCCCTCGGTGACGTCGCGCTGCATCCCGGACAGGGTGCGGCGGATCTCGCCGATGGACTCGTGGTCCAGCCGGCCGCCCCGGCCGCGCTCCAGCAGCCGTCGGGCCTCGCTGAGGCGGGTGGAGGCCTGGTCGAGGTAGGTCTGGCCGCGCTGGTCGTCGCCGTCGGTCAGGTAGTTGAGCTTGAAGTCCTCGATGCCGCGTTTCAGTCCGTACAGCGAGTCGCCGGGCAGGGCGTCGGAACTGGCGGCGGCGACCCCGCCGAAGGCCCCGGCGGCCACGCCCACGCTGAGCCCGCCGGCCGCCAGGCCCTTGGTCAGTCTCGTGCGCGGGCGGAGCTTGCCCAGCGGGCTCGCCCGGTGCGCGCCCTTGGCCCGGTGGGACCGCTGCTGCGGTACCGACGCGTCCGCCGCCCCGGTTCCCTCCTGGAGCATGGCCTCCATCGCGGCCACCAACTGGGCCCGCTGGACGACCTTGACCTCGGGGTCGAGCTGCGGTCTGGGCAGCGCGCCGAGGCCCGCCGCCAGGGCCAGCAACTCGCCCTGCTCGGTCCGTTCCTCGGTGGTCGGCGGTGCGCCCGCCTGGCCAACGGACTGCTCGGCCGCCGTGTCCCGGTCGGACTGCTCCTCCAGGGCCTGGGCGAAGGCGTTCGCCCGCCGGTGCGCCGATACGTTCGCGATCACTGGCGGCACCTCCTCTCGTCATGACGGTCGACTCCCCAGGGGGTCCTGAGGGTTGCACGCCCACGGCACTTCCACGCGATCGAGCGATCGGGGTCGGCCAGGACGTGACCACAGGGAGCCTGTATCCCGCACAACGACTGGCGCGGCACTTGGGTTACGGACGGCGGATGACCGGATCGGAAAGGCAACGGACCTTCACCGTAGGTGAGTTGGCCGTCGCCCTGGGTCACGTGGTTCAGCGGGCGTCGTCCGGCAGCAGCCGGGCGAGGGTGCGTACGGCGCGGTACTGGAGAGTCTTGATGGCGCCCTCGTTTTTGCCCATGACCCGGGCGGTCTCGGCGACCGAGAGGCCCTGGAGGAAGCGGAGCGTCACGCACTCCTGCTGCTGGGGGTTGAGCCGCCGCACGGCGTCGAGCAGGGCGGCGTTGGACAGGGACTCCAGGACGGAGTCCTCCGGGGAGCGCTCGACCTCGTTGGCGTCGAGCATCTCGCCGGTGGTGACCTCCAGCCGGAAGCGGCTGGACTTGAAGTGGTCGGCGACCAGGTTCCGGGCGATGGTGACCAGCCAGGCGCCGAAGTCGCGGCCCTGCCAGGTGAAGGTGCCGATCCTGCGCAGTGCCCGCAGAAAGGTCTCACTGGTGAGGTCCTCGGCGGTCGCCCGGCCGCCGACACGGTAGTAGATGTAGCGGTAGACGGTGTCGCTGTACTGGTCGTAGAGCCGCCCGAAGGCCTCGGCCTCCCCCGCCTGGGCGCGTTCGACCAGGTCCATCATCCGGGCGCTGTCGCTGTCGGCGGCCGGGCGGCGGGCGGTGGCCGCACCGGTGGCCCGCCCCCGTCTGCCGACGGCGGCGCTGCCGTCGGCCAGTGCGTAGCACGGGCCGACGGGCGCGGCGGCGGCGAAGGCGGGGACGGCGTACGCGGCGGGGACGAAGCCGCGCAGCGACTCTTTGACCGTTGCGACTGTTGCGCGCAGCGTAGCCAGGCCCGAGGCGTCAACCCCGACGTGTGGGTACACGGGACTCCCAGAGGCAGAGCTTCCATCACGTGCAGTGCGGGACCTTTCACCCGTCGTAGCGACGGAGGGGTACCGGTTTGCGTCTGAGGAGAATAACGCTTCGTGCAGGGCCTGCTACACCGAGTTGCTCAAATCATCGATTGCGTCGCATCCGTAACCGTTTGATGGTGGGTCAAGTTTCGCAAGATGATCGCTTGTTGACCGAAAAGAGGCCGGTTTCGGTGAGGAGCGGCGCGTGTTGAAATGGCCGCGGCATAATTCGTGCGCGCGGGACCCGCCGTGGCGGTTATCGGCGCCGTCGGCTCAGGGCGATCGCCGCCGCCGTGCCACCGGCCACCGCGCCGACCCCGGCCGCCGCCGGGATGCCGACCTTCGCCGCCTTGCGGCCGGTGCGGTAGTCGCGCAGGCGCCAGTCCTTCTCGCGGGCGTGCCTGCGCAGCTTGGCGTCCGGGTTGATGGCGTAGGGGTGGCCGACCAGGGACAGCATCGGGATGTCGTTGTGGCTGTCGCTGTAGGCCGCGCAGCGGGACAGGTCCAGTCCCTCCGCGGCGGCGAGCGCGCGGACCGCCTCGGCCTTGGCCGGTCCGTGCAGCGGCTCGCCGACCAGCTTGCCGGTGTAGACGCCGTCGACCGACTCGGCCACCGTGCCGAGGGCGCCCGTGAGGCCGAGGCGGCGGGCGATCACCTGGGCGATCTCCACCGGGGCCGCGGTCACCAGCCACACCTTCTGGCCGGCGTCCAGGTGGGCCTGGGCGAGGGCACGGGTGCCGGGCCAGATGCGGTCGGCCATGTACTCGTCGTAGATCTCCTCGCCGATCGACTCCAGTTCGGCGACCCGGTGGCCCTTGACGATCGACAGCGCCGAGTCGCGGGCGTCCTGCATGTGCTCGGGGTCCTCGACGCCGGCCAGCCGGAACCAGGCCTGCTGCCAGGCGAACCTGGCCAGGTCGCGGGTCTCGAAGAACTTCCGCTTGTACAGCCCCCGGCCGAAGTGGAACAGCGCGGCGCCCTGCATCACCGTGTTGTCGAGGTCGAAGAAGGCGGCGGCCCGGTCGTCGCCGATCACCGGGAACTGAGGTTCCTCCGGCGTGGCGCGCGGGGCTTCCTGCGAGGACTTGCGGGCGGCCTCCGCCGAGGCCTCGCCTGCCAACACGCTCCGCGCCGTGGCGGAGCGCCTACGGGGAGTGAGCCATCCGAGAGCGGCCATGTCGTGAGCATAGCCAGTCCGCCCGGTGGTTCCGGCGACCGGAGGTTGGGAGGTGGTGAACTCTGCGCGACCGGGTCGTCAAGGCAGCGATCCGGAACGGGCGCCGAGCGCGCGAGAATGGCCGCTATGAGCCCCCTCTTCCGACGCAAGGCCGAGCCGCGCGCGCGGCTGGTCACCCTCATCCGCAAGCCGGGCTGCCACCTGTGCGACGACGCGCAGGTGGTGGTCGAGAAGGTGTGCGGCGACCTCGGCGTGCCGTGGGAGCCGAAGGACATCACCGAGGACCGCGAGCTGCACGACCGCTACTGGGAGCAGATCCCGGTCGTCCTGGTCGACGGTGAACAGCACACCTTCTGGCGCGTGAACGAGGAGCGTCTGCGCCGGGCACTGACCGACTAGTCCAAACCGGCCCGAAAGTCGCTTAGGATCGACGGCGGTTTGGTCTCGGGGGCGGGATTCGTGAGGAGTGTGTGCGGTTTTGCCCCCAGTAACGAAGGAGCACCGGTGCGTATGCGCCGGTTCCCGGCCAGGGCGCAAAAGTTGCGTGACCCCGGTCACTTCTGCCGGGCAAATCGGACACCATCTTTGTGCACGCGTTCACAAAGACATAGCCTGCTGTCGACGGGGCGGTCTGGGGACGTATGACCGCCTACAGCCCCGCTCTACCCGCAGGAGCACCGTGGCAACTGGCCGAACACACCGACCGGCGACCCGTAGCCGAGGGATTCCCGAGGCCACCGTCGCCCGGCTTCCGCTGTACCTCCGAGCCCTGACCGCACTGTCGGAGCGCTCGGTCCCCACGGTCTCCTCCGAGGAGCTGGCCGCGGCGGCGGGGGTCAACTCCGCCAAGCTGCGCAAGGACTTCTCGTACCTGGGCTCGTACGGAACGCGCGGTGTCGGCTACGACGTGGAGTATCTCGTCTACCAGATCTCCCGCGAACTCGGCCTCACCCAGGACTGGCCGGTCGTGATCGTCGGTATCGGCAACCTCGGCGCCGCCCTCGCCAACTACGGCGGTTTCGCCTCCCGCGGCTTCCGGGTCGCCGCCCTGATCGACGCCGACCCGGCGATGGCCGGCAAGCCGGTCGCGGGCATCCCCGTGCAGCACACCGACGACCTTGAGAAGATCATCGAGGACAACGGCGTGTCCATCGGTGTGATCGCCACCCCGGCCGGCGCCGCCCAGCAGGTCTGCGACCGGCTCGTGGCCGCCGGCGTGACCTCCATCCTGAACTTCGCGCCGACCGTGCTGTCCGTCCCGGACGGCGTCGACGTGCGCAAGGTCGACCTCTCGATCGAACTCCAGATCCTCGCCTTCCACGAGCAGCGCAAGGCCGGTGAGGAGACCCCCGCGGGCGACGGCGTGCTGCCCACCGCCGCTTCCCGGGGCGTGACCGCCGACGACTCCGCCGACCAGGGGCCCGACGGGGACGTCCCCGCCGTGATGCCGGCATGAGCCTCCTCGTCGTCGGACTGAGCCACCGCAGTGCCCCGGTCAGCGTGCTGGAGCGGGCCGCGCTGAGCGCGGACGCCCAGGCCAAGCTGCTCCAGGACACGGTCGCCGCCGAGCCCGCCGGCGAGGCCGCGGTGCTCGCCACCTGCAACCGCATCGAGCTGTACGCCGACGTGGACAAGTTCCACGCCGGTGTCGCCGAGCTGTCCACGCTGCTCGCCCAGCACAGCGGGGTCGGCCTGGAGGAACTCACCCCGTACCTCTACGTGCACTACGAGGACCGGGCCGTCCACCACCTGTTCTCGGTGGCCTGCGGGCTCGACTCGATGGTCGTCGGCGAGGGGCAGATCCTCGGCCAGATCAAGGACTCGCTGGCCCGCGCCCAGGAGCTGCACACCGCCGGCAAGCTGCTGAACGACCTGTTCCAGCAGGCCCTGCGGGTCGGCAAGCGCGCCCACTCCGAGACCGGCATCGACCGCGCCGGCCAGTCCCTGGTCACCTTCGGCCTGGAGCAGCTGGCCGTCGGGACGCCCGTCCCCGAGTGGGCCGCGGGCAAGAAGGCGCTGATCATCGGCGCCGGGTCGATGTCGTCCCTGGCCGCCGCGACGCTCGCGCGCGCCGGGGTCGCCGAGGTCGTCGTCGCCAACCGCACCTTCGAGCGTGCCGAGCGGCTCGCCGAGATCCTCACCGGGTCCGACGAGAACGAGGTGACCGCCCGCGCGGTGCGCATGGACGCGGTGGCCGCCGAGCTGACACGTGCCGACGTCGTCGTCTCCTGTACCGGGGCGACGGGCCTGGTGCTCACGGCGGAGGCGGTCGCGCACGCGGTCGAGGGACGTACCGGCGCCCCCGTCGCCGACACCGGTGCCACGGCCGCGCAGCCGGAGGCCGTGCGGCCCGAGGCCCCCGCGCGGTCGGCCGGCACCGGCTCCGACGAGAACTGCCCGCTGGACCTGGCCGCCGTACAGCCCGGCTTCTCCGTGATGGGCGAGGCCGCCGTGGCCGGCATGGACGCGGCCACCCTGGAGCAACACGCGGCCTGGGTCGCGGGAGGCACCATCGACCGCCGGGAGCGCCGGACGCCCGAGGCGGACGCCGAGCTGATCACCGCGCTCGCCGCGACCGCCGCCACCGTCGGCCGGATCCCCGAGCGGCGCAGGCCCGAGCCGGTCGCCGAGCGGCCCGCGCCCTTGTTCTTCCTGCTCGACCTGGCCATGCCCCGTGACATCGACGCGGCCGCGCACCGGCTGGCCGGGGTCCGCCTGGTCGACATCGAGTCGCTGGCGGAAGCGTCCGCCGACGCGCCGATGGCGGCCGACGTGGACCAGGTCCGGCGTATCGTCTCCGACGAGGTCGCGGCCTTCGGCGCGGCACAGCGGGCGGCGCACATCACGCCCACCGTCGTCGCGCTGCGCACCATGGCCGCCGACGTCGTCGCCGGTGAGATCGCCCGCCTCGACGGCCGTCTGCCCGACCTGGACGAACGCCAGCGCGGCGAGATCCGCCAGGCCGTGCACCGGGTCGTCGACAAGCTGCTGCACGCGCCGACCGTACGGGTCAAGCAGCTCGCGGCCGAGCCCGGCGGCGCCGGGTACGCCGACGCGCTGCGCACCCTGTTCGACCTCGATCCCGAGACGGTGGCCGCCGTCTCCCGGGCCGGGGACAGCACAGACACGAAGGACCGACCGGCATGACTGAGAAGGCGTTGCGGCTGGGGACCAGGCGGAGCAAACTCGCCATGGCCCAGTCCGGGCAGGTGGCGCAGGCCGTCCGCCAGGTGACCGGGCGGGCCGTCGAGCTGGTCGAGATCACCACCTACGGCGATGTCTCCCGCGAGGCGCTCGCGCAGATCGGCGGCACCGGCGTGTTCGTCACGGCGCTGCGCGACGCGCTGCTGAGGGGCGAGGTCGACTTCGCGGTCCACTCGCTCAAGGACCTGCCGACCACGCAGCCCGAGGAGCTGGTCCTGGCCGCCGTACCGGTGCGCGAGGACCCGCGGGACGTGATCGTCGCGCGTGACGCGCTGAAGTTCACGGACCTGCCGCGGGGCGCGCGCATCGGCACCGGTTCGCCGCGCCGCATGGCGCAGCTGAACGCGTACGCCCGGACCCACGGCCTGGACATCGAGACCGTCCCGATCCGCGGCAACGTCGACACGCGGATCGGATACGTCCACGCCGGCGAGCTGGACGCGGTCGTGCTGGCCGCCGCCGGACTGAACCGGATCGGCCGGATCGACGAAGTGACCGACTTCCTGTCGGTCGACACCGTTTTGCCCGCCCCCGGCCAGGGGGCCCTGGCGATCGAGTGCAGGGCGGGGAACACCGCCCGAGACGCCGCACTCGTCGCCGCGCTCGGCGAGCTCGACGACCCGTTCACCCGGGCCGCCGTCACCGCCGAGCGGTCACTGCTCGCCGCCCTGGAGGCCGGTTGCAGCGCACCTGTGGGCGCGCTGGCCGACCTTCTGGCCGACGGGCAGACTGTCAAGGAAATGCGCCTGCGCGGCGTCGTCGGTACGACCGACGGCACCCGCACGGTGCAGCTGTCCACCACCGGTCCCGTGCCCCAGACGCACGACCGGGCGACGGCACTCGGTCGCGAACTCGCCACCGAGATGCTCGCCCAGGGCGCGGCCGGTCTGATGGGGGAGCGAGCACATTGAGCCCCACCACCCTTCCCGCCGGTCCGGAACACGGGCACGTCACCTTCCTCGGTGCCGGACCCGGGGATCCGGGACTGCTGACTCTGCGCGCCGTGGAGGCGCTGTCGAACGCGGACGTCCTGGTCGCCGAGCACGAGGTGCTCGACGTCATCCGGACGCACGCGCGGCAGGGCGTCTCCGTCGTGCAGACGGACGCGGACTTTGCCGCGGTGCCCCCGCCGGGCACGGGCACGCCCCAGCTGACGGTCGTTGACGGCACGTCAACACCCGTCGCCGTCCCGGCCGCTGCCCGGGATGCCGCTCATCTTGTCATGGAGGCCGCGCGGGGCGGCAGGCGGGTCGTCCGTGCGGTGCCCGGGGACCCGGGACTGGATACGTACGCGGCGGAGGAGATGCTCGCCTGCGCCGCCGCCGGGGTGCCCTTCGAGGTCGTCCCCGGTGTCGCGGCGGCGGTCGGCGTGCCCGCGTACGCCGGTGTGCCGCTGCGGGACGCGCAGGGCGCGGACGTCCGGTTCGTGGACGCCCGGACCGCCTCCGAACGGTGCTGGACGGAGGTGGGCGCGTCGGACGGCACGGTGGTCGTCTCGACGACCCTGGACTCGGTCGCCGCCGCGGCGGGCGAGCTGGTCTCGGCGGGCCGCAAGCCGGACACCCCGCTGACGGTGACGGTCGCCGGTACGACGACCCGGCAGCGGACCTGGACGGCGACGCTCGGCACGATCGCGCAGACGCTGAAGCAGGCGAAGGTGCTGCCGTCGCCGGACGGCGGCCGGCCGGTGATAGCCGTGGTCGGCGAGCGTTCCGCCGTCGCCCGGCGCGACGAGCTGTCGTGGTTCGAGTCCAAGCCGCTGTTCGGCTGGAAGGTGCTCGTGCCGCGCACGAAGGAGCAGGCGGCGTCGCTCTCCGACCAGCTGCGGTCCTACGGCGCGGTGCCGCACGAGGTCCCGACGATCGCGGTGGAGCCCCCGCGTACCCCGCAGCAGATGGAGCGGGCGGTCAAGGGCCTGGTGACGGGCCGCTACGAGTGGATCGCGTTCACCTCCGTCAACGCGGTGAAGGCGGTCCGGGAGAAGTTCGAGGAGTACGGCCTCGACGCGCGTGCCTTCGCGGGCATCAAGGTGGCCGCGGTGGGCGAGCAGACCGCCAGGGCGCTGGTCGCCTTCGGCGTGAAGCCGGACCTGGTGCCGAGCGGCGAGCAGTCGGCGGCCGGCCTCCTGGAGGACTGGCCCCCCTACGACCCGGTGTTCGACCCGATCGACCGTGTCTTCCTGCCCCGGGCCGACATCGCGACCGAGACCCTGGTCGCCGGTCTGATCGAGCTGGGCTGGGAGGTCGACGACGTCACGGCCTACCGGACCGTGCGCGCGTCGCCGCCGCCGGCGGAGACCCGGGAGGCGATCAAGGGCGGCGGCTTCGACGCGGTCCTGTTCACGTCCTCGTCCACGGTCCGGAACCTGGTGGGCATCGCGGGCAAGCCGCACAACGTGACGGTGATCGCGTGCATCGGCCCGGCGACGGCCAAGACCGCCGAGGAGCACGGGCTGCGGGTCGACGTCATGGCCCCGGAGCCGTCCGTGCACAAGCTGGCGGAGGCGCTGGCGGACTTCGGCATGAAGCGGCGCGCCGCCGCGCTGGAGGCCGGTGACCCGGTGACCCGCCCGAGCGAGCGGAGGCCGGGGGCGCGCAGGCGGAGGTCTACGACCTGATCGGCGAGCAAGTCGCCGCCCGTAGGGGTGTTCCGGGAACCGGAGCACCCCTACGGCCGTCTTCGGTCAGGGCTCAGGCGCCCAGATAGACCGGTGCCTTCTGGGTGGACTTGCCGTAGATGTGGTTGCTGAGGGTGCCGTCGGCGCCCAGGACGACCAGGGTGACGTCGTCCTGGAGGACGACCGGGCGGCCCTTGGCGTACGAGACGGGGAACGTGCCGTGGCTGGTGGTCAGCCGCGCCCCGTAGACACCCTTGTGCCTGACGAGCTCGACGATCGCGCCGTTGGCCAGCCTGTAGCGGCCCGGCCGGGGGCTGGCGGCGGTCTCGGCGCCGGTCCAGCCGACGGTCCCGCCGACCGGGTCGAGCACCAGCGTGCGGTTGCCGAACAGAGCGGCGCCGGCGCGGGAGTGCGCGTCGAGGAAGCGCACCAGCCTGCCGCCTTGGAAGACGCGGGCCTGGTGGTGGTCGGCGGAGACCTTGAAGATCTGGGCGGTCGTACGTGCGTCGAGGCGCAGGGTGCGGGAGAGCGTGCCGTGCAGGGTGCAGTCGGCGGACAGGGCCGGGAAGGGCGTGGACTGCCAGGGTGTGGTGCCGCCCTGGCTGCGCTGGCCGAAGACGGGCTTGGCGGAGAGCACTCCGGTGATCTTCAGTCCGTCGGCCAGGTCGGTGGGCCTGCTCTGGTCCACCGTCGCGACGGCGTGGCCCTTGGCGTCCAGCAGCGTGGCGGAGGCGCCGTTGTCGGCGCTGCCGACGAGCCGGACCTTCATGCCGCCGCCGTAGACGGAGGGGATGGTCGTGGCGGCGACGCAGGCGCTGCTGCCGGCCGGAGCGGGTGAGGTGGCGGCAGTGGCCGGGACCATGGAAGCAGTGGTGGCACCGACGAGGGCGACGGCGGCGAGGGCGGTACGGAGTGCGGTACGCATGGCTGCTCCTGGCGGATTCGGCTTCTGGCGGCTGGCTGCTCTGACCAGCGGAAACAACCCTAAAGATCACGCGTTCCGGAATCGTCGGGTCCATGTCACAGCGGTGTGACCGCGTGTCACCCGTGGCCGCTGCCCGCTGCGGCACCGGTGCGCGCGAGGCGTCGGTCAGGTGAGCGGTGTCGGGCCGAGAGGGTCCCGGACCGCCCCTCCCGGCCCGACACCGCGTCGGCAAAGGCGCAGGCCCGGCGGGCGTAGCGTAGGGGGCATGACGAAGTACGGATCCTTCCCCGGTACGCGTCCCCGACGGTTGCGCACCACCCCCGTCATGCGCCGCATGGTCGCCGAGACCCGGCTGCACCCCGCCGACCTCATCCTCCCGGCGTTCATCCGGGAGGGCGTCAGCGAGCCGGTGCCGGTCGCGGCGATGCCCGGCGTCGTGCAGCACACCCGGGACAGCCTGAAGAAGGCCGCGCTGGAGGCCGTGGAGGCCGGGATCTCCGCGATCATGCTGTTCGGCGTGCCGGAGGAGGCCAAGAAGGACGCCCAGGGCACCGTCGGCACCGATCCGGACGGGATCCTCCAGGTCGCCCTCCGGGACGTCCGGGCCGAGGTCGGCGACGACCTGCTCGTCATGTCCGACCTGTGCCTGGACGAGTTCACCGACCACGGGCACTGCGGGGTGCTGGACGCCGAGGGGCGCGTCGACAACGACGCCACCCTGGAGCGGTACGCCGAGATGGCCCAGGTGCAGGCCGACGCCGGCGCCCATGTCGTCGGCCCCAGCGGGATGATGGACGGCCAGATCGGCGTCGTCCGGGACGCGCTGGACCAGATCGGCCGCGAGGACGTCGCGATCCTCGCCTACACCGCCAAGTACTCCTCGGCCTTCTACGGCCCCTTCCGCGAGGCCGTCGCCTCCTCGCTCCAGGGCGACCGCAAGACCTACCAGCAGGATCCGGCCAACTGGCGCGAGTCCCTGCGGGAACTGGAGCTGGACCTCACCGAGGGCGCCGACATGGTGATGGTCAAGCCGGCCGGTCCCTACCTCGACGTCCTCGCCCGGGTCGCGGACGCCGTGGACGTGCCCGTCGCCGCCTACCAGATCTCCGGCGAGTACTCGATGATCGAGGCCGCCGCCGAGAAGGGCTGGATCGACCGGGACCGGGCGATCTTCGAGTCCCTGACCGGCATCAAGCGGGCCGGGGCGCGCAACATCCTCACCTACTGGGCCACCGAGGTGGCCCAGAAGCTGCGCCGTTCCCCGTTCACCAGTTGAGGGCGTCGTCCATCTCCTGCTGCCAGTACGTCACCTTCAGCGAGCTGTCGTAGTAGACGCCCTTGGCCGGCAGGGACGGCGTCGCGGACGGGCCGCCGCTGCTGTTCGGGCTGAGGCCCTGGAAGCCCACGGTCAGCTTGCGGGCCGTCGCCCCGCCGGTGCCGCTGCCGTCGGCGGCCGACAGCAGCACACCCGCGTACCCCGACTCGCCGGGCGCCAGGGACACCACGGCCTGCGGCTGGGTGTCCCGGTCCGCCTGCGGCACCCACTGCATCTGGTCGAAGCGGAGCACCGGGTAGTACGGCAGCTCGCAGGTCCTGCCGCCGGTGTTCTTCACGGTGATGAGCATGTGGTTGATGGGCCGGGCGAGCGGCTGCGCGGTGACGGTCGTGTTCGCGCCGTTGCACAGCACCACGGAGGTGCCGGAGCCGCCGGAGGTGCCGGTGCCGCCCTGGGCGCCGCGCGGGGCGGGGGAGGCGCTCGGCCGTGCGTCGGGTGTGTGGGTACGGGCCACGGGCGTGCCGTTCGCCGTACGGCCGCCGGTGCCGGCCTGGGGCGTCTTCGACGCGGCCTTCTCCGACGCGGCCTTCTCCGCCGACGTCGTGGGGGTCGTCGACAGGGCGGCGCCCTCGTCCTCGGTGCCGGTCCCGTTGCCGCCGCACGCCGTGAGCGCGAGGGCGGCGACGGCGGTGCCGGTGGCGGCGAGCAGACGGATATGGCGCATTCGCATGGCAAGTCCTCTTTCGGGCTGGGCCGGTTGGCGTGCTTGGATGACCTCAGCCTGTGGGCGGGTCCGTCCCGGCGGCCAGCAGCGGCCGGGAATCCGGGACGCTGGAACGCCCACACCGGCTTTGACCTGCGGGAACAGTCCCTCCCTGGAACGCCGGGGTGGGACGAGGGGGACGGAGAAACGGTGTCGGGAGGCACGTCCGAGAGCGGTTTCGCCGAGCTGTTGCGGGAGTTGAAGGACCGCTCCGGGCACAGCTACGGCACGCTCGCCAAGCGGCTGCACATGAGTACGTCGACGCTCCACCGGTACTGCAACGGGGACGCCGTACCGGCGGACTACGCGCCCGTGGAGCGGCTCGCCCGGCTGTGCAAGGCCACGCCCGAGGAACTCGTGGAGCTGCACCGGCGGTGGGTGCTGGCGGACGCGTGGCGGGGACGGAAGGAGCCGTCGCCGGTGACGGTGACGGAGCCGGTGGCTGAACCCGCACCTGAGCCGGTGCCCGTGGCCGGACCTGAGCCTGAGCCCGAGGCGGTGCGGGCCCCGTCGGCCGGACCTGAAGCCCAGCCGGTGGCGGCGGTGCCCGCCGGGCGCCGCCGTCCCGCCGCTCTCCTCGCCGCCCTGACCGTCACCGCGCTGCTCGGCACCGTGGCGGTCGTACTGAACCTGCCCCCCGGGCACTCCGGGGACGGAGAGCGGGACGGCCGGGACGCCAAGGGCGCCGCGGCCACCTGGTCAGCCGCCGCCCGGGACAGCGCGTCGCCGGTGCCGACGGCCGGGAGCCCGGCGCCGCACCGGTCCGCCACCCGCTCGGCCTCCCCCTCACCCGAGGCCCCCGCCGCCCGCAGCGGATCCCCGGCGGGCGGCTCGGCCGCCGCCACGACCGACCGGACGACGGCCGCCCCGCCCCTCACGGTCACCACGCACCCCTTCAGCTGGGAGAGCCCCTGCTCCCAGCACTACCTGATCGACCGGCCGCCCACCGCCGTCGCCCCGCCGCCACTGGAGCAGGACGCGCCCGCCTGGGTGGACGTGCACAAGGCGGTCTCGGCGGGGGAGCAGTTCGTCACCTTCACCGTGCAGGGCACCGGCGAGGAGACCGTCGTCCTGGAGAAGCTGTCCGTGCGCATGGCGGGCAAGCGGTCCCCGCTCGCCTGGAACGACTACGCCATGGGCTATCCCGGCGTCGGCTGCGGCGGCGGTGTGCCGACCCACTCCTTCACCGTCGCCCTGGACGCGATGCGCCCCGCGCCCGTACCGGAGGCCGGGAGCCGGGACTTCCCGTTCAAGGTGAGCCGGTCCGACCCCGAGGTCTTCTACGTCACCGCGGACGCGTCCGCCTACGACGTCAGCTGGTACCTGGAGCTGTCCTGGTCCAGCGGGGACCGGCACGGCACGCTGGTGGTCGACGACGCCGGCCGGCCGTTCCGCACCAGCGGCAACAACGGCCGGCCCGCGTATGCCTTCCCCCTCGGCGGCGAGCAATGGGGACCGGCGTCGGAGGCGAACTGACGCCGCCGGTTCACTCCCACCAGAAGGACCAGCTCGTGGCGCCGACCAGCTCCTTGGCGTACGCCCCCACACTCCCCGGGCCGCTCTGCACCACGGCGTTCGGGCACAGGGCGTAGTGCTCGGCGGCCAGCACCTCGGCGGCGTCGAGGGCGGTGGGCGGCGCCGCGACGGACACCACCAGGGCGTCCGGCCCGAGCGCCACCACCCGGACCCCGAACCGGTCCTCCCACGACCGCAGCACCGCGCAGACCCGGGCCACGTCGCCGTCGTGGTCCAGGGTGCCGGTCCAGCCGATCGCCGCCGGTATGTCGGCGGACCGGCGGGCCGGTACGAGGGCGAGGTGCGGCTCCTCCACCCACTCGGCCCATGTGCTCAGGTCCTGGTGCAGCGCGTCGGCGACCTGCGCGGCCCGGCTCCCCGGATCGGCGGCCAGGAGCCCGGCGGACGCGAGCCCCGGCCACTGGACGCCGAACGGCTCGATCTCCTCGCCGGCGTACCCGTCGGTCTCCTCCGTCCAGTACTCCGACAGCACCTCCTCGGCCTCGTGGTCCCCCGGGTACGACGCCTCGCCCGGCAGCAGCACCCAGTCCTCGACCCCGGCCCGGCAGCCGGCCAGGTCCACCAGCACCGGCAGCAGCCCGGCACGGGACGCCGGCGCACCCAGCGCCTTCCAGGTGCCGGGCGAGGAGGGCTTCTCCGCGTGCCACAGCAGGGGCTCGTGCCAGGGGCCGTCGTCCGTCTCGTCCACCAGCCTGCCGGGCGGCAGCCGGAGGCCGAGGGAACGCCCACTGGGGTCGGTGGCCAGCTTGGGCAGCGGGTTGGGAAGAGTCGCCATACCGGTGACTGTAAAGCCCGCCACTGACAACGCCGTTGAGCTGCGCGGTCGCCGTGGCGGGCCGGGCGTCCGACCCGGTGTCAGACCAGGGTCGTGATGCAGAACGGGTGCCCCGCCGGGTCCAGCAGGACCCGCCAGCGGTCCGGCTGCGGCTGGACCTCCGGCTTGGTCGCGCCCAGCTTCAGCAGCCGCTCCTCGGCCGTGTCCAGGTCGTCCACACCCACCTCGATGTGGGCCTGCTTCTCCTGGGCCGGGTCCGGCCAGGTGGGGCGGCGGTAGTCGGCCAGGCGGTTGAAGCCCAGGCCCGGCGCGCCGTCCTTGCCGCCCAGGAAGACGAAGTCGTCGGAGGTGTAGGCGACGGAGAGGCCGAACATCCCGCCGTAGAAACGGGACAGTTCGACCGGGTCGGCGCAGTCGAAGGTGACGGCGGCGTAGCGGAAGACGGGTGCGGAAGCGGTGTCTGTGCTCATGGGGACGACCGTAGGACATGACCCGGACAGATACGGTCCTGGTCGTGCGGACCCATGTGGAAGACTTCCGCCCGTGCTCAGCGCCTCCGCCCGCCTGCTCCGCCTGCTCGCGCTGCTCGCCGCCCGGCCCTCCTGGACCTGTGCCGAGCTGGCCGGGCGCATGGCCGTCACCGACCGCACGGTCCGGCGGGACATCGCCAGGCTGCGGGAACTCGGGTACACCGTCGACTCCGACGCCGGTCCCTGGGGCGGTTACCGGCTCCGGGCGGGCTCGCGGGTGCCTCCGCTCATCCTGGACGACGAGGAGGCGCTGGCCGTGGCGGTGGGGCTGCGGGAGGCGGCACTCGGCGGCGCGCTGGGCGGCGACCAGGCGGCCCTGTCCGCGCTGCTGAAGCTGCGGCAGGTGCTGCCGCCCCGGATCGCCGAGCGGCTGGCGGAGTGGGACGACGCCCTCGTACGGCTCGACTGGCCCGAAGAGCCACGCATCCGGCCCGGCATGCTGCTGGAGCTGGCCGCCGCCTGCCGGCGCGGTGAGCGGGCCCGGCTGTCGTACCGCGACGGACAGGACCGGCACACGGTCCGCGACGTCGATCCCTACCGGCTCGTCCACACCGGCCGGCGCTGGTACTTCGTCGCCCGGGACGTCGCCCGGGGCTGGCGGACCTTCCGGGCCGACCGGGTCGAACGGCTCCAGCCCACCGGCCGGCCCGTGGAGATCACCGACCCACCGGACCCGGCCCACCTCGTCTCCCGCAACACCGCCAACGGCCCCTACCCGATGTCGGCCACCATCCGGCTGCCGCTGCCCATGGCGGACGCGCTGCGGGTCGTACCCCCCACCGTCGGCACCCACCGCGCCGACGGCCCGGACGCCACCCTCGTGGACATCGGCGGCCCGGACCCGGACGGCCTCGCCCGCTACCTGCTGGGCCTCGCCACCCCCCTGCGCGTCCTCGCCCCGGCCGCCGTACGGGAGGCACTGGCGCGGCGGGCGCGGGAGCTCGCCGAGGAGAACGCGGCCCCGGAACCGGCACGGCCGGCGGGCGTCAGCGGGAGCGTTCCGCCAGTGTGAGCAACAGGTGGGCGGACTCGGCCCGCTGGAAGTCCGAGTGGGCGCCCGCGGGGGCAAGGCGGGTGAGCCTGCCGCCCCGGTAGAGCCAGCCGGCGTCCACGTTGACGATGCGGTGGTCCAGTGCCTGCTGCGGATACACGGCGTCCGTGGGGAGCAGCCGGGTGGGGAACGGGGGCACCGGAGCGGCGCCGGCACCGGAGTGCCCGATGCCGGGGGCTCCCTCCGCGCGCAGGTGCCAGAAGCCCGTGGCCCGGTCCCAGCGGGAATGCGTCAGGACGAGCGGCCCCCGCAGCGGCGCGCCCAGGGTCTCCCCGGAGGGGAACAGCCTGGGGAAGTGGCGGAGGAACGCGTCGCGGGGAGCGGCCATCTGGAAGATCAGCATGCTGTCGACCGTGAAGGGCTGCCGGGGGTCGCGGGGGGTGCTCCAGCCGAGGACAGGGGGGCGCGGCGGTCGTTCGGCCGCCCGCTGCACCGCCTCGCAGAGGAACCGTCCGCCGAAGGAATGTCCCACGAGGTGCAGGTACTGCCCCGCGCGGTTGGCCAGGACCGAGGGGTGGGCCGGATGGGCGCGCCGGTCGTCCAGGTAGCCGAGCAGGTGGGCGAGTACGTAGGGCGCCTGGCCGGCGCCCTGGGCGCTCATCGCGTGCGCCCGGTCCCGGATCCTGCGGTAGCCCCGCAAGGAGGGCAGGCTGGAGGAGGGCCAGCGGACCACCACGCACCAGGGCCGGTAGCCCGCGGTCACGCCCGGATACCGTCCTGGCCGGGCGGACCGCAGGTCCAGCGCGTGCCGCAGCAGCCGCGCCGCGGTCTGGGTCGCCGTGCCGGGGGCGGTCTGCCAGCCGTGGACGTACACGTAGATGTCGCTCGCCCAGGCGGGGATCCGCAGATGGCGTTCCAGATGCTCGCGGACCCTCGGGGCCGGTACCGGCACGCGGGTGCCCGGAACCTGGATCCTGCCCTGTTCGTCCAGGTCGATCTCCGCGGGCCGTGGCAGGGGCCTGGGGTCCGCCGGCGTGCGGGTCACGAGGAGAGGTCCAGTCTGCTGTCGAGGCCGCAGTGCAGCGAGTAGGTGAGGGCGAGGGGGTTGCGGAAGCCCTCGGCGAAACGGCGCACCAGTTGCAGGCTGATCTCTCCGGCCGTGTGGTTCCCGCTCAGGTAGAGGTTCAGGAACTCGTACGCGTACTCGCTCGCGAAGTCCTGGGGTATCTCGATCTGCGGTCCCAGCACACCGTCGGCCCCGAACTTGATGAGGGCCTGGCCGAGGTGTTCCAACTGGGGAGCGGCAGCCGGCTGTCCCGCGTGGCAGGCGTTGAGCAGGACGAACGGCTTGAAGCGGGTGCGCGCGGTGTAGTCGATGCGCCTGCGCCTGAGTTCGATGCTGTCGGCGTCGATGTGCTGCTCGTCGGAGAGCCGGAGCACCAGGTGCGGATGGGGCGAACCGTTGTCGACGAAATGACCGTGGCACCAGAAGTACATGAGGTCCTCGTCGAAATGCGCACCGGACAACGCTTCCAGGAGCGGGCCGGCCTCGGTGCGCACGGTCAGCCGGGAGCGTTCCTCCAGCAGTTTGCGCACGTCGGGTGCTCTGCCGACCGAGTCCAGCTGGGTGTCGGTGTTGAGGCTGGTGATCGCCTGGGCCCGGGCGCCCCAGGGGAAGTCGTACTCCGGCCAGGTGCCGCCGGTCTGTTCGATCTGGTGACGGTGGCCGAGGAAGGAGCCCCACGGCCCGCCGTGGTCCCTCGGGTCCAGGGAGAGCATGGGCCAGGGCAGATAGATGTCCGAGTCGAAGCTGATCCGCAGCGACCGCTCGCCGCCCAGGATGTCCGTGAAGAGGGCCCGCAGCGAGCGCTCCTCGTGGGTGTCGCCGCCGAGCAGGCAGTCGAGCAGGTAGGCGCCCTCCTCGGCCATCTCGCCCGTCAACCGGTCCATCAGACCGGCGTGCGCGGACAGGTCCGCGGACTCGGCGAGCGGGTAGCGGACCTCTCCGTCGATCGTCTCCGTGTGGCAGACCAGGCGGTCCCGCCACATCGTCCGCAGTCTCGCGGCCTTGCGCACCAGGGTCGGGGCCGTGATGGACAGGGAGGCACGAGGCGACCGGGTGCGCACCCGGGGCACAGCCGATCCCAGGACCAGCAGATCGAGGTCGCCTCCGTGGACCTGGCGCAGCACGACGCTGAGATCCAGCGGTTCACTGCGCGACGGGTTCTTGTCCGAGCCGGTGCGCTGCCGTGGCAGCACCGTGTAGTCGAGCGAGGGATTGCTGCGTATGTCGACGGTCAGGTCCTGGGGCATGGTCGGTCAGTCTCTCCCCGGGGAACTCGGGACAGGGGGTGCGGGGACGTGGACGGTCGCCTCCAGGTCCTGTAGCACGAAGCCGTACTCCTGGTCGTAGACGGTGAACCGAAGCCGGTGCGCGCCGGGTTCCTTGGCGGTGAAGCCGAACCGGGCCGGCTCGCCCCCGGCCGTGTATTCCTGCGCGGCCGGCTCGATCACCGCTGCCGTGCGCGCTCCCGCCACCAACAGCAGCGGCGGCAGTTCGGGCGCCGCCGTGCCCCCGGAGCGTTCCAGCCACACCTCGATGGCCGCTTCGGTTCCGACGCCCGGGTCGTCCAGGAGGGTCATGCGCGGCAGCCAGGCGGGCCGCAGCCGGGCCAGCTGGGCGCGGAGCGCCTCCAGGCGTGGGTGGTCCGGCCCGAGCACCCGCTCCCAGCGCGTCAGCAACTCGTCGTGGGACGGCTCCGCGTCGTGCTGTTCCGCCTCCGCGCGGACGAACGCCAGCATGGTCAGGCTGTCCAGCGTCTCCGGAGCGTCGGGGCCGAGGACGTGTTCGCGTCCGGCGTGTACCGCCCGCAGCAGCCGTTCGGCTCCTTCGGCGTCGCCCGCTTCGGCCATCGCGCGGGCCAGACTCTCCGTCCAGGTGGGACAGCCGTCGTCGGCACGTTCCAGGCACACCATGACGACCGACCTGGCACGGTCGTCGGCGCTGCCGTCCGCCGCTCGCCGGTGAGCCTCGGCGATGCCCTCGGGAGTGCTGGGGAACCCCGAGTGTTCCAGCAGCCGGGCCCGGTCGGCGAGCGACGCCCGCTGGACGGCGAGGGCCCCCTCGGGGTCGTCCGCCTGGAGCAGCGCGTAGGCCAAGTGGTCCCGTAACTGGAGCGGGACGCGATGGCGGGGGCCGTACACCCTCGCCGCGTCCTCGACGAGCCGTTCGAACTGGGCCACCGCTCGCCTCGGCGGGCCGAACTCGGTGGCCAGCAGCGCGAGACGGGCGCGGGCGTGCAGGGTCGTGGGGTGGTCCTCCGCCAGGACGGTACGGCAGTCGCGGAGCAACTCCTCCATGACCGCGATCGCCCGCCAGTGATCACCCGCGTCCCGGCACGCGAAGGCCAGGTCCACTCGCCATTCGACGGTACTGGGGTGCAGGGGACTGTGCAGCCGGAAGCCGTCGGCGACCAGCGAGTCCAGTTCGCCCACGGCCTCCTTGTAGGCACCGCTGAGCCGGAGGACCCGGGTGAGCGCGTCGCGTGCGCTGAGCACGCTGGGGTGGTCGGCGTCCCGCACCCGTAAGAGATCGGCCAGCCGTTCCCGCTGGAGCCGGACGGACCGGGCGAAGTGCCCGGCCGCGCGGTGGGCGAACGCGAGCCTGCCCCGTGCCGTGAACGTCAGCGGGTGATCAGGTCCCAGGAAGCGGACGCAGTCGTCGACGAGCCGTTCGGACAGCCGGATGGCCTCCGCGGTCTCGCCCGATTGCTGACGCACCAGGGCGAGGGAGAGCCGGGCGTTGAGCGTGTCGAGGTGGGAGGCCCCCAGTGTGCGTTCCAGGTCCGCCACCACTGCCACGGCATCGCGCAGGGCGCCGGCGAAGTCGTCGGCGTCGAGCCGTGTGCGGGCCAGCCAGTGCCGTGAGGTGAGGACTTGGGGGTGGTCGTGTTCCTGGACCTGGAGCCGCCGGGCCAGCCAGTGCTCGCGGACCCGGACGGCCCGTTCGTGTTCGCCCGCGCTCCGGCAGGCGTTGGCGAGGTTCTCCCCGGCGACGATCGTGGCCAGGTGGAGGGGGCCCTGGACGCGTTCGCGGTCCGCCACGAGCGCTTCGGACTCGGCGATGGCCCGGCTGTGTTCCTCTGCCAGTTGGTGCGCGAGGGCCAGCCACCTGCGGGCGAGCAACGTCCTGGGATGGTCCGGGTGCCGCAGCCGCCCCCAGTCGTCGACGATCCGCTGGGACAGAAGCGCCGCCCGCTGGTACTCGCCCGCGTCACGGCAGGCGGCGGCCAGATCGTCGAGGGCGTCGAGGGTGTCGGGGTGGTCGGCTCCGTTCAGCCGTGTCCGGGCGGTCCAGATCGCCTCGAACTCGGCGAGCGCGAGCCGGTACTCCTCGGCGTCCCCGTACGACTGGGCGAGGCTTCGACGGGCGTCCAGCGTCTGCGGGTGATCCTCTCCCTTGAGGCGGGTCCACCGGCTGATCACGTCCTCGAACAGGGACCTGGCCTCACCGTGGCGCTCGGCCGCCGCGTACGCGTGGGCGAGGTTCGCCCAGACCACGAGGGTGTCGGGATGGTCTTCGCCGAACACCCGCCGGTAATCGGCCAGGAGCGAGGCGAACCCGTCGATCGCGCGCTGGTGATGACCCGCGTACTTGTGGCCGAGCGCCACCTCGTTGCGTGCGATCAGTGTGATCCGGCTGTCCGCGCCGTGGAGCCGGACGCGGTCCCTCAGGACGTCCTCCTGGATCTCGATCGCGC
Organism: Streptomyces canarius; assembly: GCF_014650735.1. Classification (NCBI taxonomy): domain Bacteria; kingdom Bacillati; phylum Actinomycetota; class Actinomycetes; order Kitasatosporales; family Streptomycetaceae; genus Streptomyces; species Streptomyces canarius. The sequence goes on from NZ_BMVN01000057.1 coordinate 28,751, forward strand.
GCCGGTATTCGCAGGCGGACCGCAGCGACCAGGCCAGCTGGTGCCTGGCCTCCAGCACAGAGGGGTGGTCGGCTCCCTGGACCCGCCGACGGTCCGCGACGAGTGCCTCCCACGCGGAGACCGAACGGTAGTACTCGCCGGCCAGCCGATACGCCTCGGCGAGCCAGCCCCTGGTGTTGAGGACGTCCTGGTGATCCGCGCCCAGCGCCCGCTCCATCTCTTCGAGGAGCTCCCGGTACAGGCTGATCGCCGTGGCGTGGTCCTCGGCGGCGGAGTGCGCCCCGCCCAGCGCCCGGCGCGTGAGGTACACGTCCCGGTGCCCGGGGCCCAGGACGCGCACCTGGTCCGCCACCAAGGCGCGGAGTTCGGAAACGGCACGCTCCGGGAAACCCGCCAGCTGACGGCAGCGGGCCAGGCTCCACCGCGTGTCGAGGACCCGGGGGTGGTCGTCACCCATGATCCGGGTCCGGTCGCGCAGGACGCGCTCGTACAGGGCGATGGCCTGGTCGTACTCGGAAGCGGCCTGGTACGCGTAGGCGAGGTTCTCGGCGGCGGTCAGTGTGGCGAGGTGGTCCTCCCCCTGGACACGGGTGCGGTCGTCGAGGAGGTCCTGGAGCTCCACGATCGCCCTGGGGTGGTCCCCGGCCAGCTGCCGGGCGTAGGCGAGGGCGTTGCGGGTGGACAGTGTCTCGGGGTGCTCCGGGCCCCGGACCCTGGCGTAGTCCTCGACCAGGTGCTCGTACTCCGCGAGCGCCTGCGCGTAGTCCGCGAGGACCCGGTGGGCGTAGGCGATGTCCTCACGGTAGTCGAGCGTGTCGGGATGGTCGGGGCCCTGGCACCGTTCACTGTCCTCGGCCAGGGACGCGAACTCCGGGAGGGCCGCGGCGGGGCCCTTGGCGTCCATCAGGGCGTACGCCAGGCTCTGGCGGGTCTTCAGCGTTTCCGGATGGTCCTCGCCCTGGATACGTCCGCGCTGGGCCCGCAGGGCCGTGTACAGGGAGACGGCCTGCTGTCGGTCGCCCGCCGCCTCATGGGCGGAGGCCAGCCAGCCCCTGCTCGTCAGGGTGTCGGGATGGTCGGCGCCCAGGACCCGCTCCCGGTCGGCCACCGCCTGCTCGTACAGCCGCAGTGCGAGCCGGTGGTCGCCGGCCCTGAGGTGCGCGTAGGCCAGGTTGTTGCGGCTGGTGAGGGTGTCGGGGTGGTCGTCGCCGAGGACGCGCCGGCGGTCCGCGACCACGGCCTCGAACTCCTCCACCGCACGCCGGTAGCGACCTGCCATCTGACGCGCGTAGGCCAGGTCGTTGCGGCTGGTGAGGGTGTCGGGGTGGTTGTCACCGAGGACGCGCCGGCGGTCCGCGACCACGGCCTCGAACTCGCGCACGGCGGCCAGCACGTCGCCGGCCTTCCGGTACGCGTACGCGAGCCTGTGCCTGCCGGCCAGCGTCGATGCCGCGTCTCCGCCCGACAACCGCAAGCGGTCGCGGAAGGCTTCCTGGCACAGCCGTACGGCCTTGGCCGGGTCACCGGCCTTCGCGTGCAGCTCGGCCAGACGGTCCTGGTCGGCGAGGGTGGCGCTGTCGTCCGGGGCCAGCAGCCGAAGCTGGTTCTCGACCACGCGCTCGACCAGGGGGATGGCCAGCACATGCTGCTCACGGGCGACGAGTTCGTCGGCCGCGCGCCGGTACATCTCGGTCACTTCGTGGCGGGGGGTGCTCGACGGCCCGGTCTTCGCCAGCGCCTGCACGTGCGGAAGCCACCGCTGCCAGACTCCCCGCTCCGCCTCGCCGCCCAGGGCGGACGTGTCGGGGAGCGCCCTGGCCAGGGCCCGTTCGGCACGACCGCGGATGTCGGCCGCCCTGACGGAAGCCGCGGCACGGAGGGTCTTCTGCATCAGCCGGTGCAGCGAGACGGAGTCCCCGGCCACGCTGACCAGGTTGTAGTCGGCCAGCATCTCGACGGCGGTCCGTGCCTCGGCCTCGCTGTCCGCCAACGACAGGAGCACCCGCACCGGGAGCGCCTCGGGCGCGTACCAGGCCAGTGCCATCAACAGGTCCACAGCGACCGGGCAGCGCTCGCCGATCGCTCGCGAACTGGTGCGCCAGATCTGCGTGATGGCCCGGTCCAGCCCCTCGGACGGTGCCGTCGTCTCCAGTGCGTCGCCCGCGGTCGCGACCAGCTTCGAGCGGTAGGAGGCGAAGGACGTGCCGGTCTCGCGCACGTAGGCCGCGGCCTGTGCCAGGGCCAGGGGGAGATGCCCCAGGTCCGACGCCAGCAGACCGGCCTGCCTCCGCTCCGCCGCGGTCGGGCGGCGATCGGGGAACGCCACGGTGCACAGCAGGTCGACGGCCAGGTGCGGGGACAGCACATCGAGGCTCACCAGGTGCGTACCCGCCCGCCATCCGGCTCGCCGGCGGCTCGTGACGAGCTGGTGGCCGTGACCGAAGAGCCGGCTGAGGTACGGGTTGACGTGGAGCGGCTCGTTGACGTTGTCGTAGACGACCAGCCAGCCGGGGTGGGCTTGCAGCCACCTCACGGCCCACTCGGTGCGCTCCCTGGCACCGGCGCCCAGCGCCCAGTCCGGGTAGACGCGGACGGCCAGATCGGCGAGAGCCGAAGCGATCTGCTCCTCGCTCTCGGCGGTGATCCACCACACCAGCGAGTAGTCGCCGAGGTGCGCGTGCGCGTAGTGGAGGGCCAGTGTCGTCTTGCCCACACCGCCGAGGCCGTGGACGGCCGCTGCCTGACAGATGACGCCCGCGCCGGACGTCAGCGACTCACGGAGCCCCCGCAGAGCGTCCGTCCGGCCGATCAGACCGTCCTTGGCGGCGGGAAGGTTGTGCAGCCCCGGGGGCGCGGACAACCAGGCAGTGGCCGCCCTCGCCGCGGCGGGGAGCACCACCGCGCGTTCTTCCAGATGCGGATTGCCGCCCGCGTCGATCGCTTTCGCACGCCACAGGGCGGTCGCCCCATCGGCCTGCCCCAGCAGGTTCTCGGCGGTCAGCGAGCCCTGGGCGGTGATCATCGCGGCCATCGGATGTGATGGCCGTCCACGACCGACAGGGAGGTCCCGGGACGAACGGAACCTAACTCAGGCGAGATCACCACGACCAACGAGCCCCCCGATGCCACCGCCCCACGCCCGCCAGAGTCTCCCGGCGGGCAACCAACCGTACTGAAACGGCTGCGAGTTGTCACGACCGACAGCCCCGCGCCCCGGGGATCGCGGGACGCGGAGCCGAGCGCGCATGCCGTCAGAGCTTCTCGGGCGTGCGGATGCCCAGCAGGGCCATGCCCTGGTGCAGGGTGCGGGCCGTGACGTCGCACAGGAAGAGGCGGTTCTCCACCTGCGCCGGGGTCTCGGCGCGCAGCACCGGGCACTTGTCGTAGAACGACGTGTACAGCGACGCCACCTGGTACAGGTACGCCGCCAGCTTGTGCGGGGCGTACTCCGTGGCCGCCTCCCGCACCGTCTCCGCGAAGGAGTCCAGGTGCAGGCCGAGGGCACGCTCGGCGTCCGCCAGGGCCAGCTCCGGGTGGGCCGCCGGGGAGACCTCGCCGGCCTTGCGCAGGATCGACTGGATACGGGCGTACGCGTACTGGAGGTAGACGGACGTGTCGCCGTTCAGCGAGACCATCTGGTCCAGGTCGAACTTGTAGTCCCGGTTCGCCGACGTCGACAGGTCCGCGTACTTCACCGCGCCGATGCCCACCTGGGCGCCCCGCTCGGCGATCTCCTCCTCGGACAGGTCCTGCGCCTTCTCCCGGACCACGGCCGAGGCGCGGTCGATCGCCTCGTCCAGCAGGTCGACCAGGCGGACCGTCTCGCCCTCACGGGTCTTGAACGGCTTGCCGTCCTTGCCGAGGACCGTGCCGAAGGCCAGCTGCACCGCCGTCACGTCGTCGTTCAGCCAGCCGGCCCGGCGGGCGGTCTCGAAGACCATCCGGAAGTGCAGGGCCTGCCGGGCGTCCACCACGTACAGCAGGGTGTTCGCCTTGAGGTTGAAGACGCGGTCACGGATCGCCGAGAGGTCGGTGGCCGCGTAGCCGTAGCCGCCGTCCGACTTCTGCACGATCAGCGGGACCGGGTTGCCGTCCGGGCCCTTGATGTCGTCGAAGAAGACGCAGAGCGCGCCTTCGGAGCGGACCGCGACACCCGACTCCTCCAGGAGGCGGCAGGTCTCGGCCAGCATGTCGTTGTACCCGGACTCGCCGACGATGTCCGCGTCCCGGATCTCCATGTCCAGCTTCTCGAAGACGGAGAAGAAGTAGATCTTCGACTCGTCCACGAACCTCTGCCACATGGCGAGCGTGTGCTCGTCCCCGGCCTGGAGGTCGACCACCCGGCGCCGGGCCCGCGTCTTGAACTCCTCGTCGGAGTCGAACTTCTTCCGCGCGGCCTTGTAGAGGCGGTCGAGGTTCGACATCGCCTCCTCACCCGTCACCCGGGCGTCCTTGTGGTCCAGCTCGTGCGGGTGCTCGTCCAGGTACTGGATGAGCATGCCGAACTGGGTGCCCCAGTCGCCGATGTGGTGCCGGCGGACCACGTTCTCGCCGGTGAACTCCAGCAGCTGCACCACCGAGTCGCCGATCACCGCACTGCGCAGGTGGCCGACGTGCATCTCCTTCGCCACGTTCGGCTGCGCGTAGTCGATCACCGTCGTACCGGGCTGCTCGGCGTACGGCACGCCGAGGCGGCCCGTCTCGTCCGCGTACCGCGCGGCCAGGTTCCCGGTGATCGCCTTGTCCGCGATCGTGATGTTCAGGAAGCCGGGCCCGGAGACCTCGACGTCCTTGATCACGTCACCGGTCACCACCTGGGAGACGACCTGGGTCGCCAGCTCCCGGGGGTTCGCCTTCGCCTTCTTGGCCAGGGCCAGGATGCCGTTGGCCTGGAAGTCGGCCCGGTCGCTTCGTCGCAGCAGCGGGTCCGCGCCGGCGGCCTCGGGCAGGGTGGCCGAGAGGGCGGACGCGAGGTGCTGCTGGACGTTGTCGCTGAGGGACGTGACCGAGGCCATAGGAGTGGGTGCCGTTCTCCTCGTGGGGATGGATAGACCCAGCCAGTATCCCACGGGGGGTAAAGCCGTTTTCCCGGGCGCGATCCGGTCTGTGAGAATGGAGTGTCACCCCGTTCAGAAAGAAGGACGTGCCGATCGTGGCTCAGAGCACCGAGACCACCGACTGGGTCTCCCGTTTCGCGGATGAGGTCATCGAGAAGTCGGAGCGCCGGGCCCCGGGCAAACCGGTCGTCGTCGCGTCCGGACTCTCCCCCTCCGGTCCGATCCACCTCGGCAACCTCCGCGAGGTCATGACCCCGCACCTCGTCGCCGACGAGATCCGCCGCCGCGGCCACGAGGTCCGGCACCTGATCTCCTGGGACGACTACGACCGGTACCGCAAGGTCCCGGCCGGCGTCGCCGGCATCGACGAGTCCTGGGCCGAGCACATCGGCAAGCCGCTGACCTCCGTCCCCGCGCCGAAGGGCTCGCCGCACCCGAACTGGGCCGAGCACTTCAAGGCCGCGATGATCGAGTCGCTGGCCCAGCTCGGCGTCGAGTTCGACGGCATCAGCCAGACCGAGCAGTACACCTCCGGCGCCTACCGCGAGCAGATCCTGCACGCCATGAAGCACCGGAACGAGATCGACGCGATCCTCGACCAGTACCGCACGAAGAAGGCCCCGAAGAAGCAGCAGCAGAAGCCCCTGGACGAGGCCGAACGGGAGGCCGAGGAGGGCTCCGGCGCCGCGTCCGAGGACGACGGCAGCTCCGGCTCCGCCGGGTACTTCCCGTACAAGCCCTACTGCGGCAACTGCGGCAAGGACCTGACGACGGTCACCTCCTACGACGACGACAGCACCGAGCTGTCGTACACCTGCACCGCCTGCGGCTTCGCCGAGACCGTCCGGCTCAGCGAGTTCAACCGCGGCAAGCTGGTCTGGAAGGTCGACTGGCCGATGCGCTGGGCCTACGAGGGCGTGATCTTCGAGCCCAGCGGCGTCGACCACTCCTCGCCGGGCTCCAGCTTCCAGGTCGGCGGCCAGATCGTCGGCATCTTCGGCGGCGAGCAGCCCATCGGCCCCATGTACGCCTTCGTCGGCATCTCCGGCATGGCGAAGATGTCCTCCTCGCGGGGCGGGGTCCCGACCCCGGCCGACGCGCTGAAGATCATGGAGCCGCAGCTCCTGCGCTGGCTGTACGCCCGCCGCCGGCCCAACCAGTCCTTCAAGATCGCCTTCGACCAGGAGATCCAGCGGCTCTACGACGAGTGGGACAAGCTCGCCGCCAAGGTCACCGAGGGCTCCGCCCTGCCCGGCGACGTGGCCGCGTACACCCGCGCCGTCGGCACCGCCGCCGGTGAGCTGCCGAAGACGCCGCGACCGCTGCCGTACCGCACGCTCGCGTCCGTCGCCGACATCACCGCCGGACACGAGGACCAGGCACTGCGCATCCTCTCCGAGCTCGACCCGGAGCAGCCGCTGGCCTCCCTGGACGAGGTACGGCCCCGGTACGACAGGGCCGAGGCGTGGATCAACACGCACGTCCCCGCCGACCAGCGGACCATCGTGCGCGACGAGCCCGACGCCGAGCTGCTGAAGTCCCTCGACGAGGCCTCCCAGCAGTCCGTACGCCTGCTGCTCGACGGACTCGCCGACCACTGGTCGCTCGACGGACTGACCCACCTCGTGTACGGCGTGCCCAAGGTGCAGGCCGGGTTCCCCGCCGACGCCACGCCCAAGGAGCTGCCCGCCGAGATCAAGACCGCTCAGCGGACGTTCTTCGCCCTCCTGTACCACCTGCTCGTCGGCCGCGACACCGGGCCCCGGCTGCCCACGCTGCTGCTGGCCGTGGGACAGGACCGGGTGCGGCGCCTGCTCGGCGAGTAGGGCGCGTAACCGGCATGAAGAAGGGGCCCTCCACCGGCGGAGGGCCCCTTCTTCATGCCGTTCACGCGATGTGGTCCTCTTCCAGCTCCGCGTTGAAGCGGTTGGTGAAGCGGTTGACCATGCGGTCGGCGTCGCGCGGGGGCAGCGTGATGCCGTACGTCGCCTCCACCGCCTCGCCGAACTGGTGCGGGGTGGGGAAGCTGCCGTCGATCGACTTGCGGAAGACCTGGTAGTAGTCCTCCTCCGTCGGGTCCGGCTGGGGGGTGCCCCCGCCCTCGCCCAGCTCACGGGTGCGGTTCGGACCCACCGGAATGGGGAAGCTGCCGGTCTCCTCCGGGGACGGCTGCTGGAACTGCTCCGGGGGCTGGTCCTCGTACCAGCCCTCGTACTGCTCCTCGGGGGCGTACTGGGGTTCCTGGAGCATGGGGTCGTAGGTGGGGTCGTAACCGCCGTGGTACTCGACCTCCCGGGGGGTCTGGAACCAGGGGCTCTGCTCCTCCACCGGAGGCTCGTCGGGGTGCTGCTCGCTCGGCGGCGCAGCCTGCCGGGGGACGGGCGCCGCCCCGGCGGGACGAGGGCCCGCGACCGCGGGGCGTGCCGCCGCCTCCAGCTGCGGCTGGGGAGCCGGGGGCAGCAGGACCGGTTCGATGCCCGCCGCCGCCAGACCCGCCGGGGCCGTCTCCGCCAGGGGGACGCCGTACCGTGCCAGCCGCAGCGGCATCAGGGACTCCACCGGGGCCTTGCGGCGCCAGGCACGGCCGAAACGGGACCGCAGGCGGGCCTGGTAGACCAGGCGTTCCTGCTCCAGCTTGATGACCTGGTCGTAGGAGCGCAGCTCCCACAGCTTCATACGGCGCCACAGCAGGAACGTGGGCACCGGGGAGAGGAGCCAGCGGGTGAGGCGGACCCCCTCCATGTGCTTGTCGGCCGTGATGTCGGCGATCCGGCCGATCGCGTGCCGGGCCGCCTCGACCGCCACGACGAACAGCACCGGGATCACCGCGTGCATCCCGACACCCAGCGGGTCCGGCCAGGCGGCGGCGCCGTTGAACGCGATCGTTGCCGCCGTCAGCAGCCACGCCGTCTGGCGCAGCAGCGGGAAGGGGATCCGGATCCAGGTCAGCAGCAGGTCCAGGGCGAGGAGGACACAGATGCCCGCGTCGATGCCCACCGGGAACACATAGGAGAAGTTCCCGAAGCCCTTCTTGACGGCCAGCGCCCGGACGGCCGCGTACGAACCGGCGAAGCCGATGCCGGCGATGATCAACGCGCCGGTCACGACCACGCCGATCAGCACGCGGTGCATCCGAGTCAGCTGTAGTGGCGCGGCCACTCGTACTCCCCTCCCATTGCGTGTTGGTGCGCGCAACAGAGTGGCACACGTGTACGGCGAACGTGGTGCCGGTCAGCCGCCACGGCCCTCCGTCAGCCGCCACAGCCCTCCGGTCAGCTGTCCTTCGCGGCCGACGCGGACGCGGACGCGTCGGCGGAGGCCGACTTGGACGGGGACTTCGACGGAGCCCCGGAAGACGACGCCGACTTCGAGGGAGACGCCGGCGAAGTAGCGGTACCACCAGCCCCGTTGGCCGACGACACCGACGCCACGGCCTCCTTCAGGGCCTTCTCCGCGGCCTTCGTCAGGTCGTCGGCGTCCGGCGTCTTCTCACCCGCGAGACCGGCACCGTTGTAGTCGACCGTCACGACGACGTTCTCCACCCGGGCCACGACCGTCTGCTGCTTGAACAGACCTTCCTTCTTCCTCAGGTCGTAGCGCACCGCCATCGCCTCCGCGCCCGTGCCGGACAGCGGTATCGCCTTGGTGTTCTTCGCACCGTCCACCGCCTGCGCGTCCTTCACCTGCCGGGCGTAGTACGCGTGCGCCTGGTCGTCACCGGAGCCGCGCGTGACGTCCGAGTCGAAGCGGAGCAGCGAGACGTTCAGCCAGCGGAACTGGGAGCCCTTGACGCCGTTGTTGTCCAGGCTGTTCCACGAGCAGGAGGCACGCGAGGACGGCTCGTCCGAACTGCCCTTCTTGCCGGACTTGTCGCTCTTCGGGACCAGATCGCCCAGCGTCTTCTTCGACAGCACCGCGCACGCGTCGGGAAGCTTCCCGTACGCCGCCGCCCGCACCGTCGGCGACGCGCTCACCGACGGCTTCGCACTGCTGCTCCCCGCCGACTGCCCGCCGCTCCCGCCACTCGACCCGGCCTTGGAGTCACCCGAGTCGGAGGAGCACGCCGCGGTGATCAGAACCGCGGGAACGGCTGCCGCGCAGACAAGAACGCGGCGCAGGCGCATGGCTCGCTGGTGTCGCTGGGCACGGTCGTCTCGCTGGGCTGCTCGCTGCATGGTTCCTTCACTCATGACGCTCGGTGTTCGTGCGGGTTCCTGCGGGGCCACGGTACGCGGTGAAGGACCTGTGCCGTTTCCGTTCGCGCGCTACGCGGGCGCGGGCGGACGGGACCGGCGAGACCGTCAGCCGCCCAGCGCGTCATCCAGCCGAGAGGCCAGATCACGGGCCCTGTCCTGCATTTCCTTGCTGTCGGGGACCGTTCCCATGGCCATCGGCTGCTCCTCGTACTGGATGGTGACGATGACGTTGGACGTGCGGAACACCACAGTCACCGTCCGCTGTTCGGCCGTCGAACCGGACGTACTGAGCCCGTCGTCCAGATACGCCTCGTCACCGAGGTCGGTCAGCACGCGCGGCTGGAGGTCGGAGGACGCGGCACCGGAGGACGCGTCGGAGGACTCGGAGGAGCCCGGGGAAGCAGGGGAGTTGGAGGAAGGAGGCTGCGTCGAGCCCGGGGAGGCTGCACCACCCGGGAGGCCCTTCGCCGACGAGGACGCGGACGCGGTGGGCGTCGGGGACGAGGGCGGCGCCGAGGAGGTCGCCGGCGCCGGGAGGTCGGCGGCCGTCTCCTTCTCCAGGAACAGCCTATGCGCCTGGTCGTCGTCGCTGACCGTGTTGTCGTACGACACCACGCGCTCGAAGTCGACGGACAGCCGGTCCGTGGCGTCGGCCGACTCGACCTTCCAGTGGCAGCCGACCTTGCGATCGGTGTCGTAGGTGAGCGTGGCGTCGCCCTGGTAGGCCTTGTCCCGCTGCGCCGGGTCGGTGATCTGCTGGATGCCGGGCAGCAGCGCGTCCAGGGTGTCGTGGCCGACCGCGCCGCAGGGCTCGGGGAGCGTGCGGTACCTGCCGGGCTGGGCGGCGGCGGTGGCCGAGCCGGCGTCACCCGGGTTGGCGTTGTCCGCCGGTCCCGTGTCCCCGGAGCCGCTCGTGCAGCCGGCCAGCAGCGCCGCGAGGAGGGCGGCGGTGCCGGTTACGTACGCCTTCCGCTGCACGGTCGGGCTCCTCTCGACGGTGTGCGATCGCTGGTGCTCCAGTGTCCCCGCTGGTTATTCGCTTGCCGCGGCGGGGCGTCCCCTGGAGACAATGTGTATCGCACGCACTGCCGTGGACGCCGGTCCCTTGTCCCTTTTCATCGACCTTGGCGCCGCTTTTGCGTTTTGCCGCTTTCAAGACTTTTGTTATCGCTTCCGGGGGAATGAGGAACGTATGTCGTACGTGGAGATGCCGGGCGCCAAGGTCCCGATCCGGATGTGGACGGACCCGGCGACGGTCGAGGACGTGGCCCTGCGCCAGCTCCAGAACGTGGCGACCCTGCCGTGGATCAAGGGCCTGGCCGTGATGCCGGACGTGCACTACGGCAAGGGCGCCACGGTCGGCTCGGTCATCGCGATGCGGGGCGCGGTGTGCCCGGCGGCGGTCGGGGTGGACATCGGCTGCGGGATGTCGGCGGTGAAGACGTCCCTGACGGCGAACGACCTCCCCGGGGACCTGTCGCGACTGCGGTCGAGGATCGAGCAGGTGATTCCGGTGGGGCGGGGGATGCACCAGGATCCCGTGGAGCCGGGGGACTTCCACGGTCTGGCCACGTCCGGGTGGGAGGACTTCTGGGGGCGGTTCGAGGGGGTCGCGGAGGCGGTGCACTTCCGCAAGAGTCGAGCAATCGGACAAATGGGGACACTTGGGTCGGGGAATCACTTTGTGGAGGTTTGTGTAAGTGAAGATGATTCGGTCTGGCTCATGCTCCACTCCGGCTCCCGGAACATCGGCAAGGAACTCGCCGAGCACCACATCGGCGTGGCCCAGAAGCTTCCGCACAACCAGGGCCTGGTCGACCGGGACCTCGCCGTCTTCGTCGCGGACACCACGCAGATGGCGGCCTACCGCAACGATCTGTTCTGGGCGCAGGAGTACGCCAAGTACAACCGCACGCTCATGATGGCGCTCCTGAAGGACGTGATCCGCAAGGAGTTCAAGAAGGCGAAGCCGACCTTCGAGCCGGAGATCTCCTGCCACCACAACTACGTGGCGGAGGAGCGGTACGGCGGCATGGACCTGCTGGTGACCCGTAAGGGAGCGATCCGGGCCGGCGCCGGTGAGTACGGGATCATCCCGGGCTCGATGGGCACGGGTTCCTACATCGTGAAGGGTCTCGGCAACGAACTGGCCTTCAACTCCGCCTCGCACGGCGCCGGTCGGCGGATGAGTCGGAACGCGGCCAAGCGGCGCTTCTCGACCAGGGACCTGGAGGAGCAGACCCGGGGCGTGGAGTGCCGGAAGGACTCCGGTGTCGTGGACGAGATCCCGGGCGCCTACAAGTCGATCGACCAGGTCATCGACCAGCAGCGGGACTTGGTCCAGGTCGTGGCCAAGCTGAAGCAGGTCGTCTGCGTCAAGGGGTGACGCGAGGGGTCCCGGCTGGAGCCGGAGGCCCCTCGCTATTTGGTCATTGCTCGCTGGGCATCAGCAACCGGCCGTTGCGGAGTCTCCACAGACGAAGGCGACAGCTTTGCTCGGTGCGGCCCAGCTCGTGGGCCACCGCAGTGATGTCGTGAGACCGAAGCAGGGTGAGGTCCTCCTGGGCCGTCCAGTTGCGGCGCGAGTGCACGACACGCATGTCGGGCGGTCGCCTCCAGGATGCGATCGCGTCCGCTTTGACCTGCTTGCGCCCGAGTGACATGCAGCCTGGGTAGTACAGGTCGGCTGCCAGGTCCTGAGCGGCCTCCTTCGCGTACAGGATGTTGTAAGCCTCGTCGCGTGTGTTCCGGTTGACGGTGCGTTCCACGCCAGTGACCTGCTGGGCATAGGAACACACGTAGGTGCTGATGGCCGTGCTTGACGTGGTCAGTGAGAGAATGGGCCAGCCGCGATCTGTGAAGCCCAGCGAGCCGTCGGCGTCGATGAGTCCGCGAAGGTAGTCGCGCTCGGAGAATCCACCGTTCGGGGGAGCAATCGCCCTGGATTTCCTACCGTACGGCAGGCCCAGCTCGTTGAGCCTAATCCTGCCTTCCAAAGAACACAGCGTCCAGGTTGCCGAGTGCTGATTCTCGGCGTAGTTCGTGGACCGCTCTCGCTCGGTGACGCTGCTGCTGTACGGCGTCAGGTGCTTGAACCTGTACAGCAGGTCGATGTCCCTGACATTGAGTTCGACCGTCAGGCGGCCTTTTTGTCCCGGTCCTTGGTGCAAGTGCCCGTCCGCCTGCAAGAACCCGAACATGTACGCGTACTCGGGGACCGTGAGGTCCATGAACCGTGGGGCGTTAGGCTCGCAGTCAGCCACAGGGAAGCCTCCACTTCCTTGCTGGTCAGGCCCTCGTTCGGGACCGGTATCCCGGGCGAGGGCCGTCGAGTTGATCGTGTGTCGCGAGCCTAGGGCGGATGTTCGTGCGCTGATCGGGTGATCGAAGAGGTTCGCCCGTGTGGGTTACCTGCCCCCCGGTTCCAGCGAGTCCAGCCAGCGCAGCAGGCGGGCTCCCTCCTTCGTCATGATGTCCGGGTCGCGCAGGGCGTTGGTCAGGAGGGACATGCCCTGGTAGGCCGCGATCAGGGTGAGGGCGTGGTCGTCGGGGTCGGGGATGCCCCAGGTGCGGAACTGGCCGGCGGTCCAGTCCAGGAGGCGGCGGATCACCGCGCCGGCCTCCGCGTCCAGCGTGCCGTCCGCGCGTTTGTCCAGTTCGACGGCCAGGGTGCCGGTGGGGCAGCCGTGGCGGGCGGCGGTCTCGCGCTGGGCGGTCCATGCCTCGACCAGGGCCTTGAGGCGGTCGCGCGGGGTCGCCAACCGGTCCAGTTCGCCGGTGAGTTCGTCCAGGTGGGCGCGGTGTTCCGCGAGCGCGGCCTGGACCAGTTCGTCCTTGGTCTTGAAGTAGTAGTAGACGTTCCCGACCGGGACGTCGGCCTCGCGGGCGATGTCGGCGAGGGTGGTGCGCTCGACGCCCTGCTCGTGCAGGACCCGGGCCGCCGCCGCCGTGAGTCGCCGGCGCTTCTGTGACGCCTGTGCCCGCCGGTCCACTGAGTTTGTCACCTGACTGACTATAGACAGCCGGGGGTGGTGGGCTGCTAGGTTCACAGTTAGTTAGCTGACTGACTCAGTGGGGGTTCGTGATGATCGCTGTGACCGGTGCCACCGGGAACATCGGGCGTGTGCTGGTGGAGCTGCTGGCGGGGGCCGGTGAGGAGGTCGTGGCCGTGTCGCGGCGGCCGGGAAGCGCGCCGCCCGCGGCCGGGGTGCGGTGGGTCCCGGGCGGGGCCGGGGACGCGGCAGGCATGCGGGCCGCCCTCGACGGTGCCCGCGCCGTGTTCCTGGTCCTGGGGGGCGAGCTGAACTTCCGGGGGGAGAGCCCCGACGCCCTGCTCGATGCGGTCGCGGACGCCGGGGCCGAGCGGATCGTGCTGGTGTCCTCGCAGGCCAGCGCCACCCGGCCCGACGCGCCCTCGCACGCCCGGCTGCGGGCCTTCGAGGCCGCGGTACGCGCGTCCGGGCGGGAGTTCACCATCCTGCGCCCCGGCGGATTCGCCTCCAACGCCCTCGCCTGGGCCGATGCGGTCCGCGCCGAGCGCACCGTCTTCGCCCCCTTCGGCGATGTCGCGCTGCCCGTGGTCGACCCGGCGGACATCGCCGCCGTGGCCGCCGCCGCACTGCGCGAGGACGGGCACACCGGCCGGGTGTACGAGCTGACCGGGCCCGAGCCCATCAGCCCGCGCGAGCAGGCCGAGGTCATCGCCGCGGCCCTCGGCGAGGAGGTGACCTTCGTCGAGCTGTCCCGTGGGGCGGCGCACGCGGGAATGGCGCGGTTCATGCCGGAGCAGGTCGTCGCCGGCACCCTGGACGTCCTCGGCGCACCGCTGCCGGCCGAGCGCAGGGCGAGCGTGGACGTGGAGGCGGTCCTGGGGCGCCCGGCCGCGCCCTTCGCCGCGTGGGTCGCGCGGAACCTGCCGGTGTTCGCCTAGGCCCGGCGGGCTACTTCGCGTGCCGTACGGCGTAGATCATGACGAACGCGATGAAGTGGATGCCGAAGAGGAAGTAGGCCAGGAAGTACCAGACCTGGCGTTCGTCCTTCGTCTCCTGTGCCAGGCGCCGCTTTTCGAAGGTGTCCTCCGCCGGGGAGTTCTCGTCCGTCACAGTTCCCGGTGCACCTTCGTGTTGGACGCCTGGGCGCGCGGGCGCAGGATCAGGAGGTCGACGTTGACGTGGCTGGGGCGGGTCACCGCCCAGGTGATCGTCTCGGCCACGTCGTCCGCGGTGAGGGGATCGGCGACGCCCTCGTACACCTTCTCGGCCCTCTGCGTGTCCCCGCCGAAGCGGGTGAGCGCGAACTCGTCGGTCTTGACCATGCCGGGGGCGATCTCGATGACCCGGACCGGCTGGCCGACGATCTCCAGTCGGAGGGTCTCGGCGAGGACGTGGGCACCGTGCTTGGCGGCCACGTAGCCGGCGCCTCCCTCATAGGTGCCGTGGCCGGCGGTGGAGGAGACGACCACGACCACGCCGTCGCCGCTCGCGACGAGCTTCGGCAGCAGCGCCTGGGTGAGGTTCAGGGTGCCGATGACGTTCGTCTCGTACATCGTGCGCCAGTCCGCCGGGTCGCCGGTGGCCACCGGGTCCGCGCCGAGGGCGCCGCCGGCGTTGTTGACCAGGACGCCGATCGTCTCGAAGGCGGTGGCGAACTCGTCCACGGCGGCGCGGTCGGTGACGTCCAGCTGGTAGGCCACGGCGGAGTGGCCGGCCTTGGTCAGTTCCTCGGCCAGGGCCTCGATGCGGTCCTTGCGGCGGGCGGTGAGGACGACGCGGTAGCCGGCCGCGGCGAGCTGCCGGGCCGTGGCGGCGCCGATGCCGCTGCTCGCGCCGGTGACGACGGCGATGCGGGAGGCGGCGGACGGTGCGGCGGTGGCCATGGCTGCTCCTGGGGCTGCGGCTGGGCGGTCGGTCGAGCGGTTCCGTCCAGCGTAAGTGAGCCTCAGCCGCCGTTTCTCGGCGCCCACATGATGACGGCCATCCCGGCGAGGCAGATCAGCGCGCCGGTGATGTCCCAGCGGTCGGGGCGGTAGCCGTCCGCGACGACGCCCCACAGGATCGAGCCGGCCACGAAGATCCCGCCGTAGGCGGCGAGGATGCGGCCGAAGTGGGCGTCCGGCTGGAAGGTGGCGACGAAGCCGTACGCGCCGAGGGCGAGGACGCCTCCGGTGATCCACAGCCAGCCCCGGTGTTCCCGCACGCCCTGCCAGACCAGCCAGGCGCCGCCGATCTCGAACAGCGCGGCGACGACGAACAGGGCGGCGGAGCGGAGGATCGGCATGGGGGCAGCTTCGCACGCCGTTCCCGCGCCACCGGCGGGGAGGGCGCGTCACCTGGCGGGAGGGCGCCTGGCGGGCGGCTCGCGTGGCGTACCTCCGTACGGCGGCCGGGGATACGGCGGTGCGGTCGCGCGCGAGGAGGGGTGAGGGCAGGCGGATGCGGGCCTGGCTGGCGACCAGGTGGAGGTGCTGCTGATCCCGCGCGACAACAGCCCCGCCGCCGTCACGGTCCGGCTGCGGGAGCGGCCGTCGGCTCAGGCGGGGTTCTCGGTGTCGTAGCGTTCGCGGGCCTCGCGGACCTCGTCGAAGTGGGTCTCGGCCCAGGTCTTCACGGCGGTGAGCAGGCCGGCGAGGCCGGTGCCGAGCGGGGTGAGCGCGTAGTCGACGCGGACCGGGACGGACGGGGTGACCGTGCGGCTGATGATGCCGTCCCGCTCCAGCGTGCGCAGGGTCTGGGTGAGCATCTTGGGACTGACGCCGGCGATCTTGCGGCCGAGGTCGCTGTAGCGCAGGGGGCCGGTGGAGAGGGCGGCGACGACCAGGCTGACCCATTTGTCGCTGAGCCGCCCGAGGAGCTGGTTGGTGGGGCAGTTGCGCAGGAAGGCGTCGTAGTCGGCGCGGGCCTGTTCGCGGCGCTGGGCGGCGGTCGTGGTCGCCATGGGCTCTCCTCCGGGTCGGCTACGCACTCTCAGGTAACTACTTACCTGTGGATAGTAGCTCTCCTACGGTGGGTCGTGCGGCCGGAAAGGTGCCGCGGAATCCGTCAACTGCCTTAGGGCTGAGGAGAGTTGTCATGCGTGCTGCTGTGGTGAGGACGTTCGGCGGTCCGGACGCGGTGGAGATCGCCGAGGTTCCGGTGCCGGAGCCGGGGGCCGGGCAGGTGCGGATCAAGGTGGCCGCGGGCGCGCTGAACCCCGTGGACGCCGGGGTGCGCGCCGGGTTCTTCGGCGGGGCCGGCAAGACGCTCGGGCTCGGCTGGGACGCGGCCGGGACGGTGGACGCGGTCGGGGTGGCCGCCGCCTGGCAGGTGGGCGACCCTGTGGTGGCGCTGGTGCCGGGGGTGTCCGACCCGCTGGGCGCGCACGCCGAGTACGTCGTCGTGGACGCGGGCGCGGTGGCGAAGGCGCCGGCCACGGTGGACGCCGTGCACGCGGGGACCCTGCCGCTGAACGGGCTCACCGCCGTGCAGGCACTGGACCTGCTGGACCTCGCGCCGGGTGCGTCACTGCTGGTGACCGGGGCGGCGGGCGCGGTCGGCGCCTTCGCCGTGCAGCTCGCCGCGCACCGGGGGATCGAGGTGACCGGGCACGCCCGGGCGGGCGACGAGGAGCTGGTGCGGTCGCTGGGGGCCGCGCACTTCACGGCGGGCGGGCCGAGGGCGTCGAGCCGGGGAGCGTGGACGCGGTGCTGGACGCGGCGGTGCTCGGTGAGCCGGCGCTGGAGTGGGTGCGGGACGGGGGCGCGTACATGGGGGTGCGGCCCGGGGCGCACCCCGCGTCGGTGCGCGGGGTGCGGACGGGGGCCGTGGCGGTGACGGCGGACGGGGCCCGGCTCGCGGAGCTGGTCCGGCTGGTGGACGAGGGGGTGCTGACCCTGCGCGTGGCCGGGACCTTCGCCCTGGAGGACGCGGTCAAGGCGCATGCCCGGCTGGCGGAGGGCGGGGTGCGGGGGCGGGTGGTGCTGGTGCCGTAAGGGCCGGGGAGGGGGTGTGGGGAGGGAGCGGTGGAGGGGGCTGGAATACGCGGGGCGGGGTGGCCGTTGGAGGGGTATAGTTGAACGCTCAACAACCTGGAGGGTGAGCGACCATGCAGTTCGGGATCTTTTCGGTCGGCGATGTCACGCCGGACCCGACCACGGGGCGGACTCCGACCGAGCGCGAGCGGATCAAGGCCATGGTCGCCATCGCG